>NZ_JADEWL010000011.1 GCF_015207665.1 Plectonema cf. radiosum LEGE 06105
CCCCTCTCCCCATCCCTTCCATCACCTGGCACCCCCGAATACTCTGGGTAGGAATTGGTTGTGAAAGAGGTACATCAAAACAGGTAATTGCACAAGCGATTGATCAAGTATTTCAAGAAAATCAATTTGCACTTGCTGCCATAGCAGGTATTGCCACAATTGATATTAAGAGTAATGAAGTTGGTTTAATAGAACTTTGTCACGAGCGAAATTTACCTTTAAAAACCTTTTCATCAGAAATTCTCCGCACCGTAACAGTTCCCAATCCTTCCCAAGTTGTGGAAAAAGAAGTAGGAACCCCCAGCGTTGCTGAAGCTGCTGCAATTATCGCTGCTAGTCAAATACCCAATGTAGAGACGTTATATATAACGTCTCCCCAGGATATCCCGTCTCTAAAAGTGCCCAAACAAATTTACCGTCCTTCAATCCAAAATCCGTCTTGGAAAGTTTGCTGGGACGGAAACCGACCCCAGCAACTTTCCGCAAAATCTAAAATCCAAAATCTAAAAGGTGCTGTCACAGTTGCAGTTGCCGCTTCGGAAAAAGAATACATCGGTAGAGTAGGTAAATTACTGCTTGTGGGAACCGGACCTGGAAACCTCGACCAAATGACCCCAGCTGCCCAAACAGCGGTAGCTAGCGCCGATGCAGTCATTGGTTATAGTTTATATATTGATTTGATTGCTCCTATCCTCCAGAAACACCAAATTATCGAAGCTTTACCCATTACCAAAGAACGCGATCGCGCTACTCGTGCAATTGAGTTAGCACATTGGGGTTTGAGTGTAGCGGTTATATCTTCGGGAGACTGTGGAATTTACGGTATGGCGGGCTTAGTCATGGAAGATTTACAAGCTAGCGGTTGGGATGGTAAAAGCCCCAGTGTTGAGGTATTTCCGGGAGTAAGCGCCTTTCAATCGGCTGCTGCACGGGTGGGTACACCATTGATGCATGATTTTTGTGCTGTGAGTTTAAGCGATTTGCTTACCCCTTGGGAAGTCATCGTTAAGCGTTTGACAGCAGCAGCAGCAGCGGATTTTGTCACCGCTTTATACAATCCTAAATCCCAAACCCGTACTCAGCAGTTAGTTGCAGCTAGAGAAATTTTTCTGAAATACCGTAACCCCGATACTCCAGTAGCAGTAGTGCGATCGGTTTACCGCGAAGATGAACAAATTATTTTAACTACTTTAGAAAAATTATTAGATGCACCAGTTGATATGTTAACCACCGTTTTAATCGGTAATCAAAGCACCCGTAGTTATGGTGAGTGGATGATAACTCCAAGGGGATATAAAAGATTTTAGATTTTGGATTTTGGATTTTGGATTACTCCTATTCCGCTCCTGATTGTCATCTCTTTTTACCTCTTTGCTCTGCGCTAAGAGCGCCAAGCATCGGTTTTTTTTTATCGGTAATCTTCTGCCGGGAAGGGATTAAGTAGGTAGGCATAATTAAATGTAAGATAGAACCTCACCCCCTTCCCCTCTCCTTGGCAAGGAGAGGGGTGGCTTTAGCCGGGGTGAGGTTTTATATTTAATTTGACCTATTTACTTAATAAGTAGTTACGCAAAATTATATAATTACTCGTGAGTTATGTAACACGAACCCCCAACCCTATTCCCTATTCCCTCCTCAAACAAAATGTTTAATTTATTTTGCACGAGTACTTAATTTATGAGTTTTCCAATTCCCAATTCTCAATTCCCATTACTAATTAATTAATTTACACAATTCGATAACAATCTTTGCACACCATAAATAAGCTTAATAGCGAACGATTTGAGTATTAAGTAAGTGCTTTTCAGCCCAAGTATTTCTTAATGGTTATTGAGTTCTTTCTCATTCATCTCTACAATTAGTAAATTAGTACACAATTTTAAGTTACATTTTCTGCTAATTGAGGGGGTAAAATGGATCGTCCGATTATATTGGGTATTGTCGGTGACAGTGCTGCGGGTAAAACAACTTTAACTAAGGGTATAGCACAGGTATTAGGACCGGAAAACGTCACTGTTATTTGTACGGACGATTATCATCGGTATGACCGCAAGCAGCGTGCGGAAATTGGTATTACCGCTCTTCATCCAGATTGTAACTATTTGGATATTATGCAGCAACAACTTTTACAACTGCGTAATGGGCTACCAATTCTCAAACCAGTTTATAATCATGCAACTGGTAATTTAGATGCACCTCAATACATCAAGCCCAATAAATTTGTGATTATAGAAGGGCTACTGGGTTATTCGACTCGTAAAGCCAGACAGTGTTACGATGTTAAAGTTTATCTAGCTCCTCCTGAATCTCTGCGTGCAAAGTGGAAAGTGAAGCGTGATACTCAAAAGCGTGGTTATACCGAAGAGCAAGTTTTAAGTCAGCTTCAAAAACGCGAACCAGACTCAGAACAGTTTATCCGTCCCCAACGTCAATGGTCAGATATTGTCATTAGTTTCTATCCTCCCAATGATGATTCCGAGCAAAGTAACGGACATTTGAATGTACGGTTAATATTACGTCCCACAATTCCTCACCCAGATTTTATCGAAATTGTCAACTCTGGTAATGGCAATTCCATGTCAGCAATTCGCTTAGATTTAGATCGAGATATGGGTAAACCCGTTGATGTTTTAGAAGTCGATGGACACGCTACATTAGAGCAGGTAAATAGATTAGAACAGATAATCTGTTCCGATATGCCCCATTTGAAAAACGTTTGCGATCGCCAAAGTAATCCAGATTTAGGTAAAGTTGCTGGTACCACCGGAGAAAGTATTCAAAGTTATCCGTTAGCGTTGACTCAGTTGCTGATTACTTACCATATGCTCAAAGCAACACAAACTTCCCAAGAAGGTTTGCAAGTTAAGGTTTAGTTAGTAAGCAGGTGGGTGGAAAATTTATCGTTATGACTTTCTGAGTAGGGAGCAGGGGTTAGGAATAAGCACTCGCAAAATTAATTGTAATTTATTTGTAATTAAAGAAAATTCAATAAAATTAAATATTTTCTGCCATTTAGGTCAATTTTCAGGTTTAAACTGGGATAACTAAAGATAGGTACACCTATCATCGTTATTCCCTATTTTATCTATGACATACTGCCTGAGAATTGCCGATATGGCTGAAAATGAACGTCCGCGAGAACGTTTATTAACCCATGGTGCAAAAGTGTTAGCAACTGCTGAATTAATTGCAATCCTATTAGGTACAGGTCAAGGTCATGGGAAGTTATCCGCTGTAGGTTTGGGACAATATATATTACAGGAATTAGGCAAGCATCAGCGCGAGCCTTTAGCAGTTTTACGAGATATCACCGCTGCTGAATTGATCAAAATTCCCGGAATTGGGCCAGCAAAAGCAACAGCGATTTTAGCAGCCATAGAATTAGGTAAGCGTGCTTTTCAAGCTCGTCCGGGAGAAGGTACATTAATCGATAGTCCAGCTGCTGCTGCTGCTGCATTAAGTCAAGATTTAATGTGGCAACAAAAGGAAAGATTTGCCGTAGTATTACTAGACGTAAAAAATCGTTTACTGGGAACCCAAGTAATTACAATTGGAACCGCAACAGAAACTTTAGCTCCTCCTCGCGATATATTTCGGGAAGTCATACGTCAAGGTGCAACCCGTTTGATAGTCGCACACAACCACCCTTCAGCAAGTCTTGAACCTAGTTGTGAAGATATCGAATTAACCCGTCAATTATTAGCTGGAGCGCAATTTTTGGACATTCCTTTGATTGACCACTTAATACTTGGTGATGGAGAGTTCCAAAGCTTGCGTGAAATTACGACTCTGTGGGATGAGTATCCCCAAGGAGTTTAGTCTAATTCCTAAATTATTTATTATTCTCTATTTCCTAGAAGTTAAATTTAATTATTCACAACTTTTTCTGAGAACGCTTGATTGTCGCAACTTAATTTTCATCGATAGAAACTTCTAATCTTCCATGACGCAATACTGTTGACATCCAAACTAGTTCTTTCATAAATCTTTCAAACCTACGGATATAATTTTCTGCTTCTAATAATTCTCCGGAATCGCTAAATAAATTATTCACATTACTGAAATTCAAATCATAAAAAGTCGTTACCAAACCCAATTCTCGCATTACAGGAAGCAAACTTTGAATTACCCTTGTACCACCGAAAGCTCCTGCTGATACACCGCAAATTCCTACGGCTTTATGAATATATTCTTTTAAATTAGTATCGAGAACGTGTTTAAGTAAACCGGGAAAACTATGATTGTATTCAGGAACTACAATAATAAATCCGTCGGCACGTTCGCAAGTTGTAGAAAATTCTGCATCCTTGATTGATTCTCCAGCGTCATCAATGGGAAATTTTAGTTGACGAATATCAATTAATTCGGTTTCAACATTATGCCATTTTTTAACTTGTTCATAAACAAAATTAGCTACTGGTTCGCTCATTCTACCTTGGCGAGTGGTGCCAAGGATAACCGGGATAAAAATATTACTCATACTTACTTGTTGTGATTGGCGGATATTAAAAAAATATACTTAAATCAATCAAATTGAAATATTTTTTGATTTATGTTCATGTTTTAATATCTGTTTTACTGCAATTATAAATATGATTACTTTTGTTCGGATAAACACTTGGGGTATTTGCCTATGGCTATCGGGAAATATCATACTCACTTTCTCTACCTTCAGGAAGCAATTGCCAAAAAATATTGGATATATTGTATATATTTATAAACAAGAGTTGCTTTTAGTTAGAATAAGTGCAATTAAAAAAAAGACTTTGGATTGAGTTTTACACCAAATGTATTTTATGTTTTGATTTGTAAAAACGTCCGTAAATTCTCTATAAGGTTAATACAACGATGAGTTCTTATTTAGCAGCAGCTATTCAGATGACAAGTGTACCGGATTTACATAAAAATTTGGCACAGGCTGAGGAATTGATAGATGTAGCGGTACATAAAGGTGCAAAATTAGTGGGTTTACCGGAAAATTTTTCTTTTATGGGAGAAGAAAAAGATAAACTTGCACAAGCTGGAGTTATTGCTAAGGAAACTCAAGTTTTTCTCAAAACAATGGCTCAACGTTACCAAGTTAATCTGATTGGTGGTGGTTTCCCTGTTCCTTCCGATGAAAATGATAAGGTTTATAATACTGCTTCGCTGATCGATTCCAACGGTGAGGAATTGTTATGTTATCGTAAGATTCATTTATTTGATGTCAATGTTCCTGACGGTAATACTTATCGAGAATCGAGTACCGTAATGGCTGGGAAAGAACTACCTAGCGTCTACTTCTCGAAAACACTGGGACATATCGGACTTTCAGTTTGTTATGATGTTCGGTTTCCTGAAGTTTATCGGCATCTATCAAAGAAAGGTGCTGATGTGATGTTTGTTCCTGCGGCTTTTACTGCTTTTACTGGTAAAGACCATTGGCAGATATTACTACAAGCCCGTGCTATTGAAAATACCTGTTATATTATCGCTCCAGCCCAGACAGGAATACATTACGATCGTCGTCAAACACATGGACACGCGATGATTATTGACCCTTGGGGTATGATTTTAGCTGATGCTGGTGAACAACCGGGTGTTGCGATCGCAGAAATTAATCCCGCTAGAATTGAGCAAGTTCGTCGTCAAATGCCGAGTTTACAACATCGAGTATTTTAATCGTTATCAACAAAACTATATAGCTAAATTAATTAATATCATGTCCGGATGATTAGTTATTATTCGCTGTTGACTGCTAATTGCTAATTGGTAATTGGTAATTGGTAATTGGTAATGGGTAATTGGTAATTGTTCCCGAACCAACTTTATTACAAGTGTTTAATCGGACATGATATAACCCGGTATCTCTAAGATATGGGTTTTTTTGTTTTTAATACCAATAATTTGTATCAACAAAACAATATTTAAAGAAGCGTTTATTTATTCTTAACTTGAGAGTTTTACTGTATTAATGCCATCGCTTTAAATCAGGGTAATTACGACAACAAGTCCGAATTCTTCTGAGACAAAGAAGTATGAGGTTAATACCTAAAAATCCCGTCCTCGGCTACAGATTTCTAACTTTGATTTGCCCAGATAAATCTCACAAAGTTGTTACTAAGCTGATGCTGGTAATGATTTGTGTGTTTGGTTTTCTAGAATTATTTCCGACTACACAAACTATTGCTCAAGCTGCTAATAATCGCAATGCTTGTATTCAAAATAACGGTTTGAATCAGCAAATTTCTAATTTGCTCAAAACGACTATAAATGTATCCAACTTAGTCAGTAATTCGGATCAGGGTGTGAAAGTTGCGATGCAGACATTTGCTTCACCTTTATCAAGTTATCTCAATAGTAGTGACTTCGATCGAGGTGCATTAGATGTATTTTCCACTATACCATCACCTTTACAGGCAGTGGTTCCTGTTGGTAGGGCGATCGCAATTTCCCTAGAGCCAGGTTTTAACTTCAGCAGTCCGATCCAACGTGTTAGTACTAAAATCGATGACGTTCCCTTGGTGTTGATTTCCGGTGGTAAACCTGTAACTATTCACGCTGATAGTCGCTATCAGTTGGAAGAAGTTGTTGCTAGAAGTGGAATCAATCCTGTTGCTGCGGTTGATGGGACTTTCTTTTCTTTGAAATTCCTCGACTCCAATGTGATGATTGGACCAGTTTACAGTTATTCAACCAAGAAGTTTATCCCTGGAAATAAAAGTGAAAATAAAAAATTAGCAGGTCGTCCTTTGGTTTTAATTAGTCCCTATGCAGTAAGTTACATACCCTTTGAACCTGATAAACATAATACTTTAGAAGGTATACAAGCAGAAATGTCGGGAGTTACCGATGCTTTTGTGGGTGCTGCTTGGCTGGTTAAAAACGGGGAAGCAAAACCCGCGAATTATTTTAATTTTCTCCAAGGAGCCGATGCTACACGCTTCCGGGCTTTTTGGGGGATGAATAAATCGGGTGTTCCTGTAATTGGTATTTCAGCAAAAAGACTTGATTCTGCAAGCCTTGGTAAAGCCTTGGTTAAAGCCGGATTTCAAGATGCTGTAATGCTTGATTCGGGTGCGAGTACCTCTTTAGTTTATAAAGGACAATCTTTGGTAGGTTATGTACCTCGTCCGGTACCTCATGCAGTTGCTTTAATTGGAAACGAATCTGATTGTAATTAAGTTAATTATTTGATTATTGTTGATTTTTATGAGACAGGTCGTAAATGGTCTGTCTTTATTTATGGTGATTTTTTTCTTAATAATTGTTTTGGCATAAACAAATTGACTCATACGTACTAATAAATGAGAAAAGTTTTACTATTGTTTGGGGAAGAGAAGCGAGAAAATATCCAATCGTTGGAAAGAAAATTATCCTTTTGAAAATCTCTTGTATAAATAGTCATATCCCACGCATGAATTATCTTAATGATTATTGGTTTATTTGAATTATCCTAATGTTAATTAGGTCTTATAAAGGGAATTATGATCACAAGTATCGCCATTGCGGAAAATATTACGACACTTCGACAAGTTGAGGAGAAACTGGGGTTAAGCCTCAGTAATGATAGTCAATTTTTTACTGAGTGGATGGCGGATTTACCTATACTAGATCAAGCAGAAGTTTCCAGATTAGAGCAAGTTCGACAAAACTACCTTTACCAAATTTCTGATGGAAGTCTTTTAGAAGAAACTATTAAAATGGTGGTTCTTTCTCCATTACTTGAACTTGCAGGCTTTTATCAGGCTCCATACAGGTTTAAGACTGAGGTATCGGTGGAAATTGCAGCGCAAGGGGATAATGAGGAGATTTTACGGGGAAGGATTGATGCTTTAATTTTACAAGGGCAATTATGGATTGTTTTAATAGAATCTAAAAAAACGACTTTTGATGTGGAATTGGCGATTCCGCAAACTTTGGCTTATATGGCAGCGAATCCCCAATCAGAACGACCTTTGTACGGAATGATAACTAATGGTAGTAGCTATTTGTTTGTGAAAACTTTGGGTCGTTTATACGCTGTTTCTGATTTGTTTTCTACTAGGTCGCAGTATCGTAATAATTTGCATGAAGTATTAAAAATTCTTAAGTGTTTGGGAGGGGTGATTACGCAAGATTAAAATTAATGACTGGGGTGTCGGTCGAGGTATGATCGCCTATTCCTCTGCTTCCTCTGGTGTGGGTGGGCATCATAGTGGTGATAGCTCCGTTAACACTTCGGGCGATCGCACTAATGAAACGATTATTTCACTGTAGCTGTTGGGATTGAGAGAAGATGAAAAGCTTTTGATTGCGATCGCTGTCAATTTTTACCATATTCCCGTACTCAAAAATCTGTGCGATCGTCTTTATATTTTGCTTTTAAACTAGATATTTTCTTTCGTTTCTATATTTTCAACTGATGATTGTTCGTAATCGGCAATAATATCTTTAATTTCCGCAGCCGCAATATCAACTTGTTCGGATTTTGTATAAATAGTGAGCAAAATAATCCCTGTTGCTGTTTTGAGATAGTAAATTAGACGATACCCGCCACTTTTTCCTTTCTGAATATCGCTATTGCGAACCCTTAGTTTAAAAACAGTATAGTTGGTTTCTTGAATTTGGTCTCCTGGTAATTCTCCACTTTCGAGTTGCTCGATAATCGGTTGTACATCACTGCGAATACTGCGATATTTTTTGGCAAGGGTACGTATATTTCGGTTAAAAGTTGGTGATGCGACAACTTCTATTAACTTTTTTTTACTCATCCTCGATTCCATCCCAAATTTGAGAAACAGGGATGGTTTTTCCAGTCATTGCTTCATGCCAAGCTTGACGAAAATCTGCGATAATTTCCTCTTTAGATTTATCCTTTTCGTTGTTTTCTTCCTCTGGGATTAAAACGATTACTTTCACGCGACTCTTTTTATCTAGGGTTAGAGGAGTATCTAAAGCTAGTTGTCCTTGCTCGTCAACAGTTCCCATCACTTCGATCGCTTTCATCAAAATCCTCGCATAAATCTTGGAAATATCCATTGTGCAGATAATTCCTCAATAGATTTTACTTACATTTTATCGCAACGTATAGCGATGTCTAGCGACAAGCATTACGGCTACGCAGCTTTGAAGCTGGTTGTGAGATGGGAATCGCCTATTCCCTTACCAATACCGTAAAAAAGTTGAAGCTTACATCCGTAACAACGAAAACCACATTGCGATCGCTAAACTCAAACATAACCATCCCCTCACCTACACAGACTTACAAGCTCTAGAAACAATGCTATTTTCTGGGGATGCGATCGATCGCAAGCCGCGAACAATTTGAAACCGTCTACGGCAAAGACATCAGCCCATCTAGCTTCGCTAATCGCAATTCTCAGATTCAATCAACAATCTACTCATCACTAACCTTTCCCCGATTAAATTTAATCTGACTGCGCTTCTTTTTAGCATCAACACGTCTTTTTTGCGAACTTGTTGAAGGTTTGGTCGGTTTACGTTTTTTCTTAACGACTACAGCACTTTTAATTAGTTGTTTTAACCTCGATATGGCATCTTCTTTATTTTTTAACTGACTTCTATATTCTTGAGCTTTAATTATAATAATTCCATCTTGAGTAATTCGGTTATCACTTAACTTCAAAAGCTGCTGTTTATAAAAATCCGGTAACGAAGAAGCCTTAATATCAAAACGTAAATGGATTGCTGTAGCAACCTTATTCACATTTTGACCACCAGCACCTTGAGAACGAATGGCACTAATTTCAATTTCGCTATCGGAAATAATCACATTTCTAGAAATTTGCAGCATGAACAGTTATCAGTTATCAGTTATCAGTTATCAGTTATCAGTTATAAATTCTCAACTGGTTTCATCAAAGAAGGTAAAAAGGTGACAATTCCCGGAAACACGATAATTAATCCCAATACAAATAACTGAATCAAAATAAACGGAATCACACCTTTATAAATATCTGTTGTGCTTACTTCTTTGGGTGCAACTCCACGAAGATAAAATAAAGCAAAACCAAAAGGAGGTGTTAAAAATGAAGTTTGTAAATTCGCTCCCAAAAGAACCCCGTACCAAACTAAATCAATACCCAATTGTTGCGCTACCGGAACAAATAACGGTACAACAATAAAAGCAATCTCGAAGAAGTCGATAAAGAATCCTAATAGCAACACTACTGACATACTCACAATTAAAAATCCAATTTGACCACCAGGTAAATTACTTAAAACGGATTCCATAAATATATCGCCGTTCAGTCCACGAAACACTAAACTAAAGGCAGTTGAACCAAATAAGATAAATATCACCATGCTGGTAATTCGCATCGTCGAATCACAAACTTGACTCAATGCTGATAAAGTAAGTTGGCGATTTGTAGCAGCTAAAATTATCGTTGCAACACAGCCTACCGCTCCCGCTTCCGTTGGTGTCGCGAATCCAAAAAAAATGCTTCCTAATACTAATAATATTAAAATTAAAGGCGGTAACATCACCTGAAAAATTTGCCCTGTTAATGCCTTTGCACCAATATTTCTAACTTCTGCGGGTAAAGCTGGAGCAATTTCCGGTTTTAAAAAAGCAATTATTAAAACGTATACAGCAAAAGCACCAGCCATCATCAAACCAGGAATTATCGAACCGATAAATAAATCTCCTACCGAAATATTGCGATCGCCGATTCGTAATTGATCGGCAAGTACTATCAATACAACAGATGGAGGAATTATTTGTCCTAAAGTTCCCGATGCAGCAATCACTCCTGTGGCTAACTTTTTATCGTAACCGTAGCGCAACATAATCGGTAAGGATATCAAACCCATGGCGACTACTGTTGCTGCAACAACTCCCGTTGTGGCTGCCAATAAAGCCCCAACAATTACCACAGCCAAAGCTAAACCACCCCGCAAACGTCCCAAGATAATTCCCATGGTTTCTAAAAGACGTTCGGCAATACCCGTTTTTTCTAACATCGACCCCATAAAAATAAAATAAGGAATAGCTAATAGGGTGTAATTATTCATGATGCTAAAAATCCGCAACGGCATTAAACCAAATAATTGCAGGTCAAAAATTCCTAATACAGTTCCTAATAAAGCGAAAATAATCGCCACCCCACCCAAGGAAAACGCTACCGGATACCCCAAAGATAATAAAACCAAAGCACCGGCAAACATTAATGGTCCAAGCCAATCAATCATTATGATGTTCCTCAGAAACTTGTATATAACCTTTGAAAATGGCGAAGTTTTTGATAACTTGAGAAATTCCCTGCAATATCAACAATGCAAAAGAAATAATTATTGTCGTTTTAATCGGATAGCGGGGCAAACCATCCGGGTCTGAAGAACCTTCCCAAATTGACCAGGAATTAACAACCGCTTCCCAAGAATAGAAAATCACTAAAATACAAAACGGAATTAAAAAAAATAGAGTACCTAAAATTTCTATCACTGCTTTACGACGGGGATTCCATCTACTGTAGAATACGTCAACTCGCACGTGTTCATTATGTTTGAGCGCATAAGCAGCAGCAAAGAAGAATATTAAACTAAAAATGTACCATTGAGCTTCAATATAAGCATTAGAACTTAAACTCCTACCAGTTAATCGTCCTAGATATCTACCGATAACGTTCCATCCACCAATAATTACCATGACTAATACTAGCCAACTGGTAACTTTACCAATGATTTCGTTACAGGCATCAATTACTCGCGACACCTTTAATAAATTCTCCAACACCCACTACCTCAATCAATCTGCGTAAAAGTAGTTTACATCTGATAGGGGAAGATTTATGTTAACTAGTTCGCAATTCTCAACCATGTTAATCTCTGCCTCACCCACTAATCTCCTTCCCTTTGCGATCACGTAGTGCAAGCTCGTTGCTATCGCGCTATTAATCTACTACTACAGCCAATACAAAATCAACAAGGTATTCAATACCTAGCTCAAAAACACATTCCTAAATATCTTCAAGTTCAAATATTTTTTTAATCCTATTTTTATCGAAAGTTAATTTATAAAAAAATAACCGTAAATAAATTAAGTAATTCAAATTAATTTTTATGATATCAAGAAAATAATAAAGTTAAAATAGGTCCAAACAGATTATATATAATTTTTATTTTACATAAAAAGTGATTTAGATAACGTCTAATAAACAAGTTAACTTGGTTAAATAAATGAAAATTTTTGCATTATTAATGACCTTATTCTTAATAAAGGCATTTTTTGTTAATTTTCATTGCAAAATACTGATTTTTTTTCGTGTTCATATGTAGATTCATAACTTTTTCTCAGTGATAGAGGTATTTCATATCACTTTCAAAAGAATGCAACCGTATTTTAACGGAGAGGAATCTCATATTGGATAAATTGGATTTGAAAAAATTGCCCTAAAGAGTTTTATTTAAGAATTAGATATAAATTTGTTGAATTGAGTCCAAAATAAAAGTATTTTATATCACAGAATAAACGATAAAACCGTATTTTTATTGAGAAAAAGCGGGTGTTATATAATTCGTGATTGCCAAAATTGCAACATTGATTACGGAAAAGTATCCGGAGAAAAAAACTATATCTATATTTATGAATCAAACTTAAACCGAAATCAAGCTTTGAGAATATTCTCTGTTGAAAAGATAAAATTATCGCCTGGTGGTATAGAGAAGGGAATTTTATCGGCTATAACCGATTGGTAAATACTATAGATATAAAAGTAAATGAAATTGGGATTAATGTTCAAAGGGCTATTTTTAATAATAATTATGGCGGTAATTGGAGTTTGCTTAAAATTTATCTTTGATAATCAATTAAAAGAAGGGAAAAGGGCTGAATATTGTCGTCAAAGGAAACCACTGATTGAAATCAAGGAAAAAAAATTCGATAAAAACGGAGTAATGAAGCGTGAAGGAACATTTTATAGACAAGTTGCTTTGAAAAATAAATTTGTAGTTTCAGTAGTAATATTTCCGCAAGCATTAAACAGTGAAACTTGGTCAAAAGTGCCACAATCATCAATTAAATATCTTGGAAAGGGAGGAGATGGTGATAGTTTGCGAGAATGGTTAAGTCCGGATTATTTTTATTTACTCGAAGTTCCTGAAAACGCTAAGGGTTTGGCTTTTGCTAGACTCTGTTATCAGAATGGTGATGCAACGGTTTACTCTATCAAAAATTGGAAACAAACAGCAAGTAATAAGATATTAATCAACGGTAACATTCATCTCGAACATACTACTCCCTTACCTAAAATCAATCCTGTTGATATCTTAGTGAATACGGGAAGTAATAAAAAAGATAGTTTGGGGGATGTAACGGAGGTTTATTTTACAAAGGAGAAAATTATAATTCTATAGTTACTTTACCAATAGCTTGTCCGGATTGAGCATAATCATGGGCTGCTGCAACTTCAGAAAAACTAAATGATTTTGGGTCTAGTAGAGGACGAATTTGACCTCGCTCTACTAGTTGAGCTAATTGAGTTAAAATTTTGCCGTGGTGATTTCTATCAATATTATGCAGCATGGGAATTAACATAAATACCAAATGCAGTGATAAACCCTTTGCATGGAGAAGGGTTAAATCTTGAGTTGAAAGAGACACGATAGAAACAACAATTCCATTTAAAGCTGCTGCTTGGAAAGCATTTTGGAGATTATCATTACCTACCGTATCAAAAACAATATCAAATCCTTTGCCATTAGTATGTTGATTGACGAAACTTTCCACAGATTGTTGACGATAATTAATCACTTCATCAGCACCCAACTGATGAACTATTGCAGCTTTTTCTAAATTGGAAACCGTTGTATATACCTTTGCACCACAAGACTTTGCCAATTGTACAGCTATATGTCCGACACCGCCCGTACCACCATAAATTAAAACAGTTTGTCCGCTACGAATTTTAGCCCTTTCAATTAATCCTGACCAAGCAGTAATTGAGACCAAAGGTAAAGCAGCAGTTTCTCGCATACTAAGGGATTTGGGTTTTCTTGCTATTAATGCAGCATCAGCCAATATATATTCTGCAAGCGCTCCTCCCATACCTTTGATACCACCAGCACAACCATAAACTTCATCACCAGGTTGAAAACTATTTACACCTTCACCTACTTTTTCAATTACACCTGCAACATCCCCATGTAAAACCGCAGGAAAATTAGGAGCGATATCCGGGATAATCCCACCACGAATTTTATAATCAACTGGATTAACGCTAGTTGCTAACACTCGAATTAACACATGATTGGGAATAACTTTTGGTATTGGTAAATCTACAACTTTAAATTCTGTTGCTTTTCCAAATTTTTCAATTACTTGAGCTTTCATCGTGGTTCAAAAATATATTACAAAGATTTGTGATTGCTATTTAACTAATTAACATCAAAATTTTTTGAAATAGAAGTATTTACTTAAAAGTGATATACTTACCATTTAGTTAAAATTGAATTATTATACAAATTCGATTAAATATTGCTGTAATGACATCAGAAAATAATTACTCGGCTCTTGCTGCTCTTGAACGTATCGCTAATATAGATATTTTTGATGAAAGTTGTGAAGGACATCAAGCACTTGAGAAAATTGCCAATAAATGGACGATTCTGATTATTTATGCATTAACGCAAGGTACGAAACGTTATGGTGAATTAAAGCAGCAAATTAAAGGTATATCTCCAAAAATGCTGATCCAAAATTTGCGTAATTTAGAACGATGTGGATTAGTTGAGCGTAAAGTTTTTCCGGTTGTACCACCCAAAGTTGATTATTCATTAACTCCTCTGGGTAAATCATTAGTTGAACCGTTGGCTATTTTTGGTGAATGGAGTTATATACATATTCATGAAGTGAAAGCAGCCTGTAGTCGCTATGAGAGTCAACCGGATTCAATAGAATTAAAATTAAAGTAAATAAATTTTGTTTTTCTAGTTTAAGAATTACTTGCGATCGCGATACCATACTTGAGGGCAATTCATAGTTGGTGCGTGAGTATAATTCGTAATTCGTAATTCGTAATTCGTAATTAATGCCCCATAAATTGAATTTAGGGGCTTCGTGCATGGCATAATCCACGGATAAATCCGGGGGCTATGTCCTGACGGACACGCTACGCTAACGGACCTTAAAAATTTACCCGGTGACGCTAACAACTTTAATTCTCTTTACAGTATTTATCTCTCGCGTCACACACCCTACAATTAATTAAGACCAATTATTCTATTTGAGTACAGCTTTAGCATATATCCTTTATTTTCGATTGATTCAAAATATTGGTGTCACAAAAAGCTTAACAGTTACCTATTTAATACCTATCTTTGCTATGCTTTGGGGTATGCTTTTTCTTAAAGAACCGATAACTACATCGATGATTATAGGCTGTTTTTTAATTTTATCCGGAGTGGCGATCGCCAATAATTGATTTATCAAATTACTTAATTGACGTATGTAAAATAAGTAATTAATATTAGTGGATATTTATTATTTATCAATTCTACAAAATCATGAAGATTCACGACTATGTAAGACAGGGAGATATAAACGAAGTTAGACGGTTAATCAGAAAAGGGATTGAGATTAATTGTGTAGATGAAGATTCCGATCACACACCGTTGATGGTAGCTGTAAGTAGTTTGAATGCAAATGTTGATATGGTACGCTTGCTTGTAGAAAATGGAGCCGATATTAATGGGGTGGAAAGTCAATTTCAAGATACCGTACTCGGTTTAGCAGTCAAAGCCGGAAATTTCGATAAAATCCGATTTTTATTAGATGTTGGTGTTGATATTAATTATCGAACACCAAGTGGTTATGATGTTTTGATAGATGTGATGCATGGTAGAGATATTACTCAAGATGAATATCTCATACCAATTTTAAATTTACTAATTGAAAGAGGTGCAGAAGTAGATGGGATGAGTAATTATGGAGAAACTGCACTCAAGGTTGCTTTTTATAATGCCAGATTTGATGCTGTGAAATTACTATTAGATGCTGGAGCGGAAGAAAAACAATTAAAATGGACGCATTTAATGGAAGCGGTTGTTTCTGGAAGTTTAGCAGAGGTGCAAAGTTTACTTGAACAAGGTGCTGATATTTATGATGTGGATTGTTGGAATAGAAATGCTTTTATTTTAAGTTTGGAAATAGGTGATTTATTCAAGGCTAAATTAATATTACGTTTTACACCAACTCGTGATGATTTATTATTCTGGTGGAAATCTCCGCTATTTTATCCGATAAAAAATCATAATAGTAAAATTCTAGAATGGTTAATTGCAGAAGGATTTGATATTGAAGCAACTGACGAATATTTGAATACTCCTTTAATGTTCGCTGCTGAATGTGGTGCTACCGATTGCGTAAAAATTTTACTGGAAGCTGGTGCTGATACAAGTAAAGTTAATAATTACCAAGAAAATGCTTTGAATAAAGCAGCTAATTTAGAAATCGTTAAAATGCTTGTGGTTAAAGGAGAAGATACGAGCGATATTAACAACGAGATGCGAGTATTGTTAACAGGTGTTGGTAATCAAGAATTACAGCTTGAAGAAATCAAGGATAAAACACAAAGAATTCCTCGATATGGAATTAATAACCCAGAAATTATTCAAAACGAATTTTGGGAAGCAATGGTACGTAGCGGTGTAGATGCTTATTCTGGTAGAAGTGATGAGGAGAAGAGGAGTTTTGTTGATGCTCCCCTATGGTGTTATCAAAGATTCGGCAGAAGTATTACAATATTACCCGACGGTAGAATTGTAGAAATTGCTGGAGAACATGAGGATTTTTACGACCCAGATTTTTGTATATATAATGATGTAGTTGTCTTTGATGGTAAAGGTAATTTTCAAATTTATGGTTATCCCAAAGAGATTTTCCCTCCCACCGATTTTCATTCGGCAACATTAATAGATAATTACATCTACATTATCGGCAGTTTGGGTTATCAAAATCAAAGAAACCCTAACCAAACCCCAGTTTACCGATTAAATTGCAATACATTTAAAATCGAAAAAATCAAAACCACTGGAGATAAACCCGGTTGGATAAGCAGACACAAAGCCAAATATCATCCACCATCCCAAATTTCTATAACTGGTGGTAAATTATGGACGATAGTTGATGGTGAAAAAGATTATGTTGATAACTCTTTAAATTACATTTTAGATTTAACCAACTTTAAATGGAATTCCATCATCCCTTAACCTCAGCGAAACTCCGCGTTTCCTTCGCGACACTCTGCGTTTCTAAACTAATCTTATCCCTTCTTCCCCTCCAACCCTACCAATAATCCTAGCTTGCTCATAACCCAACTCCTTTAACTTCCTCAAACAATTATCAGCTTGCTCAGGAGAAACCGCAGCTAATAAACCTCCGGAAGTTTGTGGGTCATATAATAAAGGATAATTAGGATGAAATACCCATTCTTCTAAATTCTTAATATAACTTGCAGCTTTGAGATTTTCCGGATAAAGGGAACTAAAAATTCTTTTTTCTACAGTTTCCCTAGCACCATGCAAAATTGGAATATCATCAAACTTCAAGGTAACTCCAATTTGAGAAGCTTTGACCATTTCTAATAAATGACCAATTAAACCAAAACCCGTGATATCAGTACAAGCAGTTGCACCATATTCTAAAAAACATCCAGATGCAGCTCGATTTGATAACAACATTGATTTTATCGCATTATCAATCCAAACTGCTTTCACTTCCCGACGCATTTGGGCAGCAAATAAAGTTCCTGTACCCACAGCTTTCGTTAAAATTAAAACGTCATTAACTAACATTCCGCTTTTACGTAAAAGTTGATTTTGCTCCGCTAAACCGTTACAAGATAAACCAAACGCTAATTGATTACCTTGAATAGTATGTCCACCAATTAAAGATACTCCAGCTTGATTTAACTGTTTTACAGCACCCGATAATAATTGAAAAAGAGTTTCCTCAATTGTGGAAGATGTACCATAGGGAATAGTAGCTAAAGCTAAAGCACTAGTGGGAATTGCTCCCATTGCCAAAATATCGCTTAAACAATGATTGACAGCGATTTGTCCAAAAATATAAGAGTCATTAATTAAACTAGTAAAATAATCAATCGTCTGCACCATCAACTTTCCCGTAGGAACTTTGACCACAGCAGCATCATCCGGATACCTTAAACCAATAATAATATCTTCTTGTTCCTGAATCGGTTGTGATTCTTGAATTCGCTGTAAAACCCTTTCTAAAACATTACCACCAACCTTAGAACCACATCCAGAGCATTGTAGAGGCGTAGCAATGCTACGTCTGTACGTTAAGTACGTTAAGGAATTTTGGATTGTCAATCTATCATTGCTCATTTCCGGTAAATCACTAAACCGTTTCATAAACTTCCGATCAATGTAATCCTTCCACAGCCATAATAATTTGTGGGGTGGTAAAGTCAACCATCCACGAGTTGCGATCGCCATTCCATCCCCAGTACCGATTAAACTTAAATAATCTTGTTGTGGTTGATAATTTTTCAGAGCTTTTCCTAATAAACTGCGGCGTAAATTCTCAAATAAGGGTTTCCCTTGACGTACTGCAAAAACCCCTGCTTTTGGGCGGGGATAATTTTTCATCGTCGCAATGTCTCCAGCAGCAAACACTTGGGGATGAGATACCGACTGTAAATTATCGTTAACTAAAATAAATCCTCGTTGATCGGTGGTAATTCCCGTTGCTGCTAACCATTGCGGTGCAGAAGCTTGAGTTACCCAAAATATATAATTGCATTTTACCTCCAACCCGGATTCACATATAACATTAAATCTTTCTATATGCTCCGAAGGTGCAACTTGACATACTGTCTCACCCAAATGCAATTTCACATCACGTTGAATTAAAAGCCTCCTCAACCAATTCCCTACAGAAGCATGATGATTAGATAATAAATTGCGATTATTGCGACTAAATAAATGAATTTGCAAATTAGTAGGATGATATCGTCTTAAATTCCCCCACATTGACAGGGCTAATTCTACACCCCCAGCACCACCACCAACAATCCCGATATTCACAGATTTTTGGGGATTGTGCTGAATTTCTTCAACTAACTCATACCACTTTTCCAACAACTTTCCTACAGGTTTCGCAGGAATAGCATATTCTGTCGCACCGGGTACAGAAATTGTTGCGGGAGTAGAACCAATATCAATAGATAATAAATCAAAACTGATATGGGGACGATTTGCACAAATAACTTGATTTTTCTGTAAATCAATACCAATTACAGAATCTATATATAGTTGTGCTTGAGCAAAATTCGCTAACTTGCGTAAATCGATATGACATTGTTCATGAGTATAAAATCCAGCAATATGTCCAGGTAACATCCCGGAATAAGGAGTATCGCTATAATCGGTAATCAAAGTTATCCGAACTCCCGGTAAAGCTTTCATAGCAAACATTTTCAGCGCGATAACATGAGAATGTCCCCCACCAACTAATACCAGGTCTTTAAATAAAGGCTGTATATTATGCTGCATTTTTTTGATTTGAGATTTTGGATTAAAAGCTGATATTTATTAAGTTAAGTAAGTAGATACAAATAAATCGTACTATGTAACAAAATATAAACTCTTCTCAAGGACTTATTTCTACTCCCTAGTGATAACGATCAATTTTTCTACCCACGTACTTAGCAATTTTTCACCCCTTTGTGCAATTTTTTTATATTATCGAATCAAACCGAATTAAACATTTTTGTATTTATCATCATATAGCTAAATAATGATGGTAGCAAAGTGACAGTTAATTCAGTCTAAATCATGTATTCTATAAAATATTCGATAAAAATGTATCAAAAGCAAACCTTGTTACGAAAACTTTGTGATTATATACTTACTCAATATTAATAATGAGAGCATCAGATAACAAAAGTATCAAAAAACGCTTAAAAATCGCCGCAAAAAAAATAAGTAATCCTCAAATAGAAGATAGATTAATCGCTATCCAAGATTTAAAAGAAATAGGTGAAGAACATCCCCTAGAATACGACAATATTATTCAAATTTTGACTAAATTAATTCATATAAATAGGTCATTAAAATTATTTAATCATGATGAAATCAATCCGATAACCGAAATTAGCAGTGATATTCAAATTGCTTTAAAAATCATCACTAATCCGGATATTGATAAATACTTGTGTAGAAATAAGATTGACTTAAGTTATGTAGATATTAGAGGCGCAAATCTTCCGGGAGCTAACTTAGAAAAAATTAACTTACGGCAATCAATTCTTTACCGAGCCAATCTAATTGACGCAAATCTAGAAAATGCTAACTTAAATGGTGCATTACTAAGTGCAGCTAATCTTTGTCATGCAAATTTTACTCGCGCTAACTTATGTGGTGCTATATTAAATGCAGCTAATCTTTGTGGAGCAAATCTTACCCATGCTGATTTGCGTAATGCTAATTTGTTTTTAGCTAATTTGCAGGGAGCGAACTTCGACGGTACAAACTTGGATGGAGCTAACTTAAGAGAAGCTGAGTTTTGCGGTAACAAAGCTACTCATGACGCTCAAAATTGAAAAAAATATTCGTAAAGTTATCAATTAGCGATGTTTCCACAACAATCGCTTATCAGCTATCTACGTAATTTTACCGTGCCAGAGAATATCATTAGGGCATTATATTAGAGACAATCTACTAGCTGTCCAACAGCTATAGCAATTGCAACTTTCGACAGATATTGCATTTTTAGGACAAATGATATACTCTTTAATCCCACTCCTTTCGGTAAGAATTCTGTGTTGTGAGGAATACTGTTTCTATGTCTGCTAAAAAGACAGACGCTCTAACGAATTGGTTGATAGGAATTACAATCTTTTTTTCCGTTTCACCAATTGTTATTTTCACAGCGATTTCAAAAATAGAAGGATTGTCAAATGAAGAAAAAATCGAATATAAAAGTCAGGCTTTAATGACTTCTACCGGATTTTTTCTGGGATTGGCAATAATTATTAATGCTTATTATGGAGCTAAACGCACCATAATCATGGAAAAAAGCTTACTAGCAGCTTACAAAGATAACCAAATAAATCAACAAAATATAGAACTTAAGCAACAAAAGCTGTTAGCAGAGCGTTTTATGAGCGCAATTACTCAACTTGGACACGATAGTGTT
The DNA here is from genome assembly GCF_015207665.1 of Plectonema cf. radiosum LEGE 06105. Lineage (GTDB taxonomy): Bacteria > Cyanobacteriota > Cyanobacteriia > Cyanobacteriales > Nostocaceae > Rivularia > Rivularia radiosa_A. The sequence goes on from NZ_JADEWL010000011.1 coordinate 21,146, forward strand.
GCTACTCGCACTGGAGCTATTTATGCTTTAGAAAGAGTTGCTCAAGAATCGTCTCAAGAGTATTGGACAATTATGGAAATTCTGACAGCTTTTGTCAGAGAAAATCGTATTACTAGCTTTACAAAATTTAAGGCAAGCACTGAAGTCACAAAAATTCCTACAGACATTCAAGCAGCACTCACTGTTATTGGTAGACGAAATGCAAATCAAGATCCTGAAAATAAAAGACTGAATTTAAGGAATGCTCAAATTAGGGGAGTTGACTTGAGTAATGCAAACCTACAACGAGCAGATTTACGCAATGCCGATTTATCTGGAGCTTGTTTACAAGGAACTGATCTGTATCGTGCAAACCTCGATGGTGCTACAATATCGCAATCTAACCTTTATCAAGTCAATTTGCAACAAGCAAGCTTAAAAGGTGCTAATTTAGCCGGTTCAATTATAAATAAAGGTTTGCTCTATGGTGCTAATCTCCGAGATGCTAACCTTTGTGGAGCTTCTTTACGGGCAGCTAATTTAATCGGGGCTAATCTTTATAAAGCTAATTTGATGGGAGCTAATCTCAAAGCTGCTAATTTAGCGGGAGCAAAATTATTTTTAGCTAACCTGCAATCAGCAAAACTCGATAAAGCCAAAATGTATGAAACTGGTTTAATTGGAGCCAATTTACAGCAAGCAAATCTAAGTGGGGCTGATTTGCGACAAGCAAACCTGAATGCAGCTAAACTTCAACAAGCAGAAGTTTATTTTGCCAACTTTTCTAAAGCTTCCTTGAGAGAAGCGAATTTTTCAGGAGCAAATCTAATGGGAACCGATTTTCAGTCATGCATTTTGTACGAAACCAATTTTAGTGGTGCTAATTTAACTGCTGCAAATCTTTCTTACACAGACTGTTACGATGTAAACCTTGAAGGAACAATCCTCAAGGGAGCCAAAAATTTTCAACCCCAGTTACACAAAATGGCTATTGGTGAATATTGACCAATAGGTATTTTACCAAAACTATCCATCAAGAGTAACGTCAAAGATTATTTTTTATTACCAGGGTGCTTGCCACCACTTGTGCTTACCAGTTAACATCTTAAATTAATATTAATTTCCATCTTTTTTTGACTTTCTCTTCATAAAAGTTATGATAATTATTTGTAATAATCCAAAGTTCAAAATCAAAAAGTCATATCATGTTCATAATCCCAACATTTACCATCTTGCCATGTTCTATTAGTATGCTTGCATTCAGATTCGCTATGAATCCAAGGAATTGATGTCGGAAATACCGCAACAGGTTTAATAAATAAAGACATTACAGAGTATATAGTGCAATAACCAGACACTATTAATAAACTCATAATTGTAGTACTAAAGATAATTCTACTAGGAGTCCAAAAAGTAATTTTTGCTCTGGGAGCTTCAAGTCTAGAGCGCATAATTATTCCTTATTTAAATATGATAATGTTTTAAATGGCGTAATATAAACCGCTTTTTAAAAACTTTTTTAATGTCACAATCATTTTTTAATCATGTGCAAACCAATTTTTAAACAACTATTGTAAAACCAATGTTGTCTTTAAATAAAAGGGTTAATTACTTCCCAATATTGACATAAGAATTTCCGGAATTAAAAGCTCTTATCCGTAGTTTTTACTAAATAAAAATACTTGTTATTCTTTTTTTAAAGATTAATCGGTAGACTCTGCACAATCAAGTTATAAATATGTTATACAAAAACTTTTCTCAATTTACAGCCGCATAACTACGGTTTTTAAGTAGATAATTATTACTTACCAGTATAGTATATATCATTAAAAACTACGTATTGGAAATTTTAAGGGGAGATGGGGAGAAATTAACTGTCAACTGTCAACTGTTAAAATATTTTTCTACACAACGGACGAAAATTTCTACTCCCATAGCTAATGCTGTTTCGTCAAAGTTGAAACGGGGATGATGATGGGGATAAGCTAAACCTTTTTGGGGATTTGCTGAACCCAAGAAGAAGTAACAACCGGGAACTTCCTGTAAAAAGAATGACATATCCTCACCACCCATTGTTTGACATTCTGGTACTATCCCCACATCTGTTTCCACAACTTGTTCTGCTACACTGCGGACTAATTCAGCCATGTGGATATCGTTAATTGTGGGTGGGTAAAGTTCCCAATATTCTAAGTCATAACTAGCACCATTAATCTGACAAATCCCCGCAATTATTTCCTGGACTCGCTGCTGAATAAATCCTTTAAAATCAAGATTAAAATATCTTACTGTACCGCTCATTCTAGCAGTGTCAGCGATAACATTCCCTTTAGTTCCTGCGTGAAATTCTCCTACCGTCACCACAGCCGAATCAATGGGGTTGATATTACGAGCGACAATAGTTTGTAAAGCATTGACAACTTGAGCAGCAACAACTACTGAATCAACAGTTTGGTGAGGCATTGCACCATGTCCACCTTTGCCCAAAATTGTACAATGGAATGATTCAACAGCCGCCATCAAGGCACCGGCACGAACACCCACTGTTCCTAAAGGTAGATTATTCCATAGATGTAGACCAATAATTGCATCGACATCGGGATTTTTTAATACCCCAGCTTCAATCATCGGTTTAGCACCACCAGGCCCTTCTTCAGCAGGTTGAAAGATGATTTTAATAGTACCAGAAAAACTATCTCGATGTTGTTGTAAATATTTTGTTGTACCAAGGGCGATCGCAGTGTGTCCATCATGTCCACAAGCGTGCATTATTCCCTGGTGTTGTGAGCAGTAAGACACCTCGTTAAGCTCTTGAATGGGTAAAGCATCCATATCGGCACGAATTGCCAATACTCGATGATTTTGATGGGATTCTACTGGTTTACTACCATTAATAGTAGCAACAATACCCGTTTGAGCAATACCTGTTTGATGTTCAATTCCCCATTCTGTTAACTTTTGGGAAATAAACTTGCTAGTAATTTGCTCGGCAAAACCCAACTCCGGCTTTTGATGAATTAACCTGCGCCATTCGATAATTTGTGGATGTAACGAACGAATATCAAGTCTAACGCTAGATAAATTGGCAGATGCACTTGGAAAGGTAGAAACCATAATAATTTTAGATTTTAGATTTTAGATTTTAGATTTTAGATTAAAAATCTTTAAATATAAATAGAGTAGAAAGTTAAGCATTTTAATTTTTTAATTATTTTTCCCACTAACCTCGTCTCCCCATTCCCAAAGTTCAATTATTAATTAAATTAATTAAATAATTTTTCTAATTGTAAATCGGATGCGACTCGTGCTAATTCGTCTAAATCTAAAGGATTTTCTAAATAGGGTAAACAACCTAAAACGGGGATATTTGTCAAGGATTCAATCAAATCTACTGGTGTCCAATCGCTAATTTGTGCGGGTGTCAAGGGCTGCTGACAATTTAAGATAATTCCTAAAAGCTGTACTTTTGCCTGTTTTGCTAAAGCTACATTTGCGACTGCTTGAGAAATCGCACCCAATTTTACGGGTACAACTAATACTGTAGGTAAACGCCATTCTCCGGCTAAATCGGCGACTGTAAATTCATCCGTAACCGGAGAACCCAAACCTCCTAAACCTTCTACTAAGACGAATTTGTACCTTTGTTGTAATTGAGTAAAAGTTTGCCAAACTATACCTAAATCTACCTCTCTATTTTCTTTTGCTGCGGCTATTGGTGGGGCTAATGGCGCTTGAAAATACAATGGTGTAATCTCAGTGTCAGATTGCGATAGTGAAAATAACCTTTGATAGATTTCGCGATCGCCAATTCCCGATTGAATTGGTTTCATGATTGCTAAACTTAGCTCTTGACGATATTTTTCTAAATAAGCAGCTAAGGCTGTGGTAAAAACGGTTTTACCTGCGTCAGTATCAGTTCCAGTAATAAATAATGTTTTTAGCAATTTTAGATTTTGGATTAATTAAAACGATTAACTATTGTTTCTTCCTTCGTATTAAGTTACTATCACTTACTATCTATTTATCAACATCGTTTTTTTGATAAAGATGCCACAAATTGAAGTTTACGAACGCATCGCCAAAACTGTACTCAATCAATATGCTTTAGTTGACGAAAAAATACAATTTCTAGGTCATAGTGAAAACGTCACCTTTTTTGTCGAAACCGCAACAGAAAACTTCCTTCTTCGTATTCACCAACCAATCTCAGCGTCAACCGATAAGCAATGGCAACGACCAGATATTATCGAATCAGAACTTTTATGGCTTACTGCTTTGTATCGTGATACCGATATAGTAGTGCAAGAGCCGGTACAAAATCAACAAGGTAAATGGATAACACAACTTATAGAAAATGATACTCGAAATATTTTGTATTGCTCGTTATTACATTGGATTGATGGCAATATTAGTGAAACTCAACGAACATCGCAACAAGCTTACCAACTCGGCTTACTAATGGCTCAATTGCATCAACATAGCACTCAGTGGGAATTACCACAAAATTTTGTCCGTCCAATCTATGATCAAAATCGTCTTAATACAGCACTCCAAGCACTTTACCCAGCAGTATCTAATGGCTTGATTTCGATAGAGCATTACCATCTACTGACAACAGCAACTCAGAAGATTAAAAAGGTGATGCAAAGCTTGGAAACAGTTCAAAATTGGGGATTAATCCATGCTGACTTACATGAAGCTAACTATTTATTTCACAACGAGCAAATTCGACCAATTGATTTTTCTCGTTGTGGCTTCGGATATTATCTTTATGATATTGCTCAGTCAATTGACCATCTAATTCCTCAAGTGAGAACCTCATTTTTTGAGGGTTATCAAACAATTCGTAATTTACCCGCAAATTATCTACAGATAACAGAGGGATTTTCGATCATGGCATCCCTAGAGGTTTTTGCTTTTCATGCCAACAATCCCCAACAACATCAATGGCTTTCAGATACCGTTCAATATGTAGCTCAGAAACACGTTCCTAAATATCTTGAAGATAATTCGTTTTTGCTTGATATTTATTAAACTATTTTGTAAATCATTTTACTTAGATTTTAATTTTATCTAAATCTAATTTGCAAAATATTAAAAAGCAAAAATACGTCCAAACAGATTATATATAAATTTTATTTTACATGAAAAGTGACTTAGGCGACATCTAAAAAACCAGGTAATTTGGTTAGATAAATGAAAATACTCTCATTAATAATGGCTTTATTCTCAACAGAATGATTTTTGCTTAAGTTTTATTGCGAAATACTGAACTTTTTTGGTGTTTATATGTAGAGTTGTATCTTTTTCTCGGTAATAAAGGTGTTTTGTGTAACTTCAAAAATAATAAAGCCGTATTTTGACTGAGAAAAACTGAATTTGTTGTAGATTGTGGATATAGCTTGTTGAAGATTAACTAGATTTTAAAAGTTATCAGTTATACAATGGGGTTTAAATAGAACACCATAGTCCGCCCGGTTTGCTGTTCACTGATTTAAGTATTATATTTTACTATCAAAGTAAAAAAATAGTATTTACATTGAGAAAAAGCTGGGATTATATAACTGCCGGATGTCAAAATTGCTGCAAATAAATTTATTTGGAGTTTATTTGGGGATATTGGCGATCGCCAAGCTGACGTTAAGAAAATTAATCTCAAACATTCTACTCCCTTACCACTTTTCCTAATTGTTTCATAATCTTACTGCACTAATAGTCACCTGAATAAATATTGCTGTTGTTTATGAGTTTAGCAATAGAGTGAACCAAATTCGATGGAACTTAAGTTAAAGAAAATCAACCCTGTTTTATTGCTTGAGAATTGATTTTTTTATCGAAAGTACTTTCCATTTCAAGGAGTTGTTGAATCCGACTCAGATTCCGGAGTGGGTTCCACAGTTGGGTTAATTGTTTCGTCTCCGGAAGGAGTTGGTTTGAGTATAGAGGGAACTTTAATTGGTGGTAGACTTAGACCGGGGGAGTCGGAATTTGGAACGTTGTCATCTGATGGTGTCGGTGTTTCTTCTGTTGGTGTTGGAGTCTCTTCTGTCGGTGTTGGTGTTGGTGTTGGTGTTGGTGTTGGTAATTCTGGTTCTCTCAATCGGACTCTCAAGATATATTCAGCTTCTTGAATATCTGGCAGATTGTTTAACTCAATAGTATATTTACCAGTAAAAGGTAACTTCCCTTCATAAAAACTTACCTGTCGGGCAGCATTATCAATTAACTCTTGATTTGGACCTAATACTGATAAAGATACACCATTTTCTTCAACTAATATTGCTGTAAAACTTTGTTCTTCTTGACCGTCAAAAGTGTACTGAATAGTTTGATTAGCTTTCAATGTACCTCTGATAGTCGCTGTATTAGAAAGTCCTAGATTCAAGCGTTTGCTAAAAACAATCGGTTGATTATTAGGTGTTGGTGTCGGTGTGAGAAAAGGAGAAGCAAATGTTTGTGGGGGAGGTGATTGTGTTTGAGAAAGTAATGCATTGCGAATAGTTCTGACCAAAGCCCAAGAACCCAACCCCGCAAATGCTACTACAAGCGCAGCGATTGCTCCTACAGCCAACGGATTATCTACAAGCGAATTTTGTCGTGGTGGTGGAATTACCGGGTCAGGTTGACGACGAGGTGGCTGTACTGGGTCAAGTCTACCACCAACAGCGACCGTCCGCATTCCCGATAAGTCGGGTTTGGCTGCGGTAGGTTGATTTAAAGAATTGAATGCTTCCAAAACTTCCATTACACTTTGATAACGACCACCAGGTTTGTTGCTTAACATTCGATTCAAAATTTGAGCAAATCGGGGATTAACACTCACCCAGCGCTGCCAATTCCAACTTAAAAGGTTGTCATCAAATAATTCCGTGGGTTCCTTCCCAGTCAGTAAAACTATTGCACTTACAGCTAAAGCATACAAATCGCTACTAGGATAAGCTTGACCCGTTTGAATTTGCTCGCTGGGGCAATAACCTGGTTTCCCAACATAAGTTTCAGGAGTAGTAGATCGCGAGCGCAATCGGGTAGCTAATTCTTTTACCACCCCAAAATCAATTAAAACCGGCAATTTATCACTTTCACGCATGATAATATTATCTGGTGAAATATCGCGGTGAATGATTCCCTTACCGTGAATATAATCTAATACTGGCAGTAAAGAACGTATCAACCGCAATACTTCAGCTTCCGTAAAAGCACCACCTACAGCTTTACGTTCTGTGAGTAAATCGTAGTAAGTTTTTCCCTCAACGTAATCCTGTACCAAAAATAAGCGCTGGTCTTGTTCAAACTTTTCGCGAAACTGCGGAATTTGAGGATGTTTAATTTGATACAAAATAGCCGCTTCTCTAGCAAAAAGCTCCTGTGCTTTTTCCCAAGCAGAGGTTCCTGTAGCATTGGGAATTAACTCTTTAATGGCGCAAAGTTCATTAAAACGTCTTTGGTCTTCCGCTAAATAGGTTCTACCGAATCCCCCTTGACCCAAAATTTTAATAATTTTATAACGATTTTGTAATACAGTGTCGGCGCTAATTGGTGGTTGCATAATCGAATGATTTTTATGTCGTTTAAATAGAGAGTAGGGAATTATAACCTTTAATCTTTAACCATTTTGTCTAATTTCCCAATGGGTCAAAAGATAAATCAGCTACCTTTAAGAAAAAATTAAATTTAAGGGAATTAGAGGTAAAGATAATCACTTGTTATTTTTAAAATAGAATATAGATGTATATTTTAGACAGACAATATACATTTAGAAGTATTTTTGTCAATTAATTCGACTCAAGTTAAGTTGGTATGGGTTCCCTTAAATATTGGCTGTAATGCGAGTATTCATGAAAAATCCTCAAATTTACTTTTGTTGGCAAGTAGTTGTAAAGAGCTAAATCGACAAGATTGAAAACTGAGTAAAATCGAGCAATTAGGGTATACACGTACTTGTTTGCCATATATTTGTCGGATTTAGAACATTAAAGCCGATATGCTAGGTTATCAACAAGAGCATTAATATTCTAAAATATTTAATTGGTGTACAATTTAGACGATATAAGTACTTATACTCAAAAATACAAATAGGTTCAGATATTAATACATTAGTTGAGAATTAAGTGAATTAACCAACCATTAAAAGCCTCATGGGATTTAAAGTTATAAATAATTACGAGTCAGAAAAATATAAATTCAAGAAAAATATACTTTAAATGCGATTTTTTGAGTTTTGTAAAATCTGTAAAGATAGGAGGTTAAAGCTCAATTAATATTCATATATAATTTTTCTTTGCAAAAAAAAAACTATAAATAGGTCTGGTTAAACTAGTTGATATCAGTTAAGCTGACAATGGTTTATTTATCATCGATGAGAAGGAAAATTTATAGAAATGGATAGTTTGATGGAGGGATGTCTGAGGATATAAATCAAAGTTTTTGCAGAAATAACAATCAATAATGGGTGACTATTTAAGTTCAGTAAGTAAAATCTCTAATCATAGGATTGCCATGAATGCACAACAAGGGGCTGCTGTGCTGAGTACTGCCACTTTAAAAATGCAACCAGCAGCAAGCGGACCTACAGATAATCATCGTCTGCGACTGTTCTCTGGTTCTGCCAATGTACCATTATCTCAAGAAATTGCCCGTTATTTGGGTATGGACTTGGGACCAATGATTCGTAAAAGATTCGCGGATGGCGAACTTTACGTGCAAATACAAGAATCGATTCGGGGCTGCGATGTTTATTTAATTCAGCCCTCTTGTCATCCGGTGAACGACAATTTAATGGAATTGTTAGTGATGATTGATGCTTGTCGTCGAGCATCTGCGAGACAGGTGACAGCAGTGATTCCCTACTACGGTTATGCTCGTGCAGATCGGAAAACTGCGGGACGAGAATCAATTACAGCCAAACTGGTAGCAAACCTGATTACCCAAGCAGGTGCAAACCGGATTTTGGCGATGGATTTACATTCGGCACAAATACAGGGTTATTTCGATATTCCCTTAGATCATGTTTATAGCGTACCAGTAATTCTCGAATATTTGGCGAGTAAAAACTTGTCCGATATTGTGGTTGTTTCCCCCGATGTGGGTGGTGTCGCCAGAGCTAGGTCATTTGCGAAAAAGCTGAATGATGCACCCTTGGCAATTATCGATAAACGTCGTCAAGCCCATAATGTCGCTGAAGTCTTGAATGTCATTGGTGACGTTGAGGGCAAAACAGCAATAATCGTAGACGACATGATTGATACTGCTGGAACTATCACTCAGGGAGCGCGTTTACTGCGTGAAGAAGGGGCGCGTCAGGTGTATGCTTGTGCGACTCATCCTGTCTTCTCTCCACCCGCAATTGAGAGACTTTCTAGCGGTTTATTTGAAGAAGTAATTGTGACTAATACAATTCCTTTAGATGAGAGTAAACGCTTTCCTCAATTAGTAACACTTTCAGTTGCTAATCTGATTGGAGAAACTATTTGGCGGATTCACGAAGATAGTTCTGTCAGCAGTATGTTCCGTTGAGGAATCAATTTTAAGTGATCAAATATCAAGGATGAAGTTAACGGTTGGTAATCTTCATCCTTTATTTTTTGATTTATTAGGGAAGAGCGAAGAGGGAAAAGTATTTATAATTAAGTTTGTTCTTGAATCTTGACATACCGTACTAGAAGCACGGGGCTTGTATCCCATTATTTTTCGGTCAATCTTTGTTTTAATTCGGCTTCTAATTGTTCATCCGTGCTAACTACTACTCTATTGGGTTTTGCTCTAATAATTGAAAGATAATGTTGAAATGCATCTTCGTCTTGAGGATGGGATTTTATGTATTCTCGCAATTCTGCCTCGGTTAATTGCTTGTAATCGAAATTACTCATTGTAAAATTATTTCTCCATTAGTTAAAATTTCTACTTGGATTGTTTCTCCTATTAGCACCACTATTCTTTGAGTTCTGATGTCAAATCTGGTTAATTCAACGGTTTTAAACAGGTTACTTGTTCTTACGCATAATCTATAGAAAGATTTTAATTGTTCCGGAGTTGGTTCCACTGGCTTAAACTACTCCTTTACCTTTTATACTAAATGCCTGTAATCTAGTTTTCTCATTAATTTTGCATAAAATCTCAAAAATTCTGCTTAAAAAAGTGCGTTATTACAAAAATGACTACTTATGTTTATTTATCCGCTATATGTTGTCGAAAAATTTTCTGCAAATAACTCATATCTTCTAATGATTGAGGTGCTGGATAAATCGGACTATTTGGGTTTCTAAATTTATCTAAATAAAATTCAAAAGCTGTTTTATCATCTCGATTATCCAACATATATTGGCGTAATTCTTCTCTGCTCATTGAGTCAAAATCTGGGGTATTCACTATACAAAACGACCTTCACCATTTTCTAAAATTACTTATTCTATTTCTTCACCAGCTAGAAAATAAATTACTTTTGTCCTTTCATCAAAACTCCTGGGTCTGAAACCCCGTCTTTGAAAGACGGCTTTTTAAAATGCTGGTTTTTAAATGGATATAATCCCAAGAACCAGCAAACTTGTTTAAGTCCCTTCGCCCAACACAACCAAGATGTCCTGTCTAACAGCATCTAACCAATTAGATTTACAGATAGTCCGAACTAGGGAAATATTCAGAAGTGTTTGCCGGGTTGCGTCTCAATGGGCTATTCACCGCTTACGTTGCCCGAATTGGTTCGGACAATCCCCGCACTTTTAGGGCGGGGTTAGTGAACTATCCGAATTAGATTTATAGCTCTATACATACTAGTTATAGAAGTACTAAGAACAAAACAAGTTTTTAGCTGTTCCGCTGTTGGTAGTCCTACTATATTCATGGTAAATATATCCCGAAAATTTAGCCACTATTTTTATTATCCGATACCATTTATAACCTGCAAAGCTTCACAAAAAAGGTGCGTTACGTGCTTACGCACTAACACACCCTACAAGAAAAATAACTCTTAACTCCTAAAACCGTTTAATAATCGCTTCGGCAAACTCGGAACATTTTAAAGGTTCAACTTTCGGTTCCATTAATCTTGCTAAATCGTAGGTAACTTGTTGATTGGCGATCGCCTCTCCTAAACCTTTCTTAATTAGGTGTGCGGCTTCTTGCCAACCCATGAATTCCAACATCATGACACCGGATAATATCACAGAACCGGGGTTAATTCGGTCTAATCCGGCGTGTTTGGGTGCTGTACCATGGGTAGCTTCAAATATCGCTGCATCATCGCCAATATTCGCTCCTGGCCCCATTCCTAAACCCCCAACGATGGCGGCAGCAGCATCTGATAAATAATCGCCGTTGAGGTTCATTGTTGCCAAAATTGAATACTCATCAGGACGGGTTTGAATTTGTTGGAAAATACTATCGGCAATGCGGTCATTAACCATAATTTTCTCTTTCCATTTACCGTTACCATGAGTTTCCCAAATTGAGTTAAGAACTGTTTCCACTTCCTTGACAATTTGCTCTTTCTTGTCTTGTGTCAGGGAATCGTAACCGGGGTCAATCATCCGAGCATTTTCTTCGGGAGAAATATCAGATTTATTTTCCTTGTTGCTCAAAATCCAAGATTCCCGTTCGGTAACGCATTCGTCACGAAATTCTGAAGTTACTAATTCGTAGCCCCAATCGCGGAAAGCACCCTCGGTATACTTCATAATGTTGCCTTTATGCACCAAAGTCACCTGCTGTTTTTCCTTGGGCAATTGCAAAGCTTGTTTGATAGCACGACGTACCAAACGTTGGGAACCAGTTTTACTAATAGGTTTAATCCCAATCCCGGAATCTAGAGGAATTTGTTTTTTACCATGTTCGGGAGTAGCAGGAATCAATTCTTCATTCAACAGCTTAATGAGTTTGTTGGCAATTTCATCACCTTGTTTCCATTCAATCCCTAAATAAATATCCTCAGTATTTTCCCGATAAACTATCACATCAAGTTTTTCCGGATTTTTGTGAGGAGAAGGAGTACCGGGGTAGTAACGACAAGGACGTACACAGGCATAAAGTTGAAAAATTTGTCGTAAAGCTACATTTAAAGAACGAATTCCACCACCGATCGGAGTTGTCAAAGGACCTTTGATAGCAACACCATACTCTTTAATTGCCGTTAAAGTATCTTCGGGTAAATACTGGTAAGTACCGTATAAATCACACGCTTCATCCCCAGCGTAAACTTTAAACCAGCTAATTTTGCGCTTATCGTTATAAGCTTTAGATACAGCAGCATCCAGCACTTTTTGTGTAGCGGGCCAAATATCAATACCCGTACCATCACCGCGAATAAAAGGAATAATGGGGTTATCGGGAACTTGTGGTTCACCGTTCACAAAAGTAATCTTTTCTCCGCTTGTGGGGGGTTTAATTTTTTCGTACATGACACATTCCTTTGGGATTAAACAACAAGATTTTTAGCTTAGTCAATTTCTACCTGAAAAGAAAATTTAGAGTTAGAAAGACTAGCAAATTTTGTTTGATCTTGCTTTTATTAAACTAAGATGCAATTTTTGATGCAATTTTTAAGTTCTGTGTTACTGCAATCATGTAGAGGTGCATTTCTTGAATATACAGCAAAATTGTCAAATAGCTCAACAAAAAGCTAGGCTGGAAAAAAGTTAAGTACTCAGACAAAATTAATTGCATACCAAGATTTTCTTTTCCCTATTCCCTCTTAAGAGTTCCCTGTCTCAACGTCCGCGCCAGCGTCTCCTCCCCAGACAGGAGAGATGAACTTAATTTTGTCCAACTACTTATGAGCATAATTTATCAGTTCGTGAGAAAATATTTTACTAGAAGGGAAAGATACAGGTAAGCTATAGCAGCAGAATATTTTTTAAAGAGGTGTGATTATCCCTCCTTAAACTGGCTATCAGTCCAAAACTGTCTTTGCTTTATAAAAATAGCCGTTTCTAACCCTAAAACTTCTTCATTATTAATTGAATTGCGTTTCACGACAAAAAGCATGACAGACCCAATGATTCAAAACAGTACTAGTAACAGCGATTTCGACTTTCTTCTGAAGCAGTTAATCGCAGGGTCTGAAAAAAAACAGCAGGAATTAGTGGAAAAACTCGCGATTCCTGGAACAGAAGGATTAAAAGTGCTGATGGAGTTTTTATCGAACCGTCGGGATGTTCCAGCAAATGTAGTAGACGGTAAGGTCTATCAAATTCTTTATCAATCGGATTTTACCGAAACTAAAGAATTTTTACAAATTAATTTTCCTCAAGGAATTGTACCGCTGAAATCGGATTGCAATATCGATTACACCCAACTGCAAAAATTATTAGCAAACCAAGAGTTTCAAGAAGCCGACCGTTTGACTCTACAAAAAATGTGTGAACTTTCCGGAGAAGAAGCATTAAAAAGAAAATGGCTATATTTTACCGAAGTAGAAAAATTTCCCATCACCGATTTACAAACAATTAATAATTTGTGGTTAATTCATTCTCAAGGTAAATTTGGTTTTTCCGTACAGCGGGAAATCTGGTTGGGTTTGAGGAAAAATTGGGAAAATCTTTGGGTAAAAATTGGTTGGAAAAACGGTAACAATTGGACTCGTTATCCCAATGAATTTATCTGGAATTTAGATGCACCTAAAGGTCATTTACCTTTGTCAAATCAGTTGCGTGGTGTAAGAGCAATTTCCTCTTTATTGTCTCATCCGGCTTGGGAAAAATGATTAAAGGTTAAAGGTTAAAGGTTAAAGGTTAAAGGTTAGAGGTGTAAGTTGGGGAATATAAGTTTTTCTGGGAATATTTTTACGTATTTATTGTCTAGAAAAGCTGTGTTTTGTAAAGTTTATTAGTATTGTTGCTTGAGCAAAATGGTATCAGAAATTAGCAGTTAGGAATGGTAAATATAAGAATTATAATTAAAATTTGAATTATAGGGCAGTACGCCTAACTGTTAAGTGTTGCCTAGACTTGATAAATTGTTTAAAAATCAAACAGAATTCTTATACATTAGTTGGAGAAAAATATCATGATAAATGCAAGTAAGCAAGAATTTTATGTAATTATTGAGCGGGATGAAGATGGATACTATGTTGGGGAAGTTCCGCAACTCAAAGCTTGTTATTCGATTCGGAGAAACAATTGATGAGTTGATGGAAAATATTAAAGAAGTTATAGAAATGTGTTTAGAACAGCCATAATTTTTTTATAAATTTAATTACCCATTACCCATTACCCATTACCAATTACCCATTCCCAATCCAAAATTCACATGGCAAACGTTACTTTAGAAAGTATCAAGCGTAAATTTAACAACGTCACGGCTATCGATGACATTACATTCACTATTCCTGATGGTGAGTTTTGGGTTTTGGTAGGTCCTTCCGGATGCGGGAAATCTACTATTTTACGGACTATTGCAGGTTTAGAATCTGCTACATCCGGTAAACTTTTTATTGGGGATAAGTTGATGAATAATGTCCCCGCAAGACAGCGAGATGTGGCGATGGTATTTCAAAATTATGCCCTCTACCCCCATATGAGTGTGGCGGAAAATATCGCTTTTGGGTTAAAAATGCGGAAATTTGACTCGAAATTGATTCGAGAAAGAGTCGATACTGTAGCGCGATCGCTATCCTTGGAACATCTACTCGATCGTAAACCCAAACAACTCTCCGGGGGACAACAACAACGGGTAGCTTTAGGAAGGGCGATCGCACGTCAACCCCAGGTATTTTTACTAGATGAACCCTTGTCCAATTTAGACGCGCAATTACGAGATGATACGCGGGCTGAGTTAAAAGAGCTACATCAAAACATTGGTATTACTACGGTATATGTCACCCATGACCAAGTGGAAGCAATGACCTTGGCGGATAAAATTGTAGTGTTGAGTGGGGGACGTATTCAGCAAATTGGTGAACCACAAAGTATTTACGCTCATCCCATTAATCGAATGGTGGCAACTTTCTTAGGAAATCCACCAATGAATATTATACCGGCGAAGTATACCGCTGCGGGTTTTGATATCAACGGACAAATTTTAACTATTCCCAGTGATTTAAAAGAAAAATTACGTTTACCAGAAGGACAAACTTTTGATTTAGGTATTCGTCCAGAAGATATCCAAATTCAGAATGAATCTCAAGGGGAGATTTTACAAGTAGAAGTGAAATTAGTCGAACCATTGGGAAGAGAAACCTTGATTCGCGTCACCGTACTCGGTACTGGGATAATATTAAACGTGCAAACGAGTGGAAATATCCGTTTTCACGTCGGTGATAAATTGAATTTACAATTAGATTTGCAAAAATTATTTTTATTTGATTCCGCTACCGGAGATAAGTTGTATCCGTAAATTAGTTGACAGTTGACAGTTGACAGTTAATTGAGTTATTGGTAATGGTCGTATTCACTTTAACCTTTAACCTTGATATTTGTATTTTACGGACTTGTATTTAATAAGTCCTAAATTTAAGCTTTCTGTATTCAGCTATTAAAAAATACCTTCAACCCGCCTTACTGCGGGTTTTGCTTGTGTAGCCGCGATTTCAATCGCCAGGTGGTGCATATCTAATCATTAATTAATTAATAATACAAAATACTCATATTAACTTCCATGCAGCCCAAATCAAATAATTTACTCAAATTTATTCCTTTAATCGGGAGTATTCTTGTAATTTTTACTGGTTTATTAGCTTTAAATTTTTATTCTAAAAGCGAAAATAAAGGTGATTCTCCAGTTTCTATGGAAAAAACAGTATCTCCTTTAAATTTAGAGCAATTTTGTCAAAAATATCAAGCTGTAGATAGAAATTTACAACCTTGGAATGAGGAAAGTTTATCTCAACAAAAAGTGTTGGTAAAAACACAAACTGATGCGGATGTTCCTCTTTCTTTAGATGCTGTAACTTTACCAGAAATTAACGCTTCTGCGAGAAAAGCTAAAGTACCGATAGCAATGTATCACGATATTTTGCCGAAAAAAGAAGTATTTTTTGATGTTACCCCAGAAGAATTAGAATCTCATTTTGAATTAATCAAATCTAAAGGTGTAACTCCAATTAGTTTAGACCAATTAATTATTCATTTACGCACCGGAAGTCCATTACCAGAAAAGCCTATTTTACTATCATTTGATGATGGTTATGGGGGTCATTATGAATACGTTTACCCATTACTTAAAAAGTACAATTATCCGGCAATTTTCTCAGTTTATACCAAAAATATGGGTATTAATACAGGTCGCTCCCATGTGACATGGGAGCAACTGAAAATTATGGCTGCTGACTCTTTGGTAACTATAGCCGCTCATAGTAAAACTCATCCACCAGATTTAACTAAGTTATCTGATGAAGAACTTGTTCCAGAAATAGTAGAGTCTAAGGAATTACTAGAGAAAAATTTGGGTATATCAATCCGCTACTTTACCTATCCTACTGGTAAAAATGACGAGCGAGTGAGAAAATTGGTACAAGAAGCTGGATATATCGCAGCTTTAGCAATGAACGACTTAGATGAAATGTTTGCTGGAGAGTCGGAGAATTTGTTAACTATTGGACGCTTTGGGCAGTCTCGTTTGCAAGAAATGGTTGATCAAGCTTCGGGAGGAAAAGCGATTTCTTGTTCGGAATATTTACAGCCAAAATCACAGCCAAAATCACAACCAATCCCGGAAAGCTGATACTTCATCGACACCAATTTCAAAGGATGTTGCTTTTCCAGGAGGTGGATTTACTCGAATTATCGCACTGGAAGCAAGGGGTTGAAGTTTCATGCCTAATTGCACAATATTGCTCACTATATGCCAGTAAGTTATTATATCTGGACAGTGAATCACTAATGTTAGATATTCGGTGTCAATGGTCAGATACCAAAAACAATTTGATAGTAATGCTTGGGTAATACTGTCACAAGTTTCGTAGAAACATTTCCCGGTACTTCTTTCTAGTTCTAGAAGTAACATTTTGTCGCTTTTTGTTACCTCATTCGGTGGTAAATCATCCGCATGAATGAAGGATTTATTCATAATAATACAAGCCCTTTGTATCTAATCTGAGTTAGGTTAATTGGGCAATAAACTCTTGGTTTTACGTTCAGTTGAAAACGGTTTTGAGTTAGAGAGATAATTATTCCTAGCGAATAAATCGGGTCATTTGATAGACACAATATCGCCAATACTCGCCAATTATTAATTGATAAAGGAATAATTTACTATTACCATTACCCTGAAGTACAATTTTCAACACCAAATTATTCTATTTAGAAACCCATTGTAAATCCAGCCACATACGCGGATCGGATTCTTTTATCTTTGACATTGGATCACGCAGTAAACGTGAAGCGTTGCGAAATACAACCTGGACTAATCCCATATTTTCCGCAACATCCATTAGTATTTGTTTATGACTTTGTACATAAGATATGATGTCTTCTGGACAATAAATCCCTAAGTGTCGTAAACGTTTAGGAGGTCGTCCCCAGTAAGTTGTGATTACTTTCACATAACAGCCATCAAGGACTTCTCCTACTCTTGGATAATACTCATTGATGACTCGAATATATTCCTTAGCAAGAGTCTCTTCGCTAATCATTTGACTACATATTTCTGTAGGTTATAAGACATTATTAATATAACATAACATGATTTGCAAAAAATACGACTATTGAAGGATTTATTATTTATTAAAAATTGTTTTTTGTGATTTTATTTAGTAATAATAATCAGAAAACAGTCAACTGAAAGATTTATTATTTATTAAAAGTTGATTTTTTATAGTTTTATTTAGTGATAATAATTAGGAAACAGTCAACTGTCAACTGTCAACTGTTATAAATTATCGAGAATTGCGTTCGCAAACTAAAACTTCTGCAATTAATTCAGGTAAACTAGTAAGGTCGGTATATCCTTCACAACCGCGAATTGGCGAAATAAATGTGTAGTTGGGGTCGCATTCTGCGGTATCGTAAACTTGAAAGTACCACCTATCAGGAAATCCTGCGACAGCAACTTCAACAATATACCAATTTTGACCAATGAGGCGACAATCAATTACTATAAACCAGTCTCTATATTCATCTGATATATTCCACTCGCTAATCAGAAATTCTAAAGCAATTTGTTGCGCCTCATCTACCGTCAATAGCATTTTTACTCCTTCTTTGGAACTTGAGGATAAAAACCTAATTGTTTAGATAATTCTCGTGCAATATAGATTAAAAATTTGGCTCCGTCTTCATTTCCATTATGAGCAAATGATGTTGCGACTTGCATCATTAATTTGATAAATTCTGCATCTAATAGTTCAGAATTAGCTTCGATAAGTTCTGGTTCCTTACCATTAGGACATTTTAATAATTCCTCAATTAAACCGTAATACTGATTTTGACGTTGTTCTGAAGACATCATATTTTTTAACTCTTATTACTACTTTTCTAGACTTTGTTGCCATAATTTCTCCAACATTTGTACTTGTTGTTGATGTATATGAGCGCGGTAAACTAAATATCTGTCATATAAATAAATTGCAAAAACCATACAGAATGGTATCAATAAAAAAAGCCATCTCCACAAACGGCGATTTTGGTAGTTATGAAATAAATTTAGTTTTGTTTCATCAGCATCTATATATAAGTTAGAAAAATCATTGTTTGCCAGGGAATTAGGTTGTATTCCAGATAAAGAACATTCGCTTTCTATACTTTGATTGTATGAATGTATATTCTGCTGAGTTTCCACAAACTTGAGATGTTTTCCCCATACCATACCAAATACCGCTAAACTGGGAAAAAGTATCGTTAGAGTAATTAAACAAACAGCAAATACATTTATAAGTTTTAATTTCATCGTGGCTTTTTCTAATTGCGTAACGTGAAGCCAGTGAAACAGTATGTAGCAATCCTAAATCAGTTGTAAAAAATCATGGTGATAAAAAGGTAATGGGTGTAGTGCGAGCTTCTAGCTTGTTACACTAGCGAGCTAGAAGCTCGCACTACTTAAAATTTCACAAATCATTTAGAACTGCTATGTAACTGTAGATTTCCTATACTGTCGTAAGTTTTAATGTTTAACTAATATCTAAATCTAAAATTGTGTAGAAAAATCATTGACACCCAGTCTTCTTACTAGTACTCCGCCACATAAGTTATGAGGGGCTAAGATGCCTCTTGGTAGGTTGGGTGTCGCTGCGCGCAACCCAACATCAGCGTTGGGCTTCACTCCGTTTTGCTTCGCAACGCTTGCGCGAACAGCCCAACCTACAATATTACATTAATTACCCATCAAAATTAATGTGGTGGAGTACTAGTACTTGATTGCATTAGTTTTGCTGGGTTAAATATTTGTAGTGGGAGCGTCTCGCTCCCTGGTAGTAGCTAGCGAGCAAAATGCCACCAGCGAGCTAGAAGTATGCCCCTCCGGGGCAGGCTACGCCAACGCACTACGAATTTCTTACCCATGATAATTAATGAAAAGGACTACTAGAGGGTTTAAGAAGCCCCCCCGAAAAGACGGGGGGGTAGAGGGGAATCTCTGCGTAAATCCTATAGCTGTTATATCAGTCAGTCTCCAGGTGAGGACTCATGGCGATCGCCCTTGGATTTATTAACTTAATTAGGGTTGTACTCAAACAGTTACAATCCAATTATGGTAAGGATTGAATATTTTTTTAGGGTATAGGTTCTAGTCTTTTTAGGTAGGGGTGCTAGTATTTATGAAGTCGGGTTCGATGATTTTTGTACTCATTTGAGTTGCAATGGGCTAGATATGCAAAAAGCTCTCACAGTTCTAGTATTAAGAGTTTTGAAAATCAATTGTTGATTTGATAGCACAAAATGTATTTGTTTTAGCAGAAATTTAAATAATTGTAAAATAGCAAGAGGTTCGGTTTGCGCTTCGCCTAAATACTCGCTCCCTAGTAGCCGAAGTGGGAGCTAGAAGCAAAGGGCTACGCAAACGCACTACTCTCGCCCGCGATCATTAATGTGGCGGACTAATACTTGAAAATAGTTATAATTGGGAATTTTGCTCGAAATCACATAAAATATAGATAAAAGTATTTCTTAAGCATGATTCCAAATAAACTGATTAAATGTTTAAAATTGATTTATAAGAACTAAAATTTTTATCGGATTGCTTTAAAATTATTCAGTTAATGTAATTTTCCAGATTTTTAAATAAGTATAAAAAAAACAACTTTATCTACAATAAAAAATACAGAAAAGGGTTGAAAAAGATGCGAATTGCTCACGATGTGACAGAACTTATCGGTAGAACACCATTAGTAGAATTGAACAAAATTCCTCAACAAGCGGGATGTGTCGCCAGAATTGTGGTGAAATTAGAGGGAATGAATCCAGCAGCTTCAGTAAAAGACCGGATTGCAGCGAATATGGTCAAAAAAGCAGAAGAACAAGGATTAATTGCACCAGGAAAAAGCATTTTAGTAGAACCGACATCCGGTAATACCGGAATTGGTTTAGCAATGGTAGCAGCAGCCCTTGGCTACCGTTTGATTTTGACAATGCCCGAAAGTATGAGTTTAGAAAGACGAGCGATGCTCAAAGCTTACGGTGCTTCTTTAGAGTTAACACCAGCCCAAGAGGGAATGCGCGGAGCAATTAAGACAGCAGAAGAAATTGTTGCTAATACTCCTAATGCTTATATGTTGCAGCAATTCAGCAATCCAGCGAATCCCCAAATTCACCGCGAAACCACCGCCGAAGAGATTTGGCAAGATACCGATGGAGAAGTTGATTTTGTGATTGCTGGTGTTGGTACCGGCGGAACAATTACCGGGATTGCCGAAGTAATTAAGCAACGCAAGCCCAGTTTTCAAGTAATTGCAGTAGAACCTAAAAACAGTCCCGTACTCGCTGGTGGACAAGCGGGACCTCATAAAATTCAAGGTATAGGTGCCGGATTTATCCCAGAAGTTTTACGTAAGGATTTGATTGATGAAGTAGTTGCTGTGAGTGATGAAGATGCGATCGCGATGGGAAGACGTTTAGCAAAAGAGGAAGGAATACTATCGGGTATTTCTTCTGGTGCGGCTTTGTGTGCAGCAATTGAAATTGGTAAGCGTGCGGAAAATAAGGGACGTTTGATTGTGATGATTCAGCCTTCCTTCGGGGAAAGATATTTGAGTACCCCAATGTTTCAAGATTTAGGTAGAGAGGTGGCTGCGGTTGGGCAATGATTCAACTCAGTTAACAGTAAACAGTTATCAGTACGTACAAGTTAAGGATTATTGGTGGGAATTATAGATGTTGTAGAGACGCGATATATGGCGTCTCTTAGGTTATTAGCTGTTTGAACAGTTGTGCTTACGCTTTAGGGAAGAAGCAACAACTGCACCGACTGCAACTAAGCCTAAAATAGAAGTGGGTTCTGGTACTTTTCTTCTCACCGTTTTCAAAGTCTTCTCTTGGCGATAGTAATTTAATCCAGTAACTGCACCACTTCCAGGTAAAGTTATATTAAATTGTGTAACTCTTTTCTCGCCGAAATCGAAATTGTATTCTCTGAGTGAGTTGTCACCTGTAACATACTGGTTTCCGTTCCAATTAGTACTCAAAAGTTTCATTTCACTAATATAAGTACTATTTGCGTTACTCTCTTTGACAACAAATTTATTGTCAGCCTTCTTATCGTTTATTCCTGCGATTTTATCATTGTTTTCTACATCTATCTCTGAGAAAAAGTTCGCATTATAAATAAAGTTACCAGTACTAGTACCATCAGCAAAAATAGCGCTGAAGATTGGGTCACCAGGGTCATCAAAGTCTAATAAACTAATACTATTGAATAAAACCCCAACCCCCTTTGTAAATTCGTTGAAATCAAATTTTATTGTACCGGGATTATTGCGGTTTGCATAATCATCTGGTTCTAAATCATTTTTTCCATTATCTTCTTGAATAATCAGGACTTTACCTTGGTTGGGAGATTTATATTTAAGATTACCATTTTGACCTTTTCCGGTAGCTAAATCTGGATCATCACCAGTACAAGTTTTTCCTTCACAATTACTGTCGTAAAGCCACAATTCGCTTTTGCCACCTTTTTTGAGGCTAGAATCTAATTTTAAGCCGTAATCAGACCACAAATTATCAAGTTGCGTTCCACCGTATAATGGGTTATTACCAACACCAACCTTTTCATCAAAGGTTATGTTGACTTTTTTCTCTTCCGTTACCAATTTTTCAAATTCTACATATTGATCATTTGCCGTATTTGCAGCTTGAGCGGGATTTGCAGCAATCGT
Organism: Plectonema cf. radiosum LEGE 06105; assembly: GCF_015207665.1. Lineage (GTDB taxonomy): Bacteria > Cyanobacteriota > Cyanobacteriia > Cyanobacteriales > Nostocaceae > Rivularia > Rivularia radiosa_A. The sequence continues at coordinate 43,356 of NZ_JADEWL010000011.1, forward strand.
AATTACAGTAGTTAATAATGCACCAGTACTCAATTTAGAAAATAATCTATTAATTCTCATTTATTTATTTCCTTCTCTTAAATTTTGATATTTATTGACTGCCATATCAGTTTTAAGAAATTAAAGGAATAAATGGGTTAGCGAGGAGTAAACACCCTCTAAAAGTTAAAAGTATTTTATTCAAAGCTAAGGTAAAGCTGCTAAGTTTAAATACTGTTGTTTTAATAAATATCCATATATTTACGTAAGTATTTAATTTTAGCTGGAATCTACAACCGAATAAACTAATATTTCAAGATGAACGAAATAATACCCTTCCCGGAAGGGTTTCATCGTTAATTTTGGCATAAACTCGCAGACAAGCGGAAACTTCTCCGGGTATACCACCGATATCTATTTGTAAATCGTCTTTGGAGAAGGGGTAAACATCAGCATAAGTTCCCCATAAAGGACGAATCTGAACTTGATATCCCGCTTGACGCGCTTGCTGTACTGCGACTTCCAAAGTGTGACGGGCTTCTTGTTGCAGTTTTCCCCACCAGGAAAAGCGGTCAACACATGGTAAATAAACTAATGAATGTATGGCTTCATCTAAGTCCAATCTCGCACGCAGGGCGATTGATTTATCGGTGTTAAAAGTTACCTTAACTCTGTGAAAACGTTCGATTAATGCGGTGATATACTTAGGTTTATCTACTGAACTTAACGAGCGAACGCCGAATCTATCGACACTTCTTAAAGTATGGTGTAAATACGGGTCTATTTCGATAAATTTGAGATAAGTAGAAACAATCGCAGCCAGAATATCGAGTTCAGTACCGCTTTTTTGAGTTTCTAATCGTTCGTCGAAATTAACCATATTGGAAAAGCACAACCCCGAAGCTTGGATATTACCTTTCAAACCAGAGTAAATATGTTCATGGATGGGAAATGCAAGTTGTCGTAAAGAAACTTTATCTTCCATTCCACCCAACCTATTTACTTGTTTGAGGATTTGCGATCGCAATATATCAGCTTGTTTTTGAGGAATCCGCAACAGCAATCGTTGAATTTCGTTCCACAATTGAGCATCATCGGTACAGTTAAACTGATATTCGCCGATATATTGAGATAATTCTTGATGAGCAAGTAAAGTTTGGGTAATTGGTTTTAATTTGACTTGGGTAGTAGTTTGCGGTAATTGTAGGTTATTATCAACTTGATTTGAAATTGGTTCTAAGACATCTTCCCAAGAAGGAATTTTTTCAGTATTATTACTTTGATATTGAGATTCTAAAATTACATTTAATTCTTGTAAAAGTTCTTGACAAATATCGCTTCCTGGGTCAGAAACTTCTGTTTTCAAAGCTTCCTCTAACTCGGTTCGCAGCCCTAACAGTTTTAACCGCAGTAACCAAGCTAACTTTGAATTTTTAGTATTTAATAACTTATTTAAATTAATCATGTGAGTAAAAAATACTTTGCGTTCCTCCGCGTTAACCTCTGTGTTCCTCTGCGTTAAAAAATGTTACTATTCCTAATCCTTAAATCGAAACTTCATCATCACGGGTAAATGGTCAGAAGCTTGTTTTACTTGATCAATTATTCGCCATTCTATTACTTCTATATTTTTAGGAGTATAGAAGACGTAATCGAATTTTACAATGGGTTTATCTGAAGGAAAAGTTGCAATTTGGGGATTATTTAAAGCTTCGGGTGGAAAAGCGGATTTAATTGCAGCAGTTTTTAATAAAATATCAACAGTTGGTTGGGGATTTTCGGGTATGGGAGGAACTGTACTATTAAAATCACCGATTAACAGTACCGGATATTTATCAACATATTCCGAGAGCAGTTTTTGAATATATTCGGTTTGTTTACGACGAGTGGGTACATCGAAAGCTTCTAAATGTACGTTGATGATAATAACGGAACGATTATTAACTTTAATTTCGCTGACTTGTGCGACTCTATCTAAGTAAAGAGCGTTGTAGAAAAAAGGTTTACTAGCAACTTTATCTAATACAATACGTTTGTTATTGGTGATAGGATAACGACTTAATATAGCTTGTCCTGATAATACTCTGCCAAAGTGAGCCGAAAATGGCAGGTAGGGAAATGGAACGTAATTTTTATCCCAATTAATTGCTATTCCGGCTTGGTTAAATGAAAGTTGCTCTGCTAATTCATCAACTTGATTGATGTTAAAGGAACGTTTAGATTCTAAATCAATTTCTTGAATACCGATAAAATCAGCATTTAATGGCTTAAGCGCATCAACAACAGTTTTAAGGTTATCATCAAACAGCTTTTTCTTTCTACTCACAGCTTGATTGTTAGTTAATCCAGAAAGATAACCAATATTGTAAGTAATAATCGTAAATTCATTTTTATTAGCTGGTGGTGAAGCTGGGTAATCTAGAATTTCCGCATACTTGTTACGAGGATAACTACCTGAGCTTGCCCAGAAATAGAAGATAATTATCGTGAAGATTACTACCGAGAAAGTAATTCCGCCGATTTTCAGTAGCCTTGGGAGAAGATTTTTCATTGAATCAAACATCAATTGTCAATGAACAATTATCACCTAAAAGTTGCGAATCATCAATTGTGATTTGTCACTTTTTTATTATTCATAGTGATATTTACACGCAGCAATAATTATCTCTGTATCGTTAATGATATAAATTAAACGATGTTCTTCATTAATTCTCCTTGACCAAAAACCAGCTAATTCATGTTTTAATGGTTCAGGTTTTCCTAAACCAGTGAAAGGAGAACGGTCAATATCTTTAATTAGTTCAACAATTTTTTTATATAGCTTTTTATCTAATTTCGACCACTCGTTAAAATCCTCAAATGCACCCGGTTCAAATACAATTCTTCTATTCATTCGAGATTTTCTATATCTACTTCAACCAAATTAGATTTATGTTTAACATTTTCTATAGCTTTTAACAAATGTTTCTTATTTGCTTCAGAAGATAAAAGGTAAGCAGTTTCGTCAACTTCGTATACAATAATCTCAATTTCTTTATCGGGATAACTTACTTTCAATGCATCAATAAAGCTACGGTCTAACTCTTTGGTATTTATACGATAAATTGAATGCATAGCTGAACTCTATTTATTTATTGATTTATTTAAGTTTATTATAGTCTTTCTTTGTATTTAATTTTTATACCCGATGCTCAAATAAATAGCATCATTTTACGTATAATCGCGTCGAATTTGATTAATCGCTGTATCTAATCCTTTGCTGTGAATCCATCCGACGAATCCACCGTAAAGCAGGATTCCGTCTTTATCTGCTAAAAATATATGGTCAACTTCAAAGGGATTTTTCCAAATTCTTACAGTTGAATCATTTCTAAGTCGTATAACTATTTTAGAACTGTTAAAATCTCTATGATGTGCGGGAGTTATTCCCGGTACTTTTTCTAATATTACAATTACTTCTTTTATAATATCTTGTTGATAGTTACAATTATTGGGAAGAGATTCTGGTTTATATTGAAGATAATTATTAGTAAATAATCCTATAATAATTAAAAACGTAACTCCTCCCAACATTTTCGTAAAACCACCCAAAAAAGTTAAACCTGTAAGAATCGCAGTTTCACCATCAGTAATTGCGATCGCAAATAGTAAAATTAGACTTGGCAATCCTAAAGCGGCTATTTTTGTGAAAAACTTATTTTTATATTCTTGGTTGAAAAATTTCTTAAACATGAATCTTATGAGTAATTAAGCGGCAGGAAAAAACAACTTAATATAATTTATTGGAAATTTATTAATAATACCTGCGTGTATTCAACAACTTTATTTTGATTCTAGATTACCAACGCATTTCTCCTACTTTAAATGTAGGGTGTGTTACGGCACGAGTAAGTATGATTATAAGGCTACAAATTAAAATTATTTATATAACCGCGATCGCCCCAAATCAACTTATATACAAAATTTTTAATACATGAGTACTAGTTAATCATGTAAGATGTTTTTGGTATTCACCGAAGGTGCGGCTCATCACACGCGGACAAGATTTTTGCTTGTTCGCCTTTCTTCTCATGTAATCGTATCATTCTGTTCATAGAGCCTGCTCTAATCTTTCAAATATTGCGGTACGATATAAGGAAATATCTAGACTAGCTAGATAAAAACAGCAAACATGGAAAACAATGGCAGTTACAAGAAGCAAAGAACAAATTTAGCGAAGTTGTAGACAAAGCAATTAATGAAGGAGCGCAAGTTATTACTAGAAGGGGTGTTGAGGTAGCAATAGTTTTATCTTATACAGAATATCGTCAAATGATAGCGTCGCAAAAGAAGATATCTGAGTTTTTTCGGGAGTCTCCGTTAGCTGAGGATTTTACGAAAACGGCTAATACACCGTCATGATAACTGATAACTGCTAACTGATAACTGATTAATGTATACCACAAAAAGGGTCGCGTTCGGCTTCTACATTGGTAGATTGTGGTTGTAAGGTATCTCTAAAAATACATCCTTCCTGTTTGAGAAATTCGGGATTATTAGATGTCCAATAAGGTACTTCAAAGGGATGTACTCGTAATATTCCTTTAAAGTCTAAGGTGACGTAGTAACGACAAGGATATTCGCTATTAACTGGTGGTTGTGGTAGCTCTCCAATTAACTCCCATTTGTTGGATTGGGGGTTGCGAAATTGAAAGTAAAATGTGTGTTTTCCACTGGCTGGAAATGGTGGAAGTTCAGCTATTAAACCGATAGTTTGCGGTTGATTTGTGTCGTTTTCGTAGCGGAATACTCTTAATTCTTTACTGTAATCTTTACCGGCTTTAAATAATACTGTATGTGCATCTGTTTTTAATGCATTTGCGGCTTCGACTACGTTAACTGCAATATCACAGATTACTTGAGATTCGTCGGTAATTAATTCTTGGTTTCCAATGGCTTTTGCTGCGTCTATACTGGGGATATTTATAGGTATTAAATAATGGGGAATTCCTCGACAAAGTAGTAAATCAATATCCAATTTTTGATTGATTTCAAATTGAACTTTGATATTATTTTTAAAGTCGTCTTCGGTGATTCCTAATTTTTTCATTAAAGCGTCACCATTATAACTTCCCCATAACTGTAACTTCATTTTTTCAAAGTCTTGTCGTCTGATATTATTAGTTAACTGCATCCCCAACCAATCGCTGCGTAATTTAGCCATTCCTTCTTCAGCTTTGAGTTGATAAAGTTCTTGCCCAGCGTGAAAAATAGGAACGGGACTTCCTCCGATAACTTCTCGAACGAAGGAGCAAGGTAGGAAGTAAAATAAATTTTTGACATCTATATAAAGTTGATTTGCTCCCTTTCTCAACAAGTCTTTGGATTCTTGAGGAGAAAAGCTTAATTGACGGAGTTTTTCCGCAAAACAGGCTCCGGCAGATGTTGCTAATTTAGTGTATTCTGGTTCAAAAGTGACTCTTTCTTCATTCCAGACAAAGTAATCTGATTTACTAAATACTCGATAAAGTTCCCGTTCTACCAATTCTAAATTACAAGTTTTACCTGATAAAATTAACCAGTCTACCTGTTCTTTCTTTACTTGCTCTTCATCTGTTCTAACTAAATTTATATCACTAATAAACTTGGATTTAAAAGCATTTTCAATTAATCCAGAAGCGATACCAATTGCTTCTTGAATTACCGGAGATGCGGCTTTATCAAATTGTTCTCCCGTTAAGGTGACGCTAATTTTATCAATGACATCTGTAGGTAATTGAATATCATTTTGAGCAAGTAATTCCGCTATTTGTCGTCCATCTAAAACAAATATTGTTTCTGGTGCATCTACTACAGAACCTTTTTGTCCTAAAGCAAGTTTAGCGTTTTCCGCGTGTTCCCAGAGGTCGTAAAATGTTTGAGAACGGGATGAACGATTTTTCCATCGGGTAGGCAAGATTTTTTCAGCGTCGTTTAAAGCTTCCTTGTAGGTATCACCTTCGCGAATTTCTTGATCGACACAAGCTAAAAGCGAACCTTGACGATATTTACCGTTATTTAAAAACCGTTCGTTTAACTCTTCAGGCTGGACTTTCAAAACATCTTTTGGTAAAATATCACCCGCAACCGCACTTAAGAGAGAATCCGCGATCGCAACTTTCAACAACAAAAATAATCGTAGCGAAATCAGTTCACCACCCAACTGTAAATGACCGGAGGAACCCAACAATTTTGGTGTAAGTTTATAATAACGACCACCGTCACCTTTATCTTCAGTAGGTTCAAAGGGGTCAATTTCTTCTAATGTCAATCTAATTAAAGCTAAATCGGTAGTTCCCCCACCAATATCCAAGACTAAAACATTTTGCCACCATTTATGACCATCCCGACGACAGCGGCTTTTAAAAGATTCTATCCCTAAATTCAAATCCCCACCAAATTCTTGCCATAAAAAGAAAATAGCTGCCGATACTGCTTCATCGTAAGCCATTTGTACATCTTCAATACCCAACTTCTTAACTAAACTTTCGATTTCCCGACGGATAAATGGAGAAGCAATTGTCGGATATGTCAACACAGCACGATAAAATTCACCATCGCTACATTTACCAGGATAACGCTGACGATATTTCTGGGTTAACTCAATCAACTGAGCGTAAGCAGCCTGTAAAAGCTGGTTAACAGGAATAGTATCTTCCTTACCATCCAAACTTATATCAAAACTGCGTTCTTGACCAAAATAACGTTTAGGAGAATGCAAAAAACGACCATCAATACTTTCCCCTTGTTTGATAGCATCTAATCTGTGTTGATATGCTTGTTCTCCCAACATTACTTTAACCTTTCCTGGGTCTTGAGTTGGTAAGGAAGGTTCTAAATTAGTCACCTCCAACTCCGAAGGAATTTCATTTAACCGTCGATCTTTATCCAACTCCACTGGTAACAAACTTTGCCACTCCAAAGCTGGAACCCGAAATACTTGATGATAAATCTGATTTAATCGCTTACTCGCAGCCCGACGGAACCATCCCAAACGCTTACTCAGACAGATTTCTATTTCCTTAATCGCTTCTAAAAGTGGTTCACCCCGTAAAAGCTGTAAATTTGCCGGATTAAAATCCTCCAAGTTTTTACTGAGATGAGAAAATAACTTTTGCCACTCACCTTCCCAAACATCACGACTGATACCCGGTATTTCATCCACCGGACGTTCTGTCAACCAAAACGCTAATTTTTCGCTTAACCTTTCCTCTTGTTCGCTGGGTAAAGTATGGGGAGTCACAATTACCTTGGGGTCATAAAGCGTCACAGTCGAATTAGAAGTACCGAAATCAATTGCAAACCAACCAGGATAAGTTATATCAGATTTTGGCGAAACAACAGATGAAGAATGATTAAGAATAGGAGTTTCGCTAATTATATCTTGATGGCGATCGCCTTGTTCTTCGGAAGCTGACAAATTTCGCAAACGAGCATTTTCCACAGCAAAAGTCCAAATACTACAATCAGCCGTAGCGGTTTTCTTGACAGATAAAATAGCTTTATCAGTATCATCGGAATCGAAATACTCTACAGTTACCCGCAAAGTTAAATTAATCCCTTGTGGTAAAGATTCATTCCAGATACAATCACTTTGTCTCAACCGCTGTGGTGAATTTAATTTAAGTAATCTATTAGTACTAAAACTGACACTTTTATAAGCCGATTCTATTTCTTTGCCTAACTCTTCAGGTTCTCCCAAAACGGTAATTTCAATCGAAGAAATAAACGGGAAATTAGGGCTATCAGCCGGTTTTATTTCAATCACCGGCAATAATAAAAGTGAAGAATCTGTTTCTTTATGACGTAATTGATAACGACTAAAAAGTTCTATTTTTACTGGCATTTTGCAATTTTGGATTTGAGATTTTGGATTTTGGATTGAAGTTTAAGAGTTAGGAGTAGTAATGTAGAGACGTAGCACTGCTACGTCTATCAGGATTTATGATTTCCAACCTATTAATTACTAATTATTATTGTTTATTGTTTATTGTTCATTGATTGACTATTCCGGATAAGAAATAACAGTAATCCGCTTCATAGTTTCCAACCAAGCTGGAGTTGATGCAGAAGTTGTTTCTTCCGCCGAAGCAATATATCTTAATAAAGGTTCGTGTTTAGATTTTAAAAGTTCTTGTAAACTATCGATAATTTCCTTCAAAGCCATTGAAAAAGAACCTTTAACTTGTTTAGTCAATTCGCTAACATATTGAATTAAATGTAACCCTGCACTTGCAGTAATTTCATCCCGTAATCGTAAAACCGCGATTTGATGATTAAATGGTCTTGGGGGTGCAGGAAATTGCTTATTAGGACTCCAATCGAATATTTGTCCTTTTTGATGTTGTGCATCTTTCCTAGCTAAAGGAAATAAATTATCAGCATTAATAGGTGCTACACTACTAGCCAAACCACTATGCTGAATAATTAAATTTTGCCATTTATTAGTTGGGTCAATTGCACGTAATAAATATCTATATAAACGGGTTTCTCGCTTGCCAAATTTTTCCTCAATCCGCTGTTCCATTTGTGCTTGAACAATTTCTTTAATTTTGTTCCGCTCTAACTGTACTTCAACAGATAACTTATTAAATAAATCCTTCACCGTTTCCGCAGTTCGCTCGTGAGCAAAAGACTGCATTTCATTGATAGTTTTGACAAAAGAATTATAGAAATCATCACTTTGAGTAGGAATTGCATCTTCTTCTTCATCTTCCTCAAAGATACTTTCACTCTTAGTAAAACTAATAGTACCGTTTTTAGTGCGGTCAAATAATAAAGTCCACTCACTCCACTCAAAAAATATCTTATTAGTTAACTCATCCTTAACAACATCACTCAAAGTTAACCCAGTCCGATTTTTTAACATCGGCTGTTTTTCTAAATCTTCCTGAAAATGCCGATATGTCGTCACCAAATTTTCAATTTTTTCCCGTAACTCTAAAAATGCCGGATTTTCCACCACCGGAATATAAGCGGGAATCTCTTCCAACACAGCTTTCAAATTATTTTGCTCCTTTAACACAGTTTCCGCAGCTCTTTGAGTATCTTCCACCAACTGCTTCATACCATGTTGTCCTAAATGTTCTTTCAATAGCGATCGCAATCTATTGATTCCCCCATCTTCAGCATAATCGCTTAATTGTTTGTGTAAAGGACTCGAAGTCGGTAACATCTCCCCCAAACGTCCCCACTTCTCCCTTAAGTTAACTTCATCAACTGTTAAGGGCTTTTCTAAATCCGGTAAAAACTCCGGGGAACAAACTTGTATCAATGAAGAATATTCCGCTTGTTTTGTCAATCCGTAAAGCTGCGATAATAAAACGATATTTTTCTTCTCAGTAGTCAAATTACTGGCACTAGCAAGAGTCAGATGTAAAATTCTCAACTTTTCTAAAACCGCTTCTTGTGATAATAAAGGTTCCTCTAAAACCTCATCCATGGCGATAATATCCCGACTCGTCAAAGGAAGCTGATTAAACCTTCCCACACCAACAATAATCCTATCCCTTAAATCTTGTCCCTTATCCCTTTCCAACATACTGCGAATTTTTGCAGCAGTAGCTCCCCCAGGATATCTACCGTTGAGTAACAGTAAAATCGTTTGTACTTCCGTCAATTCTCGCAGCGATAAAAAAGTATCTCTGATACCCGAATCAGCCGCACCTAAACCGGGAAAATCCAATAATACAAACTGATTCGTCCCCTGTAACCCCGATAAATCCCATATCTGTTTTGCTACCTCAACCGTAATATCTATCCGTCGAATCAACGAGAAACTATTGTGTAAATCCCTTGCAGAAGGCTGAACGTAAGTTTCCCAACGCTTCGGAGATTGGGGTAAATCCCGAAACTTCAACTCCAAAATATTCATCGGGGGTTCAGATAACCTCAACCCCTTATTTGCTGTTAAATGGTCAATTTCGTAACTTTTACCGCAGATATCTTTACCATAAGCCGCATAAGTACGGACAAATACCACAACTTCCCGTAATAGCGATCGCAATTCCAAACTTTGGCTTTGATTCCAAGCTTGCTCACACCAAGTTAAAATCCCGTTACTATCAACAAAAGTGGTAGGATACAAACTTCTCAAAGTAGCTAAAGGAGCTGCGGGAACCTCCGCTAACTTTGCTCTACCTTCCACCACCTTGAGCATAAAACCCAAACATTCCTTTACCCCTTCATGGGAAAGGTATTCCACCGTAAACTTACTCACCTTCGTCGTCTGTAATTCCGGTTGCTGCACCAAATGAATTGCAGTCACATTACCCGTAGAAGGAGTTTCGCTAACTGGTAAAGCATCCGCGAAACCAATTAAACTACCAATTAGCAGAGTTTTACCGCTACTAAACTCCCCCATCACCCCGATTTTTACCGGAGAAGCAGCCAATTCCACCGTCGAACGAGCGGACTGTACCAAGCGTTGAATGTTGTCATGAATACTAGAGGGTACCCAATCTTCTTGAGGTGGTGGATTCTCCGAAACCAACTCCAGACTTTGAAGAACAGATTCCGCATACTCCTTATAGCGGCGTAATTTCTCTACTGCTATGTCACTTTTCATACTTGCTCCCAAACCCGCAGAGATTATTTTGTTACCAGATTTTTGGTAGATGGCTGTGATGGAATAATGCCAGTAAATTAGCCGGTAAATTATTTGATTAAAATTGATAATTTTGACCGATTACCAGGGATTTTGGCCTTATTTACCACAATAGTTACACTCTTAATAATTTAAAAAATAAATTAACGTTTCAAATAGATTAATACCATTATTTGGTACTCAAATCATCACTCTTTAAGTTGTTGTTCGATTTTAACAATATAAATTCATTAATTAGTTTAACCTTGGTTAGAGGTGCAAGTTTCCTGTAATTAGTAAGTGGTGTAAGTCATCGTCCGGATAGTTACGAATTATTTTGATTCCTCCCTTGGCTGAAAATAAGAATTTCACTTGGATTATAGTATGTTTTAATACATATGTCAGGATTTAGATTATAGGCTTAATAAGGATTAGCAGTAATTATAAGTACTAAAAGCAGGATTTTATCATTATTGACACTAAATTAACTGCCAAATTGGCAAAATTATCTTGTAGGTTGGTTTCGATGGACGAATAATATTTGTTGTTGACGAAAAATAAAGAAGCGTCGTAACCCAACATTGATTTTTGGTTTAAGCGTATTGTTTGATTAAATATTGAATTTGTTGAAATTATTTTGTTTATTCTTCTAGATAATGTTGGGTTTCGTTCCTCAACCCAACCTACTAACTTTTGAGGATTGGGGAAAAAGTTGAATTTTGTAGGTTGGGTTAGACGCACGAATAATATTTGTTGTTGACGAAAAATAAAGAAGCGTCGTAACCCAACATTGATTTTTGGTTTAAGCGTATTGTTTGATTAAATATTGAATTTGTTGAAATTATTTTGTTTATTCTTCTAGATAATGTTGGGTTTCGTTCCTCAACCCAACCTACTAACTTTTGAGGATTGGGGAAAAAGTTGAATTTTGTAGGTTGGGTTAGACGCACGAATAATATTTGTTGTTGACGAAAAATAAAGAAGCGTCGTAACCCAACATTGATTTTTGGTTTAAGCGTATTGTTTGATTAAATATTGAATTTGTTGAAATTATTTTGTTTATTCTTCTAGATAATGTTGGGTTTCGTTCCTCAACCCAACCTACTAACTAACTGTTCTAGTCGAACAATCTGTAATTATTATTACTTGTGCTTTATCAGGTGCAAGATGTGACTTGAGAAATTTGCCGGGGAATGAAATTCCCCGTCTGATAGCGAAAGTCCTCTAAAGAGGACTGGTGAAAAAGCAATAAAATACGTTTAGCGACAAAGTTAGCAGCAAATGTACCAACAATTAATAAACCAACTATAGAAACAAGTTCTGGTACAGATTTTGTTGGAGTAACCCAAAAAAACCGGACATCTTTACGACATCCGGGTTCAAAATACCCATTACCAATTACCAATTACCTATTCCCTATTCCCTATTCAACATCAATGATGATGCTGATGATTATTAGGACAACCTTGTAAATCCTGACTCATCAACTTTTGACTGACTTCTTGTAAAGTTTCATCTTTTGGTGTTAAACCAATCCAATTATCAATAACTTGAGTATCGAAACCAACTTCTCCACGATAACCAACTTGAATTAAAGGACGGCGAATAAACAACGGTTCCTCTAACATTAAATTAATCGCAGTTTCAGCGTCTAATTGTTGCGGATTTATCTCACCAGATTTAATTTTAGGTGCAGAGGGATTGAACCATTCTGCTACTGGACGATTTCCAAAAAACCAGAGCAAACGCTGTTTAGTCCATTTTTCTTCTAATATATTATGTGCTTCAACTTGATGTCCCGCTGCGGTTAACAGAGTTTTTTGTTTAGTATTATTTCGACAGCCAGTTTTTTCGTAAAATATTACCTTTACCATAAAAATCTCCAAGTTTAGTTGATAGTTGACAGTTGACAGTTGTTAGTGGTTAGTTGATAGTTGATGGTGGTTAAGAGTTTACTTTTTACAACCTTTAACCTTTAACCTTTAACCTTTAACCTTTAACCTTAAAAATTCTTCGCAGTATGATGAACAATATCAAATGCAAAACGTTCTTTTGATTTAGTTTCACCGTATAAATTAAAAGTTACAGTTGGTTCCTCACTGATTGCTTCTACACTATGAATTGCACCAGGAGCGAAACTAATAATATCGCCAGGATTTAAAATAATTTCTGCTGCGGGTTCAATTTTATCTGGATATTCTGCGGTAGGATTTCGCTTCCAAATCGTATTTTTTTCGTTTCCTTTTAATACCGCGACAATTCCCCAAATTCCATGATTATGGATATTAGATTGCGTTCCTGGTGTAAACGTTACAGTTTGAATTGTAAAAGGAAAACCCAACTCATCATATAAAAGTTTAACAGAAGTTCCAGTCTTATAATCGGCTTCCGGATGTTGAGTTTTTATCCAATAAGAATTAACCAGCAATCGTCTTACTAGTTGCCTAATTTCTGCTAAATAAACGCTTTCATCTGATTCTTTGATTAGAATATCTTCTAGTTGAGTGAGAAACCGATAAAGACGATAATTTTCAGTAATTAAATCCCATATTCTTACAGATTTGCAAGCTTGATATTCACCATCTGCGGTTACAAGCCAATCTTTTCCTTGCATAAATCAGTTAACAGTTATCAGTTATCAGTGAAGAATATTCAATATATAAATTCATCTTAATTTTTCATTTCTCACTTTTGTCCTCAATAATAGACGTAGCAATGCTACGTCTCTACAACAAACTCCTAACTTTTCATTCCTCTTCTTCTGGTGGACGTGTTAAAATATCAAACAATATGCCAGTGCCAAAGTCGTTTTTATCATCTATTTCTTTTACTTTATTACATATATTTTTAGCTTCTTCTGCTTTTCCTAAAATAGCTAAAATTAATCCTGTACCAGCATAAGAATTTAAATATAACCGAATAATTTGTTCTTCTTTACGTTTAATAAGTACTGGTTTTAATTGTTGCCAATCATCCGGTAAGTTCTCGATTGTTTTAACTTGATTTATTACTTTATTAGCTGTTTCTAGCGCCATTTGATAGTTTTGTTTGTAATAAAAATATCTATAAGCTGAGATTAAAACGTCTAGATTATTTTCTGTTTTAGCTAAAGCTTGATTAATATATTTTTCTGACTCTGAAGTATTTTCCCAATTGTCTGCGGCTAATATCAATAACTGTTTGACATCTTCGGGTACCTGGTACCAGGAGAATTCTTTGTTTTGCATGGTTTTTTAGTCGTAATAGGTAATAGGTAATGGGTAATGGGTAATGGGTAATGGGTATGAATAACTGTGAGCAATAAATTTATTACTTCTTACGAATTACATAGATTAACTCTTTCCTAATTCCCCATTTTAATCAAGGATTAAAAAAGCTTACACGGATTTTTATTACCAATCCCCAATTACCAATTACCAATCCCCAATTACCAATTCCCAATTCCCAATTTTCAAAATTTGGTAAGAATATAAAGTAGTGTGAAGAGTATAATCCAGATGATATCTACAAAGTGCCAGTAGATTTCTGCCATCTCGATTCCGGTGTGTTTGTGTTCGTTATAATGTCCGGGACGACGGGAGCGCCACAATACACCTAAAATTAATAGGACTCCGATAAATACGTGTAAACCGTGGAATCCTGTCATGAGGTAAAAACAGTTCGAGAATAAATTGGTACTCAATCCATACCCTAAAGTCAGATACTCATAAACTTGACCGAGTAAAAAAATTACTCCCATGATTGCAGTAATTCTGTACCATTTCCGCATTCCTTGAACATCATTCTTTTTAATTGCAGAATCGCCGAAATGAATCACGAAACTGCTGGATACTAGAATGATGGTGTTAATAGTCGGTAACAATAACTCTACCTCGGTTCCTTCAGGAGGCCAAGTTTGAGTAGTTCCACGATAGAACAAGTAAGTAGCAAAAAATCCGCCAAACATCAAGGATTCTGAAATTAGGAAAGTTATTAATCCTAAAACTCGTAAATCTGCGTGTTCTTCATGGTGTGCTGGACTTTTTTCTGTTGCGATCGCCATTTTTTATCACCTGTTAAATTTTGGATTTTATTGGATTTTAGATTTTTAGATTATCCCTACATACAAATGAATTGGCTCGGATGCTGAGATGATTACCTTCTTGATTAATCACAGCTTGGATAAATCCAAATATGTCCTATCGGACACGCTTCGCTAACGCAAATCTAAAATCCAAAATTGATTTAAGCAGTTGCTTCTGCTTCTGTTGAGGTTGTTAAAGGTTCACCTTCTGTCACCACACCGTAATCGTAAGGGCCGTGAGTAACAATAGGTAATTGTTCCCAGTTTTCAATAGCAGGTGGAGAAGAGGTTGTCCATTCCAATGTCAAAGCATTCCAAGGATTATCACCGGCTTTTGCACCAGCATTCCAACTCCAAAGAATATTCAGAGTGAACGGAATTACCGATATTGCTAATAGATAAGCACCGTAGGTACAAAGCTGATTGATAGCCTCAAATTGCGGATCGTACATGGCAACTCGACGCGGCATTCCTTGTAAACCCAGTTCGTGCATGGGTAGGAAGGTTAAATTGGTGCCGATAAAGGTGAGGACAAAGTGAATTTTACCCAAGGTTTCATTCATCATCCTTCCCGTCATTTTAGGGAACCAATGGTAAATCGCAGCATAAATACCAAATACAGAACCGCCAAATAAGACGTAGTGGAAGTGCGCGACTACATAATAAGTATCGTGAACGTGTCCGTCAAATGGTGCGGTTCCTAAAGTCACGCCGCCAATACCACCCAAAACGAACATCATTAATAAGCCAATGGCAAACAGCATTGCGCTAGTATAGCGGATTTTCCCTTGCCAAAGAGTTGCTACCCAACTAAATATTTTAATTCCTGTAGGAACAGCAACTATCAGGGTGGAGATGGTAAAAAACATCCGCATCCAACCGGGAGTACCGCTGGTAAACATATGATGAACAGTT
This sequence comes from Plectonema cf. radiosum LEGE 06105, assembly GCF_015207665.1. Classification (GTDB taxonomy): domain Bacteria; phylum Cyanobacteriota; class Cyanobacteriia; order Cyanobacteriales; family Nostocaceae; genus Rivularia; species Rivularia radiosa_A. The sequence continues at coordinate 58,916 of NZ_JADEWL010000011.1, forward strand.
AAAATCTTTAATTAGCAAAAGTTCAACGTCTATTTTTAAAACTATTCTCTATATATTCCTTAAGTTTATATTTCAATGTTGTCTGTTCTCAGTTAAATAACGTTACTAATTGATGATTTGATTCACTATTTATTCCTTATAAATAGATATTATTTGTGTTCTGTATTAATATAAACAAAAAATCTGAAAATTATGATTGTTTTCAAGCCTTGTATAGTATATTTTAGAAGATTACGGATTTAAAAACCGCAGAGACAAGACAGTGCGTTGCGGGGGTTCCCCCCGTTGTAGCAACTGTCGCGCTGAGAGCGCAAAGAAAAGATAAGAGAGAGGAAACTTTAGAACGGGAAGGGAATAGTTTGATGTTGGTTATATAATAATTTTATTTAACTTATATTTTTCTAGTTCTAAAGTCAGAGATTCTACTTTCTTCTGTAAAGAAATATTTTTTTCTTGAAGCATTTCCATTTCTTGTTTTTCATTTAAAGCTGTATTCATGGCTTTCTTACGATTTTCTAAGGAAAACCATCTTTGATAAACTTTAGTGTGCATTTCGATAGAATGCCCTAAATTATCTGCTGCTGCTTTAAGAGGTATCCCTTGTAAATGCGCTCTGATAGCACAAGCATGGCGTAAATCATAAGGCTTAAATTCTAACCCAATTCTTTTAAACCATTGTGAATTTTTATCTACTATAATAGTCAATTGTGAAAAAGATTTTATTTTATCAGTTCTTTGTTTAAGCATTTCCAGTGCTTTTTTACTTTTTAAATCAAATAGTTCAATCCATTCTGGCATAAAGGGTAATACTTCTCTGGCTCCAGTTTTATTGTCATTATGAACTTTCCAAGTATTATCTTTGTTATCTTCACTTATAAACCAATCAATATCAGGTTGGTTGAATACTTCTCTAGGACGCAATCCGTAATTAGCAATTAAACCGTAAGCCAATCTATATATTAAATAAGTACTGCAATAAGGATTTTTTTTGTGTTTGTTTAATTCGTAATATTTTTCAAATGTATAAAAACCATCTATAATTACTTTATCTTGGGGAATGTCTCTTTTTTGAGGTATAACAGGAAGTTTTAACTTTTTCAAGTCAATATCTATTTCTAAATATTTACATATAATACTAGCTACTTTTATCGCTTGAAATCTTTTGCTGCTAGAATCAATTTTGCTCAATGAAATTTCTATATTGTTTTTATTCACAATTAAATCAGAGTTAAATTCTCTTTTAAAGACTTTTTTGTATTCAGTAAAGGTATGTTCGCTTTTAATATCTCTTTTTCTTGTTTTAAAAAAAATATCCTCAAATTTGTCATATATTTCTCCAAAATTTATATCAATATTTTGAGAAGCTTTGCATCCTAAATATTTATCATTCCATTCAAAACACTTTCTTGATATTAATCTACTTAATTCATAAGCTTCTTCTTCTGCTGTTTTTAATCCGTCTAGGTTTGCTGGAATATTTAGGGATATTTGATACTGCTTTGTTTGTCTACCTTTTATATTCGTATCATTTGGTTTAAGTGGTAGTGTAGCCCGTAACTGTATTGCATTACCTTTCATTGTTAAGGAAACCTTTGCTTTCATTTCCTTAAGTCGCAAATTAGCTTCTTTTAGTTGTTCTTGTACTTTCATTCTCATATGTGCTTCTTGTTCTTTGGCTGCTTTGTTTATACCTAAGTAGCTACCGTCTGTAGTTGCTGATGACTTGAAATCTTTAAATGCTTCTTGGTAGATGTCTGCTTTCATTTGCTTTGATTCCCTAATTCTTCCCTAAATATATGTTTCAAGCAAACATTGTTTATTGCTTACAATGTTTACTCAATAATAATTTATGATTATTAAGGAGTTGAAGTCAATCAGAAACATATGATGAACCCAAACGAACAAACCCACAACGCAAATTGCTAAACTAGAGTAAGCAATTGCTTTATATCCAAATATTGGTTTACGTGCATGAACCGGAATCACTTCGGAAAGAATGCCAAAAATAGGCAGAATCATCAAATAAACTGCCGGATGAGAATAAAACCAGAATAAATGCTGATAAATAACTACATTACCACCTGCATCTGGCTTAAAGAAAGAAGTACCGAAGTTGATATCAAATAACAACAATACTAAACCAGCAGCTAGTACTGGTGTAGAAACTAATGCCAATAATGAAGTAGCTAAAATTGCCCAGCAAAATAAGGGTAATTCATCCCACTTCATCGAAGGAACTTTCATCTTCCAAATGGTAACAACAAAGTTTAACGAACCCAAGATAGAAGAACTTCCCACCAACACAATGGCAAGAATCCACATACTTTGAGCGGTATTCGCTGTCACCAAACTTAAGGGTGGATAGGCTGTCCAACCTGACTGAGAACCACCGAAAAAGAAACTACCTAAAACCAAAGCACCAGCGGGTGGATTTAACCAAAATGCTACAGCATTCAGCTTCGGGAAAGCCATATCCCTAGCACCAACCATCAGTGGTATCAAATAGTTACCAAAGCCACCAATCGCACTGGGGACAATCCATAAAAAAATCATGATTGTTCCGTGATTGGTCAGAAAAGCATTATACAAATTGGGGTCGAGTAAATCTGCATCCGGTGTCGCTAATTCGGCACGCATGGCTACAGCCATCAATCCACCGATGAGATAAAAAATAAACGATGTCACTAGGTATTGGATACCAATTACCTTGTGGTCTACATTAAACGTGAAATAATGATACCACTTCCATGCTTGGGGATGAGCATGAGTAGCCACTTGAGTTGTATTTTGTGGATGTTCTAATTGCGTCATTCGATTTTGGATTTTAGATTTTAGATTTTGGATTGAGGAGGAGATGATGGGGTTTGGGAGTGAAACAACTATCAACTAACCACTAACTCCTAACTATTTACAATTTATTTCTCAATTTGAGCAAGAGTTGTTGAGTTAATACCGATATCGGAACTGTAAGCAGCAAGGTATTCAGATGGTGATAATTCTACGGAGTTTACTGCAATAATTTTCTCATTATTTTGTTGTGCAATCCGGTTTTCTTGCAACCAACTTTGATATTCTTCGGGAGTCTCAACGATTACTTGACTCCTCATTGAACCATGATAACCGCCGCACAATTCTGTACAAACTATAGGGTAAGTTCCTAGTCTAGTCGCGACAAATCTCAGTTCGGTAGCCATACCGGGAATTGCGTCTTGCTTCAAGCGGAATTGCGGTACCCAGAATGAGTGAATTACGTCTGTTGCTGCAATGTTCAATTGTACGTCAGCACCAACTGGAACGTGTAACTCACCGGATGTGATGTTATCTTCGGGATAATTAAAAATCCATGCAAATTGCATTCCCGTAACATCTACAGTTACTTCTGCGGCTTGATTCTGCTGTAGAGGTGAACCTTTAATCCCAATCTTTTGATTGACAAACGGTGCTGTATCTGATGATATGCTCGGAGCTTCGCTAATAGTAGCTGCAATTGCACTTCCAGAATCAGAATTGTTCTGAGTCTCAATTATTGCAGGATTAGCTGACGGGAATCCTCCCATTTGCTTGTAAACATCGACGCTATAGATACCCAAAGCAAAAACTATTATCGTCGGAATTGCAGTCCAAAATATCTCTAAGGGTACATTACCTTCAATGGGTGGCCCGTCTGTATTATCGCCTTTACGTTGACGAAAATTAATCGCGAAAAACAAGATAGTTCCTTCAACCACCAAAAATAAAGCAATGGCGATCGCGAACATGACATTAAAGAATCCGTCTACTAAAGGTGCTTGTTCGGATGCTTGTATTGGTAATAGATTATGAGTTTGACTAACCCAGATACCTACAATTGTGACCAAAGCTCCAGCAACTAAAGTTAATAACGAAACAGGAATTTGTTGCATAGTGACCTGCTGTATAAAACCGATAGTGTAATCTAATGATGAATGCCGTTGTATGGAATTTTTAATTTACTTATTGCATTCATTTTACTTTGCAATACTTGTAGGATTTTTGACAATTGAATAACTATAAATTCTCCAATATATTAATGAGGCTATATTAATCATCAATCTAAATTTGTTCAATTTAGACAATTTGAAATTTACAATTTTGTTCTTCTGCGAACTTATTGTTCGCCGGTAGGATATAAGAGATTCCCCTCTACTAATTTATTCACTGCTATTTACTAGTTACTCGTCTAGCAAAACTTGATTTTTAACAACTAATTGTCTATTGCAACGTGGGTATAGCAGTTTTTTGGACAAATTTTAGAACAAGATTCGCAACCAATACAGTTATCTGCTTGAGCAACAACCATTACTTTCTTTTCAATTTCATCGTCGTCTTCGTCTTCGACAAATTCACCTTCTTCGTTCATTGCCATTAAAGACAATACGTTGTGTCCGCAGACTTTAAAACATCTACCGCAACCGATGCATTTGTCTTTATCAATTTCTTGCACAAATTTGGGTGTCCATGTTTTACCACCTGCTGTCAAACCTGTTAGTACTGCCATAATTGAACCTGTTAATAATAGATATGCTTACATTGCTTGTAGCGTTATTCTTAATCTTAAACCAAATTTATCTATTTTCATATGGCGATAATTAAATGCTTTAAATCATAGATATTACTTTTAATCTTAAAAAATCAAAGTATCAATTTTGATGTTATATTATTTTTCTCTTGCAATTAATTACTAAGTTTTTTGGGTCTGTCAAGAGGTTACAATATTGCTATCTAATCTTTTGAGCGATTTATAATTTTTTGCGTAGCTACAAAATATAAATTTATTTTTAAACCAATTATCTTATTGATTATCAACAATCAGAAGCAAAAAAAACTTCCTATACGCAATTTAATCTATGATAAATATTGAAATCAATGACATTATTTTTCAATTAATCACAAAAATAAATTAAAAAAAAATCGTATATATATATACAAAATATATTTTTGAACTTTCATCACTACAACAAAAGTGGTCAAATTATATTTATCGCTCTTTTTACTAGTTATATTAACTACACTTAAGTATATATAATCAAGTTCAAATTAAACTTGAATGTTTTCTTATTTTTTTTGATTAACTATCTCAACTAGTATGTTCATTTGCTACACAAATAATTGTAGAAAATACTGTTAATCAACAAATATTTGTAAGTAGTTATGATCTAAAAAATGAAAAAAAACAAAAATCATGAAAATTATATGAAGAGTATGTTAAGATAATGAATAGACAAAAATATTTTTGAACATAGCTTTGAAAAACCCTTGGTATTATTAGTAATTGGTTTGTTCTTAGAGAACAGTTTAAAAGGCATGAAAATTTGAATATAAAAAGTATGCATTAATCTTTTATTAATAATAGAAAAAACATTCATAGCTCATTACGAACAAAACTTTTTAATAACTTTATGAAAACTATAAATAGGGAAGTTTGAAATATAGGCTCTGGTTAAATACTTTTAATTAAGAGGCCTATTCTTAATTGGAAGTACATATATAGATGTGAGTCGTCAGTACTCCGCCTTTCTTCGGCGGAGCCTGCGACGACCGGGGTTCCCCGGTCAGGATTGCGATAAAAAGCCTTTATTTTTATCGTCAAGTGTGTTAGTGAGCATATCTAAAAAACACATCTAGGTAAGACTTGAGCCAAACATCGCAAGAAGTTAAGTGGCACATAGCCTTATGCCTTATACAATTTCTAATAACAGTTGCGCTGGATGCGATAAATGTCGTTTTCAGTGTCCAACAGGTGCTATCAAAATCGACAATGGTGAATATTGGATTGACCCTCATTTATGTAACAACTGTGAGGGTTATTATTCCGAACCCCAATGTGTATCAGCTTGTCCGAGTAAGTCCCCAATTCCATTACAGGTAAAAAAAGGAAGGTGTAAAATTGATGATCGAGAATTGACTAGTTCAGATTTATTTTTCAATGGTAAGAGTAATCCATTTGCATCGGGTATTCCCATTTGGGAAGCTTGTAACGTGCTGTCTCAACGGACATCTTTAGCTTGGGAAATCGATGAAAACGAGAAAGTGCGCTATAGCAAACAGATAAATCAGGGACGAGGAAAAATTGCTTTTCACATCAATTCTTCTTCTGAAGCATACGAACTTGCAACAGACTTGGAAGCAGTTGAAGAACTTGATATTCGATCTGCTTGCGTACATCTAATTTTTGCAGCTTACGCGACTTTCTCAGAAAAGGCTTGGGAAGAAGAGTTTGTTGTAGATGATAAGCAAATAGAAAAATATTTGGGATTAGAGAAACGCAAAGATTTGAACAAAACGACAAAATTAGCTTTGATGAAAAGATTAGTCCAGCAAGTTTGTTCCTTAATTATTTCCATTGATCTACCACAACAAGGACGTTTAGAGCCAATTTCATTTGAAAAAACTTGCTTGTGGGATTTGATGGGAATACAGCATCATTTTCAACAAGACGAACTAGGGTGTAAATATCTGATTGGTTTGACATTTAGAATTAAAGCTGGTGTTTGGGCGAAATATTTCTTAAATAAACAAGCCTGTAAAGAGCGTACAGCCTTTTATCAGTATGGTAACTTGCCTAAATCTTTGCTAACTACAGTGATGAGTATCTGGCAGCAGCATGAAGGTGCAGCACGGTTGATGATGTGGTTGATGTTCAAAACTAAAATGGGTAAACAACAACGCATTACAATACCCACATTAATGCGCGTTGCATATGGCGATCGCAAAGTGGCGATTGCTTGCAGACAAAGGGAAGAACGTAAACGGTTGCTGCGAACATTTGAGAGCGATTTAGAAACACTATCACATTATGGAATGAAACCGATTTTCGATCCGGTGAGTTATCCAGCAGAAATTCAACCCTTATGGGCTAAGTTAGCGGACATTCCCGAAGATCCAGACGAAGCCATAGAATTTTGGATTAACGATGGAGATCAAGGAAGAAGGTTAACCGATGTCAGTCCCCGTGGAAAATGGAAAATGTTGATGAATGCGCGAATTTTATGCTTTGAACTTGCACCGCAATGGGACCAACCAAATCTCACAGCAAAGAAAAAACAACAGCAAACCACTAAAAAAAGCCGAAATATTAAAACAGCAGGTAGTTTGCTTGGAGAACAGATACGTTTAGCCAGAAAAAATTTAAGTATTTCTCAAAGGGAATTAGCAAAGTTGATGGGTAAAAGTCAAAGTTGGATTCGGGACATAGAAAACGGTCGTCTAAAAGTTAAATCAGAAGACCAGTTAGTTTTACGTAGACTGCTAAGAATCGCTTAAATATTGATATTTTTAGCAAATTTAACTCGGTTTCGTTAAGGAATCGGGTTTTTTGACCTTAAGTTCGCTAATCATACAAGTCGGGGTTTTTTTAAGATATAAATATCAGTAATATCATGTCCGGTTAAACACTCCTACTCTGTGTGAGGGCACTTAATGGGTAATTGGTAATCGGTAATGGGTTTTGGATAAATGCGTAATCGTCATATAGTAAGCAATTAACCGGACTTCATATAACAGGCTTCTAATTGTGATTAAAACCCGACTTCTTATAAACAGGGAAAATTAAGGATTCGCCATCAAACTCAGGTTAATATTAGAGAAGCCAAAAGCACAGAAATCGGGAGTCTGGTTGTGTCCTACAGTCAATTTAAAACATTGACAAGTGTAAAAGAAGCATTTGGAATTGTCACCGAGGAAGGTGTACGTTTTTTACCGCAATTGGAACCGATTAAACCCTCCGAGACGCTCAATAATTTTTTAGAATATAGTTTACCTGTAGCAACTGCAACGGGAAGCGAAAAAGCTCGCTCGGAATTAATTATTAGTCCGGTTTTGTTAGAGGTACGGCAAATTTTAAACCAACAAATTAGCTTTTTTTCTGGAGAAGATTTTACCGTTGATGAGACACTGGGGCTAAATGGTACTTGTGATTTTCTATTGAGCAAATCCACCGAGCAAATTGAAATTGAAGCACCAGTTTTTATTTTGGTAGAGGCAAAAAAAGCCGATCTCAAAGTTGGTTTGGGGCAATGTGCAGCAGAGATGGTAGCCGCACAAAAGTTTAACCAGATCAAACGACAGATGATTCCGACTATTTATGGTTGTGTGAGTAATGGCACACAATGGCGCTTTATGCAGTTACAAGACAAGTTATTGACCATCGATTTGTATGATTATCCGTTACCTCCAGTCGAACAAATTCTGGCTTTTCTGGTCTGGATTGCTTCTAATTAGTATTTACCACGTTTCTCCAGAATATGACACTAGATAATATTACTTATGCGATCGCATCGGGGTCAACACCCAATTCCCGCAATTTTTCTGCTAACAACCGAGTCCGTTGTGCTTGTTGTTGAATTTGTTCCTGTGGAGTTAAGTAACGCTTACCTGCTTCGTTGTACCAATACAACCATTCCCGCGTGACTCCACTGTAATTACCCCTTTCGCTACCAATTCCTAAGCCAATTTCCGGCAACCAAAGGGGATTTCCTGCTTGTAACTGATACTTATCATTAATTAATTTATGTACCTCTAAACGCGGTTTGCGACGACGACGGGAAGAATAAATCACATAATAAAGTACCCCCATTTGTGCGTAGTCTTCGAGTTTTTTTGTATACTCTTTACGATAATTTTGCGAAACAATTTCTAGTGTCAAAATGGGAACAACATTTTCATCCCAAAGTACATAACTAGGGCGCAATTCCTCATCATAAACCCGCTCTACACCCAAGCAAAGAAAAGCATCTGGGACAATTGGTGGCTCATCTGGGTCTAAATATATACCCATATCAATTGCAAATAACCAGTCCATTCTTTCAGCCCAAAGGATTAATAAAATAGACTTTAATAAACCTGGGATTAATTCTTGCAATTCGTTATCCACGGGTGTTTCGTCGGAGTCAGGAAGCTCATCTGCGGAGGGTAAATATTTTGATAAGTTGTACTCTAACATAATTGCTATCCCAAATCTCACCCAAATTATAGCGATAAATTGAAATTATTTTTCCTGATCAAGTTACTTGAGATTGGTCAAAAAGTAAGAAAAGAGAAAGAGTAAAAAATAATCAAAGTTTATACTTTTACCCTTTCCCCAACTTCTGCAAGAAGTTTGTAAAGTGTGGTGTATCAATCAAACGTTTGATGTAATTAGCAGTAATTGGCGGACTGCGAGCCGCTAGAATTGTTAGACATCCGATCACAAATTTTTCAGCCTATTCTAAAATATAAAAAATTATTTCGAGAAATCGCAGACTATTTTTCATTTCACCAATGCTCTAGATGTAACAGACCGTTGTAAATTTGCTAAAGCACGGTTGTAATCCAAAATCGCTCTAATCCTATTACCTTCAGATGTGGTAAGAGCGTTTTCTGCATCTATTACTTCTAACTGCGTACCTACACCAGCTTGAAAGCGCAAACGAGCTAATCGTAAAGACTCTCTAGCTTGTTCTAGCGCTACATTAGAAGTCTGTACGTTTTCTAAATTAGATTGTAAGCCTGAAAAAGCTTGCTCAACCTGAAAACGAATTTGATTACGAGTATTAGCAAACTGAGTTTCAGCTATTTTGACATTGGCTTTTGCTTGTGCGGCTTGGGCTTTTGCTCTACCACCATCATATAAACTAAAGTTGCTTCGGACTGCGACGCTGTACCCATCGGTAACACTAACACTATCATCGAACTGGTCGAGTAGATTGTAGCTGGCAACTAAAGTAATTTGTGGTTTTCGCACAGAAAGTGCCAAGCGTCTATCAAGTAGATTAATATTGCGTTGCGCTAACTGTTGTTGTAGTTCGGAACGGTTTTGATAAGCCAGCACAATACTATTTTCTAAGCTTAGTTTCCATAACCCTGCTAATTTTACAGGGTCAGCAGCCGCTATATCTACAGACTGGGACAAACTTAAACGAGCTACTAAGCTACGACGAGCAACTTGTTGAGAAGCAATGGTGTTGGTTAATTGTTGTTGAGCATTTGCTAAATTTACCTGAGTTCGCAATACATCAAATTTTGTACCAACTCCGGCTCGTTCCAAAGCTTGAGCATCTCGTAAACTAGCTCGTGCATTCACCACAGCAGCTTGAGCAATCCTGACTTCTTCATCAGATTGTTGTAAGTCAAGGTATTCTGTAGAAACATTCAAACGCACTTCTTCTTCTAATACCTCTACTGCTAACTCTTGAACGCGCAGACGTTCCTCGGCTTGTCCGATTTGAGCATTTCGTCTGCCTCCGGTATAAAGGTCATAATTGAGTTGAAGGCTACCATTGAAAGCTGTATTTGCTTCGTCATTACCAAAATTTGTCCTTTCAATTGCTAACTGATTTTGAGCAGATTGCTGTCGTCCAAACTCAGCACTTAAACCAGCTGATGGTAATAATGACGCTTGAGCTTCCTTGACAGCAGCTAGGAGGCGTTCTAATTCAAGTAATCCCACCTGTAATTCCCGATTATTGCGTCGCGCTAGTTCCAGAGCTTGCTCTAAAGTTATTGCTTGAATTTTCTGAATCTGAACTTCTTCCGGTTTTGTCGGATATTGAAGTGGATTTGCGTTGGGATTGAGAGAATCCAAAACTGATTTAGAGCGAATTGAATTATTTGGAGTGACTTTTTTAGGGGTGTTTTGGGTAGAAGAATTACCAGTTGGATTTGATAACACTTCTACCTGATTATTGTTAATTTCTTTTTGTTTTAATGATGGTTTTTTACTATCATCCGGGGGAATTGGTTCCGAGGGAACGCTTAATTGAAAACGAACCGTAGTCTCCTCCGATGATGGAATTGAATAATTTGGTATTGTGTGGATTTGACTAAAATCAATGCTATTAGCCATAGCAGATTGAGTATTTAATAATCCTACCGTTACACCGAACAAAAAAATAGAAAATATTTGTTGTGTTTTCACCGTATTTCCTGACGATAAATTTTCAAACGTTTAATTGAACGATCGCAATAAATCTCATACCTTTATTCACAGTTAAGAAGCCGCCGGAGGAAGCAGAAGTTGTCGTCGTGGTTTTGCCTTATTCTTACTCGGCTTTTTTACCAACAAATAAGCAGCAGGGGTAAAATAAAGCGCCAGAAACGGAGAACCACCAATCCCACCCGCGATCGCAATTGCTAAAGGTTGCCAAAAGCTACCACCATCAGTAATTAGCGGGATAAAACCAACCATTGTAGTAATAGTTGTAGTTAATACGTGACGAGTTGCTTTAACTACAACTTCCCGCACAGCTTTCACATCACCGTTCCGCGCTGCTTCGTTTTCATTGAAGGCTGACAAGATAATAATCGCACCGTTGATAGCAATTCCAATTAAACCCATTGTGCCGACAATTGCCATAAATCCAAATACCGAACCAAAAGCCCATAAAGCGAATAAAGCGTAACCAACAGAGCCAACACCAACAGCAAAAACAATACCTGTTTGTCGAAATGAACCTAGAGATAATACGAGTGTAATTATCATCACCAATAATAACAATCCTACGGTTGACACAAGACCACCTACTGCATCACTGCGTTCTGCTTGTTCGCCGCCAAACTCGTATTTATACCCTGGGGGAAGTTCGGATTCAAATTTTTTTGCTTCCAGACGTTTTTGTAATTCTTGCAAAACCGTTGACGGTAAAACTCCAGCAGTAATAAAAGCTTGAACGGTGTTGACTCGTTGTTCGTTACGTCGGGAAATTCGAGCTAATTGAGGTACTAAGTTAAAATCCCCCAACGCTGATAAAGGACGCAAATTTGGTTCTGTTGCACCACTTTGTTGATTTGGCTGTAAATTAAGAGAAGCAATTTGAGATAAGTCTCCTCGGTTAGCATTTGCAATCCGAACTCGTACTGGTAAATTTTCTGTCGCTTCGAGAATCGAACCCCCAACGGAACCTTCTAAATAACTTTGTAACTGTTGCGCGATCGCGGTATTATCAAGTCCTACTAATCTTGCTTGTTCTTCATCTACAGTCAATCCCAATTTGGGCAGAACTTCAGTCAAATCATCCCGTACATGAGTCACATTGGGTATCTGCGTTAAAATTTCCCTGACTTGAGCGCCTAATATTCGTAGTTGTTCGATATCAGGTCCATAAATCCGCATTTCCACGGGAGCATTAAATGGAGGTCCTTGCTCTAATTGTTTGACTAAAACCCGTGCTTGGGGAAATGAAACATCTAACTCTTGTTGTAAAGTCCGAATCAGTTGTGTAACGCCTTGATCTGTATTTAGCTGCACCATTGCTTGGGCATAGTAAGCAGCATTTTGTATCCCACCAGTAAAATTGTAGTAGAACTTGGGGGCATTTTCCCCCACAAACCAATGAACTTCTTCTACTTGCGGATACTTGCGAATCAACTGACGAGCGCGGAGTACATCTTCACGGCTTTGAGCAATGGAAGTTTGAGCGGGAAACTCCACTTCAATTTGAAACTGATCGCGATCGAGGGAGGGAAAAAACTGTTCTGGTAGGGAACCTACATTTATAAAACCTATTACGGGCAGTACAAATGTTAAGACAATCGCAATTACAGGTTGCGCTGTAGTCCAACTTAAAGTTTTACGGTAAATTCGACCTAAGAAAGCTGAAGAAAAGCCACCATTCCACCAAGCATCGGGATTTTTCAGTTTTGATAATAGAGATTTACGCGATTTGCGGTTTTGTTGAGAACTTTCTTTTTTGATTCCACTTTGACTCAGAAAACGCCCCGCAAGTGCTGCAATTACTGTTAAAGATATCGCGAAAGAAGAAACCAGCGACATAATTACGCTCCAAGCAATAGAACCAACAAATTCACCCGCTCCTCCCGGCAATAAACCAATTGGTAAAAAGGTAATCATAGTTGTCAAACTTGATGCTATCAGAGGAACTGTTAAATAATTAACTGTTTTTACCACAGCATCTTTAGGTGTTAAACCTGCTTTCAGTTCAACTTGAATCTCATCTACAACTACAATTGCGTTGTCAATTAACAATCCCAAGGCAATAATTAACCCCGAAACTGACATTTGGTGAATAGGAATATTAAATACTTGTAGCTCTCCAAATACCGCAAATACTGTTAATGGTAGTGCAGCACCGACGATAAGAGAAGAGCGCCAACCCATACCCACAAAAGTTACGGCAACTACAAGAATGCCACTAAATATTAAGTTAGATATCAGGTCATCCAAACGTGTTTCCACGTAGCTACTTTGGTCAAAAATCACTTCTAATTTAATTCCATTAGGCAACCGCGTCCGAAAATCATCTAATAAAGAATGAATTTTTTCTGCCCATAAATCAATCCGATTCCCTGATTCCATCAGTACTCCCAAGGCTACCCCTGGCTTACCACCAATCAAAGCCAAATCTGTAACTGGTTGTGTGATACCGCGAGTAACTCGCGCAATGTCTCCCAAGCGGGTAAACTGTGCGTTGGTAGTCGAAGAAATCGGGATTTTACGAATTCGTTCCGTTGAATCAAGTTCGGCTTCTACTTCAATCGCTAAAGTATTATTTGGGCTACGAAGTTGTCCCGCGCTGTTTTTGGCATCACTTTGCTGTATCTGTTGCGATAATTGTTGAGCATTTAATCCTACTGCGGCTAAATCGGATGGATTGATTTCAACAGTTATTTCCTCCGCAGGAAAGCCAAATTTATCTACTTTCTCGGTTCCCCCGACTCCTCGAATTTGCACATCAAGTTCTTCGGCAAAGCGGCGTAAAATTGCATAATTAGGTTCGCTTTCAACGGACCAAACCAAAGATGCAATTACAGCATAAGCTCGTGTTTCTGCTCGCTCTAAATCTGGTGACAACACGCCTGGTGGGAATTGCACCGTTGCATCTGATAATCTATCCCGCACCCGTGTCCAAATTGGTTCGGCATCAATTACAGCATCTTTTAGTTCAACCGAAATTGTAGATAAACCAACCCTTGAATCTGATGTGACAGTTGTAATTTCTTCGATTTCAGATATTTCTGATTCGATAACTTCTGTTACCAAGGCTTCTACGCGTTCTGCACTAGCTCCAGGAAATATAGTTGTAATCACGGCAGTTCGCGCTACTTGCGTTGGGTCTTCTTGACGTGGTAAGGATTGATACGCGGATAAACCCCACACAAGTATTAATACCATACTTAGAATTAGTAGGCGGATGTTACGAAAAAATGGGAGAACCATGTCGATTTTGGATTTTAGATTTTGCGGAAAGTTGCTGGGGTCGGTTTCCGTCCCAGCAAACTTTCCAAGACGGATTTTGGATTAGAATTTACTCTCTTGTTACCGAAAGATTACTGATTTTAAAAAACCGCAGAGGCGCAGAGTACGCAGAGGAAGGAGGTAAAAAGAGATGAGTCGTACCCTCCATGGGTGAAAGGTAATTTTAGAGTGGAATAGGAGTTAGGAGTTAATAAATTTTGGATTTGAGGTTATGTACCTATCATTCCCCAATCGGGCGCACTATTTGACCAGGAACTAAACGATGAATCCCATCGGCAACAATCCTGTCTCCCTCTTGCAAGGTACCACGTACTAAAACTCTGTCACTTTCTTGATGCAATATCTCTATACTGCGTTGTTCAAGCATGAAAGTATTTTGGGAAATGTTAGAATTCGATTTCGGTTTGGTTAAAACATAAGTTGTCCAAAGTCCCCGTAATCCTTGAGTTAAGGCTTTATTGGGCAACCAAAACCCTTCGGTAGGAATTGTATCTGTAAGTTTTAATCTAACTGTTTGACCGGGATTTATTTGAGATATTGTTGAAGATTCTAGTTTTAATACAACTACTTGAGTACGAGTATTGGGATTAACTACTGGCAAAATCGCAGCTACTGTTGCTGAATAATTCCGGTTATTAATCTCTACTGTTTGAGAACTACCAACTCGCAATTTATTTACAACTGTAGTAGGCATTCCAATTCTGGCTTCTGGGCTGGTATTTTCGACCAAACGCACCACAGCTTGTCCTGGATTAACTACGGTTCCTTCATCGATTAAACGAGCAGAAACTATACTTGCAAATGGTGCTTTGATTGTACTTTTAGCAATTGTAATCTGTAAGTCTGATATACTCGCTTCTAATTGTTTGACTACGGCTCGCTGCGCTGCTAACTGCTCGATACGAGTTCCTGCTAAAAGTTCATCTAAATTGCTCTGGGCTTGTTGCAAACGAGCATTTAAGGAATTTTCCCCAAAAGCAATTTCATCAAGTTGTTCTCGCGCGATCGCTCCTTCACCATAAAGATATTCTCTTCTTTTAAGTTTAGTTTTCTGCAATTGCAATTGCTGTTTTGCGTCTTCAACTGCTGCACGAGCCGCTGCAATATCTTGGCTACGGGGACCTGCAATAAATTCATCTAATCTTGCTTGTGCTTGAGCCAGTTGAGCCTCTAACTGCAACTTCTGCATCTGCAAATTACTCACATCCAACTTGGCAATGGGTTGTCCCGATGTAACTTTATCTCCTTCTTTGACAAAAACATCCACTAGCTTCCCACCCCGCTCAAATCCCAATTCGCTAGTCCTAATTGCCGCAATTTCACCTGTATAAGTCCGCAATACTTGGTAAGATTTTACAGGTTCTACTCGTAAAGTAGTTACGGGTATTGGACGAGCGACAGCAACTTCTTTTGTCTGAGATTCTGTCTTGGTTAAATTGTTCGCACCAAATACTGTCCCTACTATCAGCATTAACCCAAGGACTCCCAATATTCCATAACGAAGTAACTTCGGATCATGTTTATCTAGATTCTCTAACTCTTGGGAATCGTACCCTTCATAGGGAGTATCATCCCTTGATATCTCGGAGTGCGGACTAAATTCTGGGTTCATGGTATTTATCTCTAATGTTCTTGTTTATATCTTTATCAATAAGTTTTCTTATACCTAAGATTCAAACACACGTTTTAATTTTAGTCAATCATACGTTTGATACATTAGGCAACGACCGAATTTAATTATTTTTTAACTGAAACCCTTATGCAGAAGTGTCAATTCTACGTCTCTACATTCATTTTCACTAGATGCATATCAGTTAAATTACATACATAGTATTCCCTCAGACAACCCAATATTATTTTGGTTTCGTTTCTAGTTATAATCGAATTATTGCAAAAGTAAGAAAATATTATTCAAACGTTTGATTCAAGCATGAAAAATGCCATAACAGTAATTGATACAAAAGAACAAATACTTAATATTGCCGAGGGGCTATTTGCAGAAAAAGGCTTTGCTGGGACAAGTCTACGTAATGTGATTCGGGAAGCTGGGGTTAATATTGCGGCTGTTCATTACCATTTTGGCTCCAAAGAAGAACTTTTTGTTGCCGTTTTGCGAAGAGTAGCTAGACAGTGTATCGAACTTCAACTTCAGCAGCTGGCGAAATATGAAAATCTGCCGGAGCCGCCATTAGTAGAGAATATTTTGGAAGCCTTTTTCGCTCCTCCTTTGCGAGTGATTTCCCAAATGGGAGAAGCGGGAATGGTTCGCGCTCAATTTATGGGGCGTTGTCGTGGAGAACCTTTACCCATACAGGAACTTGCAAATAAAGAATTTGATGAAAGTACTCAACGCTTTTTAGATATTCTTCAGCGAGCGCTTCCTAATCAAACACGCACAGAACTACAGTGGAAATTAGATATGGCGATCGCCATACTAATCCGTACCTTAAATCAAGTTGGTCAGTCGGGAAAGCTGATAACGGGGGGTTCTGCCGAAGAAGTGGAAACTGCGATCGTGCGTTTAGTGAAATTTGTTGCTCAAGGCATGAAAGCTTAGGTAAAGTTTGCCGTAGGGAGTATAGACAATAGAGAAGCAGTTGTAATTTGATTTTGATTTCATTTTTAGAGGTAACACTTATAGGTAAGCAATTATTTGCTAGATATTTTCCTAAATCAGGATTGACTCGTGAGTTTACTTACGAGTTTAAGATTGAAATTACTATGAGCTATAGGGTAAAAATTTATGTTTAAATCTAATTCCAAATTATTACTTTTTTTAATCGCGGGTGTTGCTGTTGCAGGAGTAAGTGGGACATTTTTCTGGTTTGGGGGAATGGGAAACAATGCTCAAACCGTTGGTAGCAAATCTCAAGCAATAGCTATGACTAGCGTATGGGATAAACAAACAGAGCCAAACTATTCAGGAGTCAAAGAAGTTACCGTTTATCGCAGCCCCAACTGTGGTTGTTGTGGTGAATGGGTAAAACATATGCAGAAGCACGGTTTTAAAATTGCAGATAATAAAACCGACAACATGGAAGCAATTAAACAGAAATATAACGTACCTCAAAATTTGGCATCTTGTCATACCTCAATTATTGCCGGCTATGTAATGGAAGGGCATATTCCTGCCGATGATATCAAACGTTTTGTCGCTTCCAAACCTAAACAAGCAGGATTAGCAGTACCCGCAATGCCATTAGGTACCCCAGGAATGGAAGCCGGAAGCAAAAAACAACCCTTTGCGATCGCAGCTTTCGATAAAGAAGGCAAAATCAAAATTTTCAAAGAATATCAGTCTTACTAAGAAAGTTAGGAGTTAGGAATTAGGAGTGAGAAGTTTCGTTCTGGAGCGGCAGTCGTACCCCATAAATGAATAATGGTGTTTAAACATGGTAAACTCTCAAGTTAACTGTAGAGTCAAGTTGAGATTTAACGCTTTTTGGATATTGGCTCAAAAATGATTGCTTTGATGAGTGTAAACCAGCCATTCGGTTCAGACTTGTTGGCTTCTAGGGTTACTGAAAGCTCCCGCATTCTATGGGTGGGGTAGTTTACAGATTAGATATCAAACAGCAAATGGCGATCGCTATAGCTTTGATTCTGTCGCAGTCAAGGAACCCAAGTTTGAAATCGATGGAGTATTTTTACCACCACAAAGCGATGGCGCTGGGATTGTATATTTTGTAGAGGTACAGTCAAATATATTGTCCTGGGCATGGGGCATTGAGAAGAAGTAAAAATTTAAACGTTTAAATAAATAACTCCGGTGGTTCTAACTTCCTACAATTCATTACCAAAACTCGCTTCAAATGGAAAGAGTAAGATACAATTGTTAAGGGATGTTTACAGAATAACCATTTTTATCCGAATTCTGTTATTACACCCTTCACAAGTTTAAAATATAAAATCCGCAGTTCATCGGACGCACTTATGACGCTCCCAATCCGCAACGTCGCTATTATCGCTCACGTAGACCACGGCAAAACAACTCTCGTTGATTCCCTGCTCAAACAATCTGGCATTTTCCGTGAAGGGGAAGACGTTCCGGATTGCGTCATGGATTCCAACGATTTGGAAAGAGAACGAGGTATCACGATTCTTTCCAAAAATACCGCCGTTCGCTACAAAGAAACTTTAATTAATATTGTTGATACTCCCGGACACGCTGACTTCGGTGGAGAAGTTGAACGGGTATTAGGTATGGTGGACGGTTGTGTCCTCATTGTGGATGCAAATGAAGGTCCCATGCCCCAAACACGCTTTGTGTTAAAGAAAGCTTTGGAAAAAGGATTACGTCCGATTGTTGTAGTCAACAAAATCGACCGTCCGCGAGCAGATCCCCATGTGGCAGTTGATAAAGTATTGGATTTGTTCCTAGAATTAGGGGCAGATGATGACCAATGTGATTTCCCCTATTTATTCGCTTCGGGTTTAGCAGGTTTCGCTAAAAAAGAACTCGAAGATGAATCTAGTGATATGAAGCCTTTGTTTGAGGCAATTTTACGTCACGTTCCACCCCCAGTCGGCGACCCAGAAAAGCCTTTACAATTACAAGTCACAACTCTGGATTATTCTGATTATCTGGGACGAATTGTCATTGGTAGAATTCACAACGGTACCATCAATGCCGGACAACAAGCGGCTTTAGTTAAGGAAGATGGCAAAATTGTCAAATCCAAGATTAGTAAGTTGATGGGTTTTGAAGGTTTAGCGCGAGTTGAATTAGAACAATCATCCGCTGGTAATCTTGTTGCAGTTGCTGGTTTTGCCGATGCCAACATTGGAGAAACCATCACCTGTCCCAACGAACCTCAAGCGCTGCCACTTATTAAAGTGGACGAACCTACTTTACAAATGACCTTTTCTGTGAATGATTCACCGTTTTGCGGTCAGGAAGGTGATTTCGTTACTTCTCGGCAGATTAGAGACCGTTTGATGCGCGAGTTACAAACTAACGTAGCTTTGCGGGTTGAAGAAACTGATTCTCCCGATAGATTTGGAGTTTCTGGACGTGGTGAACTCCACCTAGGTATTTTAATTGAAACCATGCGTCGCGAAGGTTACGAGTTTCAGGTATCCCAGCCACAGGTAATTTACCGCGAAGTCAACGGACAACCTTGTGAACCTTACGAACTTTTGGTTTTAGACGTTCCCGAAGAAGCCGTTGGTGGCTGTATCGAACGACTCGGACAGCGCAAAGGTGAAATGCAGGATATGCAGATGGGTGGAGCAGGGCGATCGCAATTAGAGTTCATCATTCCGGCTCGTGGTTTGATTGGTTTTCGGGGTGAATTCATGCGTCTCACTCGCGGTGACGGTATCATGAACCACAGTTTTCTCGATTATCGTCCAATTATTGGCGAAATTTCTGCTCGTCGTAACGGTGTACTGATATCTTTTGAAGAAGGTGTTGCTACTTTCTACGCTTTGAAAAATGCTGAGGATAGAGGTTCTTACTTTATTACTCCCGGTACCAAAGTTTATAAAGGTATGATTATTGGAGAAAATAATCGTCCTCAAGACTTGGAATTAAACGTTTGTAAAACCAAGCAGTTGACAAACCATCGTGCTGCTAGTGGTGATGAATTGGTTCAATTACAAGCACCCATAGATATGAGTCTGGAAAGAGCTTTAGAATATATTGGACCTGATGAATTGGTGGAAGTTACACCCGAATCAATTCGTTTACGCAAGATGTCAAAGAAATTTGCGAAGCGGTAATTTAGGTCAAAGGTTAAAGGTTAAAGGTCAAAGTTGAAAGTCTCAGAAGTCGGGTTTTTGATGATGATTTTCTGCTATTAACGATATTTATTGTAAAAACCCGACTTCTTAACCCACGTCTCAGAAGTCGGGTTTTTGATGATGATTTTCTGCTATTAACGATATTTATTGTAAAAACCCGACATATACCCCACGAAAAATTCAGGTATAATTATTTCCTATTCCCAAGTTGCGACATCTCGAAACACTTGGGGAATATCTGTAGATTGAGGAAATTCTAATATCGTCTCCCTAACTCCTAAATATCCCGATTCGGTAAAAGACATCAACATCCTCGATAAAGCAAACCAAACCTCACTTTCATACTCCCAATCACTGTAACGTCCAGCTTTACCAGCAATCGATCGCAAAGCCCAAAAATAACTATTTCTCACCACAGAACCGCCTTTTTTGTATTCCGGAACATCTTCGTGGTTGATATATATTACGTCGTTTTCGATTCTGGCTTTCATAATCGGCGATTAAAAGTTAGGAGTTAGGAGTTAGGAGTTAGGAGTTAAGATCACCGGAGTTTCTTGAATATAGCGCTATATTAATCAATTACCAATTACCAATTACCATTGATAACTGATAACTGATAACTGATAACTGATTTTACATTCCCAACCAAGAAAGAAAAGTTTGCCAGAATGAACTGCTTACTTGTCCTTCAATTTTCATCTTTTGGCGAATATCTTGAATATTCCAATTGGTTAATTTAGCAAGAGTTTGCGCTTCTTTTTCAAACCGATTTCGTAAAGACTTTTGATATTGTCTAGCTGCGGAACAGTTAGTTTCACCAGTAAAAGGATGCTGCAAAACATAACGTCCTTGGAAGCTATCACGATTAGAAGTTTCCTGAAACATCAAATCTTCGGGGAATTTATCGCGAGTATAACGAACGTGCAAACGAGTTACAAAGACGTTACTACTCGGAAAACCACCGCGAAATCCGGGAGGTACAATTCCACTTGAATTATCATCTAACCAAAATACACCCGCATCAATAAGCTCTTCTCGATTTAACGGATCAGCAGAACAAGGGTCACAATTACCCATATCCCAAGCATATTCTAAAAATGCAACTTTTTTGTCTTCCTTTGTATAGGAAGTTTGGAACATTGATTTATAAAAGTTACCAAATTCTTCTTTGACATACACGGGAATATTAACCTCTGAGGGAACTTTCACCGTGCGGTAGTTAGTAAGTTCTGTTTGTCCTTTGGATGAAAGAATATAAGCAATTAAATCTTGTTCCGATGTTGAATTAACCATTCCCAAACGAATCGGCAACATAAATTTAGAAGATTCGTAGGCAATTTGTAAAGGACGAAGATTCTGATAACCGTTTTCGTCAAACTTTTCTAAATTTACTTTGGCAACAAAGAACTTCATATTCTGGCGAATATAAGGATTCAACAACTGTTTTGCACCTCTAGGAATTTTATAACCGTTGCCGTGCAGCCATCTTTCTAAACCCCTAGATTCCTTCGCACTCAAGATCACAATATCGTATTCACCGACATTAAATTGCGCTTCCACCGTCACACCCAAATTGCGATCGCTTCTTTTACTTGCTTGAGTTGTTGGTGCTGGAGCAGACATCGGTAGATTGTTCTGTATTTCTCGTTCGTAAGCAGGAGCGCAAGGATCTTCATCAAAATATTCAACTAATCGTGGTGCGCTAAAAGCATCCAATCGTTCAATTATCTTGGGTTTAGCGACGATTACTTGTTCTTCTTTTAAGACTGTAGGAACGGGTACCACCATTGCAAAATCTTTTACATCACCCTGATAATCATTTGCCATAGTCAACACTGTGCGATTATCTTTACGAGCAATAACTACCTGAGAAGCCTTGTTATACAGCTTTGAATCTGCCTTGGCAACATAAAAACCACAAAAAGCCAAAGCAGAAGGAGTAAAACAAATAGCGATTACAAAAGCTAACAATACCGAAATTAACAAACGCTGGAATTTCATAAAATACCTCAATAAGGGATGGGGGGATGGGGAGACAAGGGGATGACTTTGAACTGTTCACTGTTCACTGTTAACTGTTAACTGATTCACTGATTCACCCCATTTAAAACGTGATGCGTTCCAAACCCGATCAAAAATTACAGTCAGCGGTGCGAGGGCAAATAATGCCCAAAAGACTGCTGTGGAAAGATAAAAGTTGTTTCGCAAAATAAAGGTCACAAGGGCAATGCAGGCTGCCCATATTACTCTTCCAATGCGGGAATTAGGAATAGAACGAGGGTCTGTTACCATAAATAAGGCAAATAACACTAAAGAACCACTCATTAAACGATGCCAGTAAACATCCCAAGTCCAATTCAGCCATAAATTGCGTACAGCCTCTAGCAGCCCATAAAACCCCAAAAAAGCTGCCGTAGTATCCCAACGTCCGATACGATGCAAAATCATCCCACCTGTACCGATAAATAACATCCCATACCACCAGTCTTCACCCCACTGTCCCGGAGAAACCCAAGCGTCAGGGGTTAGTACTAGTGCAGAAATAATTCCGAAATTGGCAGGATTAAAAAAATGCTTATCTCCAAACTTGAACACAAATTTACTGGCGATCGCCATTGCAGCTGCAAAAACCATCGTTGTGGAATAATCGGCTCGTAAAAGCAAACTAATTCCCAAAGATGTAATTAAAGGACTGCGAATATTGGTTTTATGTTCTTTATCGTCCGCAAATGACCAATAATTAACGATTAATGTCAAAAGCAATTGTGTCGCTAAACTGGTCGTAATTGTAACTACAATCATCGTCGGTTTTAGAGTCCAATCTCTCGTACCTATACCTAAAATAAGGAATAGAGCAAGATAGAATATTTGATAGTCTCGTATATCTTTAAACAACATCACCCGTTTATTCCGGGATTACTCCTAAATTTATCCCAATCTAAACGAGAAACAAGAAAATTGATTAGATGGTTACGGAATTTGTTACGAAAGCATATCAAAAGTGTAAAGTTACTGGTTTTGACCTATAACCTATAACCTATAACCTTTAACCTATAACCTATAACCTTTAACCTTTAACCTAAAATGCAGCTTTATCCTTTGTTCCCGCTTTTGTACCCAATCCTTAAATCAAGTTTTCCCAAATGTCTTTGGAGGGGTAATCCAAATTCTAAAATTATTGCTCTCACTTTTGATGATGGGCCTCATCCGCAATATACGCAGCAATTACTGCAAGTTCTAGATTATTATCAAGTTCAAGCAAGTTTCTTTTGGCTGGGTATTTGCGTCGAACGTTTCCCTCACATAGCTCAACAAGTTCATTCTCGCGGACATTGGATTGGCTTACACGGCTATTACCATCACAATTTCCCTCTTCTCTCCCCAACGCAACTCAAACAAAGTTTGGAAAAAACCCAAACAGCCATTCACAATGCTTGTAATTTAACACCGGAAAAAGTACGTGATATCCGACCCCCTAATGGTTTATTTCTGCCTCAAACTTTACAACTTTTTCATGAGTGGAATTACCGCCCTGTGATGTGGAGTGTTGTACCAGAAGATTGGGTACGTCCAGGAATAACCAAAGTTGTCAACAGAGTTATGAATAAATTAGAAAATGGTTCTTTGATTGTATTACACGATGGCGTTTGTGGCGGACAAGATGTCGCAGAAATCACAAAAATAATCATCCCTCAATTATTAAAAGAAGGATATTCTTTTGTCACTATAGATACTTTATGGCAGGAGAATCAGGTCAAAGGTCAAAGGTTATAGGTCAAAAGTTAAAAAATAAAATTTTCTACTTTGCCTTTCCGGCTTCTTCTGCTTCCTCTGTTTCCTCTGTTTCCTCTACTTCTTCCTCCTCGGTACCTAATAAATTATGTATTTCTTGCAAAGAAACTGGTTTTGTTGATGCTTCTTCTGGGAAGTCGTTGTCCGATTCGAGCAAATCTTCTACTTGACAATTGAGAGCTTTACAAAATTTTACTATTCTCTGAATGTGGTCTATTCCTGTTCTTCCACTTTCCCAGTTTTGGATGGTGCTTTCTGTCACGCCTACGAGACGAGACAACTCAAGCTGGGTTAAACCCGCCTTTTCACGAAGAAAAGCTATCCTTGGTTTTGGTTTACGTTTCACAACTACACAACTCAAGCACGTCTATAGCGGTACATCCTAACATCAAAAAAAATATTGCGCCCAACTTTTTTAACCAAAGACTTGACACACCCAAGTTCTTTAGTTAAAGTAATTAAGTATAGAGGTTCAACTTTATAAGTTAGTTGTTCGCGGTGGATGATCAAAGCATGAATTATCAGTAATGTTAATTCGCCAGAAATGGTCGCTGATTAAAAGCACGAACATTTATTTTCAAAAAAAAAATTCGGGTAAATCCGGAATAAGCAAACTGAATTCTGTAGCCCCGTATATCCCACAAGAGAAAAATAAAAACTTTAAAAAATCATCAAAGGTTGTTAATAAATACCTGTTGAAATTTTAAAGAAAGTTCATCTTCTGGGCAACAACACACAAGATACAACAAAACACACAACACTATTACACGAGGTTTATAAAATGTTGAAGAAGTATGCTGCTTTTGGTCTATTGGCTGCTGGTTTGATGATTGCACCCGGTGCAGCTTTCGCTAATTCTCAATCACAGAATAGCAATCAAAATACTGTCCAAAATGGTACAGCAATCAACGGTAGCACCAATGCTCAAAGCTCTGAATCTTTGAACATCCAAGAGCAAATTCAGAAAACTCGCGACAGTATTGGTAGAGGTCGTCCTTACGGTCGTCCTGTTTACTGCGCTCCTAGCTATAGCGGACAGTCACAGAACTCTTCACAAGGTACATCTCAAAGCGGTGCGGCTGTAGACGGTTCAGTTAACGCTCAATCTAGCAGCAGTGTTAATGACCAGAAGCAAGTTGCCAATAACACCAAGACTTGCAGATAAAAATCAGTTATCAGTTATCAGTTAACAGTTAACAGATAAATATGGCTTTGCATATATCCATCAAAGCCATTTCAATTCAACAACACAACACACAACTAACTACAAGAGGTTCTGACAATGTTTAACAAATCTTTGGCTTTCGGTTTATTGGCTGCTGGTTTAATGATTGCACCCGGTGCGGCTTTCGCTAATTCTCAATCTCAGAATAGCAATCAAAATACTGTCCAAAATGGTACTGCAATCAACGGTAGCACCAATGCTCAAAGCTCTGAATCTCTCAACATCCAAGAGCAAATCCAGAAAACTCGCGACAGTATTGGTAGAGTTCGTCGTCATGGTCGTCCTGCTTACTGCGCTCCTAGCTATAGCGGACAGTCACAAAATTCTTCCCAGGGTACAAATCAAAGCGGTGCGGCTGTAGATTATTCTGATAACGCTCAATCTAGCAGCAGTGTTAATGACCAGAAGCAAGTTGCCAATAACACCAAGGCTTGCAGATAAAAATCAGTTATCAGTTATCAGTTATCAGTTAACAGATAAATATGGCTTTGCATATATCCATCAAAGCCATTTCAATTCAACAACACAACACACAACTAACTACAAGAGGTTCTGACAATGTTTAACAAATCTTTGGCTTTCGGTTTATTGGCTGCTGGTTTAATGATTGCACCCGGTGCGGCTTTTGCTAATTCTCAATCTCAGAATAGCAATCAAAATACTGTCCAAAATGGTACTGCAATCAACGGTAGTGTAAACGGTCAAAGCTCTGAATCTTTGAACATCCAAGAGCAAATTCAAAACCGCCGCGACAGTATTGGTAGAGGTCGTCCTTACGGTCGTCCTGGTTACTGCGCTCCTAGCTACAGCGGACAGTCACAGAATTCTTCACAGGGTACAAATCAAAGCGGTGCGGCTGTAGATTATTCTGATAACGCTCAATCTAGCAGCAGTGTTAATGACCAGAAGCAAGTTTCCAATAACACCAAGGCTTGCAGATAAAAATCAATTATCAGTTAACAGTTATCAGATAAATATGGCTTTGCATATATCCATCAAAGCCATCTCAATTCCACAACACAACTAACTACAAAAGGTTTAGACAATGTTAAATAAATCTTTGGCTTTCGGCTTATTGGCTGCTGGTTTAATGGTTGCACCCGGCGCAGCTTTTGCTAATTCTCAAAGACAAGAGAGCGTACAAATTACAACTCAGGGAGGTGCAGCAATCAATAGTAGTGTAAACACTCAGAGTTCAGAAGGTTTAAACATTCAAAATCAAATTCGATTGCGTCAGCAAGGTGGTAGTTACCGTTTACGTAGCTACTGTCCTGGAAGCTACAGCACTCAGTCACAAACTTCTACTCAGGCATCTACTCAAAGTGGTGCTGCAATAGATTATTCTGACAATGCTCAAGGTAATAGTAGTGTTAGCGAACAAAAGCAAGTTGTAGTAACTAGCACTGGTTGTTACCGCTAATATTTACAGTGATTACAGATAAATAATAAGTAGTGTCCGCATCTTGCGGACAGCGATTTTTCCGGATCGAACTAACTTTTTAAAACATTACAACACACAACACACAAAACTAATAAGGTCTATTAAAAATGATTAAGAAAATTTCCACCCTCGGTTTATTAGCTGCCGCTTTTCTTATCGTACCAAATGCAGCATTTGCAGAACAAGGTACAACCCAAGAAGCAAACCAAGAAGCTACTGTAATTGGTTCTGGTAGTCGAGTTATTCAACGTGGTAATCAAGTAAGCATCCAGCGTCAAGAAAGATTAGGTCCAGGAAACCGTAGATGTAATGTAGGTTCCCAGTCACAGCAATCAAATCAGCGAATTGACCAAAATGCTGTTGCTATTGATGGTGGGGTTGTCAACCAAAATGCTGACCAAGTAAACATTCAGCGTCAACTTATTTTGGGTTCTCGCCACTGTTACTAAATTACATGGGATGAAAATCTGTGGTTATACCATTTTGGATTTTGGATTATCAAAAATACAAATGAAAAATTCAAAATTTTTGATAAATATCCATTTTTCCGATTATTTTTCAAATTGGTATTAATTCTGGTTTTACCGATTTTCTTAATCGTTTTATCTGTGGTTCATCACTATAAAAATCGGTTTTTTCTATTAAAAGAGGTTCCCATGACTACAAAACAAACGATTTCCATCCTTGCATTATCGGTACTAATAGCATTACCAGCAGGAATTGCTAGTGCTGATAAAATTCAAGTTCAAAACGGTGACACCAGCGTCAAAATCAACGACAACGGTGATATCCAAATACAAAACGCTCGTAGAAGAAGATTCTACCGTCCCCGTATTTATCGTGGTTCTGCAATCCGCGTTCCAACACGTACCATCTACCCCCAGAATATCAGGAATATAAAGAAATTAGGTAATTGCACAACCTCCAACAGCACTCACAAAAGTGGCTCTGGGAGCAATAGTTCTCATGTTCAAACTAGAACAACAACTTGTCAATAAAAGGATGCAACTATGAAGCTAAAATTAATCTCTTTTGGCTTATTCTCGTTAACTACTGTATCTTCAGTATTTATTCCTTCTTTGCAGAATAAAGCATTTGCGGGATGTAACGCCATCGATGTTAACGTTCAAGTGTCAATCGATGATTCACCAAAAGGACGACAAAGAAACGATGTAACTCAAGAATTCGGCGAGAATTGTAAAGGTAGCGTTGGTACTACTGCTGTTACTACATCAACTCAAGTTTGTAATTCTTCCAAGTGTGAACAAGCACGTACCAGCCGACAACGACTTGATGGAGATCCTAATCGTCGTACTGGTGTTAATACTAACAACATTGGCATTAAAGTCGATGTTCCGGTACACGTAAAAAAGCCAAAAAAACCTAATCTTCCTGCTTTTGCACGTTAATATTTTCTGGAAATTTTAGTTTAATTAAAGCTCTTAAATGCCTGGGGATTTTATTCTCAGGCTAATAGTTGTAATAATAAAGGGAATAAAGAATAGGGAGTAGGTATTTTCATGAGGGGCTTTCTTCAACCTTTACATATTAGTAAAAGCTCTGCGTTCCTCTGCGTATACCTTTGCGTCCCTTTGCGTTAAAAAAATATATAATAATGCTTTTATAAGTAAATTTTTGTGATCAATAACGGCTTTATATAACCTCAGCAGTTATTGAATCATTCATAATAAAAAAATAATATAAGCCTACTTAATCACAAGTGAGAATTGAACATGAAAAATTTACTATTTTTGATATGCAGCACGGCTGCGTTAATTACTATTTCCGCAGCTTTTGTAGGTAATTTTATGAATAATCACCAAAGTACTGTTGCACAATCGGATATCAATAATATGAATAGTAATTCGAGTACTTCTACTACATTTACCAGTAATTCTTCAGGATATCAACGTGGTAAAGTTAACTTAAGTAATGCGAATTTATCACAACCACATATTCTGAAGATTGAAACTTCAGCGACTAAATTAAATGGCAAAATAGTTGTGAATGGAAAAGTTGTTAAAAATCTCAACAATAAAACCACAGAGATTGATTTATCGCGTTATTTGTCAGTGGGAGAACATAAAATTGAAATTTCTGCAAATTACTCTCCTGCGATGTCTCCGATAACAGTCCAACTCAATGCTCCCAATAGTAATGTGACTCAGCAAACTAGCGGCAATGGTATTTTAAATTACCAATTAGATATTTCCGTGCAGTAGCTATATAGGGTAAACTGTGTAACAACCCTGAATGATTACATAATCAGTTTTAAGAAGATGAGCAAAGGATTGTTACCGTTAATTTGTCCTGGTTTAGTTGTAGTTGGGTTACAAGTCTTAAATATCCAACCTGGATATTCACAAACAGCAACTAGCAATCAAACAACTAATGTGGGGAATGATGCTAGTTTTAATCAGATACTACAATCTAATCCGCAATTACCTGTTACTAATACAAATAACAACTCAAATAATTTTAATTATCCTAATATTTACCCTCTTAATTACGTTCCTAATGCTCATGTCAATACAGAAAACGACTTCGGTTTTAATTTGTCTGCTGGGGTGAATACTTTAGATGCTTCCAATGTTACAATTTATCTTGGGGTCATTTTTCAACCTGGGCGAACGGAAGATCATAAACTGAGAATGTCTCGTTTGCGAAAAGAAACGGAAGTTCTAGAAACTCAAAAGAAAATCATGGAGGGAAATTTAACATTATTACGTCTTCAAATTGAAGAAGCTTCTATCCGTTTAGAACGTTTACAGAAATCGTCTGGAACTTCTACGAATAATCAGCAATAAACTAAATTAACTGCTCTATTTGTAGTTGATTTTCTAAATTAGCACGTATCCACAATTCTTTCATAGACCAAATCCAAAAATTATCTGATACTTCGGCAAAATCATCATATTTATGAGTGACAATTGCATCTAGTTTTTGATAACTAGCACAGATACTTTCCACAGCGGATTCAAAATCTTTAATCGGTGAGGAACGTGCTTGTTGTAAAATATTTTGGGTTACAGAGCAAATTTGAATTTTTTCTTGCAACCAATTGATTACCATTTCCGCAACTTTTTTGTTTTGTAAATGGCTCAAATAAGTAAATATTTTCTGCCATCCAACATCTGTGATATACATCTGAATCAAAGGATTTACTTTCTCTAATAATTCTCTAACATCTGTTACGGTATTACGGTTCATTAAAGCTTCCAAAATTAGGTCAGCATCAACTAAAATCCGAATCACTTTTAATCTCCCTGATTAACGTTATATCTTACAGTTAATGAGATTGTCGGCGCAATCTCTCACTAATAGGGTATGAATAGTTGTATATACAAATGTGTAATGTTCTATTTCAGATTTGTGCCAAATATTTATCAAAAAAATATTTTTTGTAAAAAAAAGCAAGTTTTAAGATAAAAGTATTGACAAACTTTTTAGTTTGTGAATTCTTTTATACAGACGAAAAATAAAATTAGTAGTTCCATATTTTTAAAGCAATTTATTCAGAAATTATTCCGGATATTTACCCTCTAACCTCTCTAAAAAACAGGGGATTTGTATCAAAAATATTAAATTAAACTTAATATTTTTCATACAAATCATCAGTAATTCAGCTAAATTCATTTAATTATATCTATCAAGAGATAGATGATTTTTATTTAGTTAACAGGTAATAGAGTTGTCCGTTACTAACTGTAACTCCAGCGCGATCGCCAGCAATTTTTCCAGTTCCTAAGAAGTAATCGACTCGACCTGCACCTTTGATAGCACCACCGGCATCTTGGTCTAAAACGTAACGACTAACGGTTCGGTGTTGTAGTTTTTTACCGTCTGTCACAAAGGGAAAATCACCGCGTATCAGAGCTAATGCTCCAGGAGGCATTAAAGATTTATCTGTAGCAATTGAACGTTCTGCACTTAAACTTACTTGGATAGAACCTTGTGCTGGTTCACCTTTATTTTCTTGGAAAAACACAAAACTGGGGTCACGAGGAAGGTAAACATCTAACTTTTTGGGGTACTTTTCAAAGTATTCTAAAATTGTCGGCATGGTAACACCGCTTGATGGTAATTCACCATCGTCAATTAAAGCAGCTCCGATGCTTTTGTAATTATGAGCGACGTTTCCCGCATAACCGACAGTTGTTTGAGTACCATCGAGCAATCGCAATTTAGCAGAACCTTGGATATGAATCATGTAAGCTTCGAGACGGGATTTAAACCAAAATAACTCCAATCCTTTTAATTTTCCTTTTGCACCTTGTAAACCATCAGCCCCTTCTAAATCCACACGTGTAGGATGTGGTTTTTCCCAATCTTTTAAATCTGGAGGTAAACCATAAATGGGATAGCGGTATTCTGTTGTTTGCTCCCGACTTGCTACATAAAGCGGTTCAAAATAAGCAGTAAATAATACTGTTCCTTTTTGATCTTTTCCTACTGATTGATAAAAAACAAACTCTTTGACAACAGCTTGATTTAATTCTGCTGCGGATTTAGATTCTAGCAATAATTGACGAAACCGAATTAAACTTTTGATAACTCGTTCTCTACTAATTCCAGCTATGGAATATTTTTGATAAGCATTTTCAGCCGCAGAAGTTTTTAAATACCTCAAACTATTATCTAGGGAACTCAAAAGAACTTTTTTATCTAAACTTTGACCATTTTCTCCCCATATTTGCTCATCAAAACAAGAAGTATCACCTTCACAACAAGGAAAAGGTGCTTTTTTAATTGGTATCAGTGGTGGTACTGTTGTTGGAGTCGATTTATCCAGCTTTACAGGAGAAAATACTGGTAATTGCCATCTTTTTAATTGACACTGTACTGGACTAAGTAGTAGATCACCCAAAGGCTGTAAAGTAATTAATAACACAGCTACAGGTAACGCGATCGCAATTATGCTTCCTAACTTTTTCATTCGCAATTCTCAATTATGCGACTTTTCAAATATTTTGTCACGATGGTTGTTTAAGTCCATCCCACAAGAATATATCCGATCAACAGGCAAATTACTATCAGCACTGATTTTTTAGATGATACTTAATTTCTTTTTGATTCTATAATTGGCAACTTATATATGAATACGATTAAAAAATGACTTTTTATGCAGCAACTAATATTTATTGTTACATTATTTAATATTTATACCCCATCACTTACCACGGATTCAATAGATTACACGGATTTCACGGATTTAATTACCCAGTTAACAGTTATCAGTTAGCAATTCCCAATTACCCATCACCAATTACCCATTACCAATTAGCCATTCTCTATTCATTCATATTACGATAAGTGGCAACCGCAGAAGGAGAAATGCGATTGAGATAACGGAAAATCCAGTATTTAAAGATAGTATCTAGAATTACTGGAAAAGTCGCAATAAATAGGAAAATAAATTCGTGATTAGCAGGTAAACCCCAATGACGGGATATACCTTCTAGAATTACTTCCCAACCATGAGGAGAGTGGAATCCGACAAATATATCCGTAAATAGAATAATAATAAATGCCTTAGCGCTGTCGCTTAAACCATAAACTACATAATCAAAAAATTCTTTTAAAACAGCTATTTCTCGCTTACTAATTACCAAAAACCAGATAAATGCAAAAACAGAAATAATATCAGCAAAAACATTTTTAATTGCATTACCGCTGATTACCTGATATTTTTCGGCAATCTTCAATGCTTTGTCTTTTACTTGTTCTTCTATCTCTTCTTCCATCTCTTGGCGAGAAAGTGCAGGCGTACTATTAATTAAAGTTTGAAATTTGATTTTTTCTTCAAATCTTTCTAATTCTAATAGCGCTTCTTCTTCCATCTCATAATTAATAAATAATTGAGGTTGTTCGCCGTTTCTAATATAATTAACAATTGGACTAATTAAAATAGCTTTTGATATTTGATGGCTTAAAATAGGGATGATAATTAATAATAATAAAAATCTCACAGAAATAATTGTTCTTCTTTGAGAAGTGCGGAATTTTTCCACAACATCTTGTTCAGCATTTGGATCTAATTCAACTTGTAAACGATTAAATGTATTGAAAATTGAACGCGGTAATACCCCTGTGGTGTTAACTTTACCTTTGGGTTGATTGTTTGATTTATTTTTTGCTAAATCCGCTTTTCTGGTTTGAACTATTTCTGATTCAATTTTTGGTATAACTGTGTCATATTGAGTAGAAGATGGAATTACTGCATCTTGAGTAAAATTTTGTTGTAAAATTGGTGTAGTATATTTAGCAACTATTTGATCAATCAACCTTAACTTTTCTAAAACCAATTCAGAACTAGGATGTTCAACATCAAATTTCTTTGCTGTTTTTAAATTTGATTCATTAAGTAAATAATGACTCGCTTTAAACTCCGTCAACCTCATCCGCACAATTCTTAAAAGTTGTTTGAGGTCAGATTCAAAATAATCCATTACACTGGTGCTATAGGTAGCAGAGTTGATATCTATTTTTTGACCATGAAAATGTTCATCTTCTATAACCTTAATTTGTAATGCTGCTTTATAAGCTTCATCTAAAGAGCGTTCCTGGGTTCGTAAGTACCACTGGTAAGCTTTTACTAAATACAAATAAATTTTTTGACTAACGGAAAAGTTTTTCATTTTAAATAGTCATCTCTATCTTTTTAGTAGTTTTTAAACTTACATTAACGCTGTTCGATATCTTAACAAAATCATCGGGAGACGGTTTGTGTTAAATCATTCTCTTTGGATTGAAGGTTCTAGTCGTAGTGGTAAGACTGAACGTTTGGTAGAGCAATTTTGTATTTGGGTAAACCATCACGATGAGAACAAACAACTATTTTATACTAGTAACTCAATCAAAAAAAATAGTTCTAGCATACCAAAAAGCCTTTACCTGCATAACGAACTGGGAGTTTTAGTCTTTGCTGCAAATGGAGATAATCGCCGAGAATTAGCAGATAAAATTGTGACTGCTACTTGGGGAAAGTATCCGGTGATAGCAAAAACACCTTTAGGATTTTTTCAAGATGAAGTGATTTTGTTTTGGCCTCTTTTGATCGAATCTTTAAAATTAAAAGCCCAATTTCCGGTAAGATTACGTCCAGAAACTGAACAGGAACTAGCAACTAAGTTATGGCATTCTCGACTCAATGAAGAAACTTTGCGTAGTATTGGGATGAATGAGTCTCGTTTAGTACGCCGTATTCTTGACTTAATGCAATTAGCAGCCTTAAGTGGAACACCATTTGAAAATATTCCGCACATTTTAACAACAGTAATATCAACACAAGATAATTTTACTAAGTTAGAACCAGATATGATTGGTTCTTTATTATTAGATTGGCGTAAGTGGTGTTTGGATAAGGGCTTTTTAACTTACGGAATTATTACGGAACTTTACGCTCAAAATTTATTAGCGGATCATAATTATCTTTCCCGACTCAAAAAACGCTATCAAGCAGTTTTAGCGGATGACGTACAGGATTATCCCGCTTTGATGCGTCGTTTATTCGAGTTGATTATTGCTGATGGTGTGGGAGCCTTTAGTTATAATCCCGATGGTATAGTGCGTTTGGGATTGGGAGCAGATCCAAATTATATGTCTGGGTTAGCAGAACATTGTCACAGAGAAATTTTGACTCAACCACCGATGTTATCCTTATCCGATTTGCTCTTGAATTCAATGACGCAATTGATAACACAACCAATGACGCTTTTGAGTTTACCTTTATCGGTACAGTCAATTCAAACAACTTCCCGCGCTTCATTATTACAAGAAACCGCACAAACAATCATCAAAGCAGTCAAATCCGGGATAGTACAACCAAAAGAAATCGCCATAATTGCTCCCGGTTTAGACGCGATCGCACGTTATTCTTTGATCGAAAAGTTTAGCAAAGCCGGGATTGCGGTGAATTCGCTGCAAGATCAACGTCCTTTAATCAGTTCACCGTTGATTCGGGCTTTACTAACTTTATTAACCTTAGTTTATCCGGGTTTGGGACGTTTAGTTGATAGAGACGCGATCGCGTCCATGTTAGTAGTACTCAGTCGCAAACCGAATAACCATCAATTTATTGATCCGGTAAGGGCTGGATTAATCGCAGACTACTGTTTTGAACCCCATCCAGACAACCCCAATTTACTAAATATCGATTCCTATGAAAGGTGGGATAGATTGGGTTACGCTGCGACAACGGCTTATGGAAGAATATTAAACTGGTTAGAGCAACAGCGCTCGAATTACGAAAAGCGTTTAATTCCTACTCCAGTTTCCTTTTTATATAGCGCTATAGAATACTTTATATCTGACGTTGGTTATTCCAATTACGAACAACTAGCGATTTTACGGCAATTACTAGAAACTGCTCAACATTACTGGGAAATTGATACTAGATTAAACCAGTATTCTTCTACTAGGAAATCTTTACAAGAACAGCAGCTAACAGAAGCAGTAGAAAAACCAGATAAAACTAAAACCACAACCATCGCGGAATTTATCGAGTTGCTACGACAGGGAACCATTACTGCGAGTCCTTATCCCATACGTCGCATCGGAAGTCTAGGGAATGCGGTTACATTAGCAACAATATTTCAATATCGTTCCTTACGTCATTCCCATCGCTGGCATTTTTGGTTAGATGCAGGTTCACCATTATGGACAAAAGGAGGAGCAGCAACCTTATTTGGTTCGATGTTCTTTTTACAAGATAGATTTGCTCAACCTTGGACTGCTGAAGATGAAAAATCAGCCGAAGACCAACGATTGCAAAGGATTATAGCGGATTTACTTGCCCGCGTATCCGATAAAATTTATTTATGTCACAGCGAATTAGCAGTAAACGGACAAGAACAACTTGGTTCGTTGTTACCCTTAGTGAATGCTTGTGTGGGAATCGAGAGATAGGGAAACGAGCCATTCACATCTTACTGGGTTTGCTCAAAACTAATCACAATTAATAAATACAAAATTATGACTCAAAACTGGTTTGAAAATCTATACGCTAAAGCTCAAGGTGATTCTAATCAAGTTCCTTGGGCAAATATGACTGTAAATGCCTATCTCAAAGATTGGTTAAATCAAAATCCACAACTTGAGAAAAATTTAAACGGTTTAAAAGCCTTAGTAGTTGGATGTGGATTAGGAGACGATGCCGAAGCTTTAGCTGAATATGGATTTGATGTTACCGCTTTTGATATTTCCCCTACAGCAATCAATTGGTGTATTTCTCGATTTCCTCATTCTTCAGTTAACTACCTCGTCGCCGATTTATTCGATCTAAATCAAGAATGGCAGCAAAATTTTGATTTCGTCTTTGAATCGAGAACTATTCAATCTTTACCTTTAACAGTACGTCAGCAAGCAATGACAGCTATTGCTCAATTAGTCGCCCATAACGGAACATTATTAGTTGTCACAGCTACTCGCGATACTCCAGAAGAACCCAGCGGTCCACCTTATCCCTTATCCTTAGAAGAAATCGACTATTTTACAAAGTTGGGATTACAAGAAATTCGCCGCGATGCTTTCACAGAGAAAAATAATCGACTTCCCAAACGGCTGAGAATTGAATACTCTTTTAAATCAAGAATAAAGATAAGTAGTACTCCACCATATTAATTTTACGGGGTTATTATCGCCAACTGACCGGGAATTTAATTCCCGGTCTAATAGCTTCAGTCCTCTGAAAAGGACTTTAAAAAATCAAAATCTAAGTCCAAATATTTTCCATTCCTTTGTGCTAACCTCTGCACTCCGAGGCTGAAAAATATCATCTTTAGTTTAAAATTCTTCCGCTTCCCCTCTAAAATATTTTCAATATACAACTCATAAAATCAATTGATTGTCAATATCAGTATTTTATTTCCACAAAAATAGTACTTTTAATCACAACAGAATTTACATCCCTTCACATTTACTCGCAGCTTTATTCAAGCTTTATCTAGTGTTGTAGTACGAAAATCATCTAAATATCAAGTTAATTGCTGCTTATTAACTAGCTATTTAAGAAAAAATAGGAAAATTAAACAAACTGCTTCCCTAAGCATAACAATACCATATTACAGTCACACCTCTTGTAATCTCGTGGAATAATTGAGAATTCGGTCAATAAAAAATTTTGTGTAAACTTCGGTAACGGATTTGTAACGGAATATGAATACATAAGTTTAATGAATTGTGCGATTTGAGAAAGTTTTATTTATCAAAGGATAATTTATGATTTTTTGCATTTACGCTCACCTTTTAGCGCTTCTAATCTATTACCCGGTGGAACTTTAATATCATAAGCGGGAAGATGCTGCATTGAGTTGGTCTAACCGAAACCTCTGTAGAGACGTTAGAGTGTAACGTCTCAAAATCTAAATTCATACCCGGATTCTGCAACGTCTCCATTTTTGATCGGGTAGGGTGTGTTAGACACATTTTGTGCATGGTCGTGAGTCTAACACAACGGACAAAAAATTTATATTTTATTTACCAGGATAGCGTCAGTGCACCCCCAAATTTTCTCATTTCTGCAAAAAACTGACCCTGTGGACCACTCTCTGGAAGTGTTGCTAGATACACGGCTGTTTCCGCTCCTTCATCGGCTGTGAACGGTGCATTACTACCTCCCATATCAGTTTGCATCCAGCCAGGAGAATATGCATTCACCAAAATATTAGTACCCTGGAGTTCCTTAGCCCAAAGTACTGTCAATCCATTTAGCCCAACCTTGGAAAGACGATAGGACGGAGCCAATGGATAATAATCCCTGTCCATACAGGTCAGAGAAGCCATTTCAGTAGACACATTCACAATCCGTCCGTAGTTTTGCGCTTTCATTAAAGGTATTAGTGCTTTGGTGATTCGAGCAACCCCCAACACATTAGTTGTAAAGGTAGTCAACATTGTTTCTATCTCAACCGTCAACAGGCTAGATTCTTCTGGCTGCATTGTTGGGTTAATACCTGCATTATTGACCAGAATATCTACTTTGCCATAAGTTTTTTGCAACCAAGTCGTGAACTGCACTACACTTGCATCGCTCGTAATATCGAGAGGATGAAAATCAACTTGAATATTTTCGCTGCATAGACGTTGCTGAGCACTTAGACCATCTTGCTGCTGACGACTTGTCAACACCACCCGAATATTCTCTTGCTGTGCTAACTTCCTAGCAATTGCGTAGCCTAAACCTTTGTGACTCCCGGTGATTACGGCAACTTTCTGCGTCATGGCGATCAAATTCCTGTGAATAAATTAACTATATTGTTACCGTAACAACCATTAAACTATTAAACAATACAATATTTGAGATAGATATTATTAATGAAATCGATAAATTTAGCAGCGATCGACTTGAACCTGTTGGTTGCCTTTGAAGCCCTCCTGGAACAGCGCAACGTTACGAAAGCTGCCGAACAACTTCAAATTGGTCAGCCAGCAATGAGTGCAGCCCTCAATCGTCTGCGTATTTTATTTAAGGATGAATTATTTGTACGCTTGGGGAGACAAATGCAACCAACGCTAAAAGCTCAAGCGATTGCCCCAGGCATTTTAACAGCTTTACAACAAATTCGCCAAACCGTTACTTCTAGTCAGATATTTGAGCCAACTGATAGCGATCGCACTTTTGCCATTGGTAGTTCAGATTACGCTAGCTTTGTGCTGATACCAGCACTGCTGGATTTGACTCATCAAACCGCACCATCTCTAAATTTTCGCATGATTGGATTCGAGAAGGACAGCGTTGGAGATTTACT
Source organism: Plectonema cf. radiosum LEGE 06105 (assembly GCF_015207665.1). Taxonomy (GTDB): domain Bacteria; phylum Cyanobacteriota; class Cyanobacteriia; order Cyanobacteriales; family Nostocaceae; genus Rivularia; species Rivularia radiosa_A. Next base: position 97,075 of record NZ_JADEWL010000011.1, read on the forward strand.
AGAACAAGGAGCGATCAATGTAGCATTAGGTGTTTTTGCCGATCCACCCCGACAAACCCAATGGGAACCGCTTTTTGAAGAACGATTTGTAGGAATTGTCCGTCAAGGACATCCGGCTCTCAAACAGGGAACTATGAGTTTGGAAACCTTTGCCCAGCTTTCCCATGCTCTGGCAACCCTACGTCGAGATTCCACAGGTGCAATCGACAAGATATTGAATCAGCACAACTTAGAGCGTCGTATTGCATTCACAACTCCCCATATGATGGTTTTACCATTTGCGATCGCATCGAGTGATTTAGTCGCAGCACTTCCCCGTCGTATTGCTCTCAAGTTGGCAACGGTCTGCAATTTGACAATTTTTGAACTGCCACTCAAAACAAAACCGTGGACGGTTTCGATGCTGTGGAGTGCTTTGAGCAATCAAGATCAAGCTAATCGTTGGTTAAGGAACACAATCAAAGCAATTTCTCAACAAATTAAGATAAACTAAGTCTGAATATATTTGATCGCCACAATTAATGCCTCCAGCATCACCTCAGAAGAAATCGATTATTTGCCAAAGTTGGGATTGCAAGAGATTCGCCGTGATGCTTTCATATTATGTCCGGATGATTAGTTATTATTCCCTACTCCTTATCCCGGAACCAACTACTCCCTTTATTACAAGCGTTTAACCGCACATCATATCACACAGAAAAATAATCGACTTCCCAAACGTCTCAGAATTGAATACTGTTTTAAATAAAAATAATTAGTATTCCGCCACATTAATTTTACGGGGTTATTATCGCCAACTGACCGGGAATTTAATTCCCGGTCTAATAGCTTCAGTCCTCTGAAAAGGACTTTAAAAAATCAAAATCTAAGTCCAAATATTTTCCATTCCTTTGTGCTAACCTCTGCACTCCGAGGCTGAAAAATATCATCTTTAGTTTAAAATTCTTCCGCTTCCCCTCTAAAATATTTTTAATATATAACCCATAAAATCAATTGATTGTCAATATCCGTATTTTATCCCCACAAAAATAGTACTTTAAATCACAACAAGATTTACATCCCTTCACATTTACTCGCAGCTTTATTCAAGCTTTATCTAGTGTTGTAGTACGAAAATTATCTAAATATCAAGTTGATTGCTGCTTATTAACTAGCTATTTAAGAAAAAATCGGAAAAAGATTGAAAATTAAATAAACTGCTCCCCTAAGCATAACAATACCATATTACAGTCACACCTCTTGTAATCTCGTGGAATAATTGAGAATTCGGTCAATAAAAAATTTTGTGTAAACTTCGGTAACGGATTTGTAACGGAATATGAATACAGAAGTTTAATGAATTGTGCGATTTGAGAAAGTTTTATTTATCAAAGGATAATTTATGATTTTGTGCAGAAAAAGCAGGTGTTTATTATGAGATAATTAGAAATTTACGTGTGAATGTGTGAGAATAAATAATATTGATTGCCATAGCAACGAGTTTGCACTACGCGATGGCGATTGTGAATTTTGTATTTGATCGGTTTCTTGTACGGACTTATATATATTGATGTTTGGATAAACTGGTTTTACTGCGAAAATCAAGAAAGCTGGTTTTAACTAACTCACAATGTTTTTATGCCTTACAGTCAATTTACGCTTCCTAAAGTAATCCAAGACTTTAACTTGAATCTTATAGAAGGGGTTTCATTCTTATCAAAATCTGAACATACAGTAAAGCCGAGTCCTTACCTTGGGGAATTTTTGCATAAAAATCTACAACTTGCGATCGCGCTGAATACAGAAAAAGCCAGGTCAGAATTGATTATCTGTCCGCTGCTATTGGCAGTCAAAGAAGCTTTAAATAACGAAATCAGCTTGTTTTCTGGGGAGGAATTCAACGTTGAACCTGAAACAGGTTTAACGGGGATATGCGATTTTATTCTTAGCTGTTCCAAGGAGCAATTATTTGTCAAAGCACCCGTAGCAGTAATAGTAGAAGCAAAAAAAGAGAACCTCAAAATCGGTTTAGGACAATGTATCGCAGAAATGATCGCGGCGCAAAAATTTAATCAGCAAGCAAAAAATTCCATCAACACCATTTACGGTACCGTTACCACCGGAACCTTTTGGCGCTTTTTAAAATTGGAAGGCGATACCGTGACCATCGATTTAACAGAATACCCCTTACCGCCAATCGAACCAGTTTTCAATTATTTAATTGCAATGGTTAGCTCTTGTTAGTCGTTAAGTACTTGTGGCAACATTTAATTAAATATTTCTACGTTTAGATAGGCATGGGGGGAAGGGAAGGGCTGTATAGCTGAGCAGTAAATATATAATTTTGCTTGGCTACTTACTTATAAGGATTGACACTCCCCTGGCTATCAAAACTTTGCTGTCGCTCGTTTTGATGTAAAGCCAGGGGATTCTACATTCAACCTAGTTACTTGCTCAACCAGGCTTTCACCTTCTTTGAGTAGAGGTCGCTAGT
>NZ_JADEWL010000302.1 GCF_015207665.1 Plectonema cf. radiosum LEGE 06105
GGGGAGATGGGGAGAATAAAATTATTAATTCCCAATTACCAATTACCCATTACCAAATTACTATTTTTTTTAAAAAAAGAAAAAACTTAACAAATCATAGCTGCAAAATCTGACGTTTTGTAGTAAATAATATAGTCTCCCCTTCCTCACACTAAATTTTTACTGTATGTGGTCTGAACTTAAAAAAGCAATTAATAATATTGATGTTTCTGCTGACTGGATTGGTATCAGGGCGGTAACAGAAATATCTTCAAATCGTTTTATTCGGGATGGTTTACCTCAAAGCAATGGCAAGTCTTCTACTCTGGGAGCAATGGTGGAAGTCCTAGTAAATGGCTGTTTGGGCTATGGTGCTACTAATTCTTTAGATTTTTATTCTTTGCAAGCGGCTGCGACAGCAGCGTATAAACAAGCACTTGCTGCTAGCGAATGGTGGATATATCCATTTCAAAAGGCAAGCGAACGTCCCAAAGTTGTAGGTGAATATATTTCGCCTTCGGTTGGTGCTTTGGATGCTTTAAGTCCGGGTGAAATTAATGATTTGTTGGTGCGTATCTGCAACACGTTAAAAGTTGATGACAAAATTGTTCAGACTACAGCTAGTGCTAGTACTACCGAAAAGAATACTTGGTTTATCAGTAGTAACGGTTCGGAAATTTATCAAAAGTTCTTGTTATTTAGCACTCATTTCGGAGCTACTGCACAAGATGGTCTAATTGTCCAGCAACGGACGAATAATGGTTGGTCGGCGCATTGCTATCAAGGACTTTTGGAATTTAAGGAAGAGGATTTGTGGTATCGTGTGCGAGAAGTTGGGGAGCAAGCTGTGGAGTTGTTAACAGCAGAAGAATGCCCGAATACCCGCACTAATTTGGTATTAGCACCGGATCAGATGATGCTACAAATTCATGAAAGTGTAGGGCATCCTTTAGAAATTGACCGGATTTTAGGTGATGAGCGAAACTACGCTGGTGGTAGTTTTGTCAAGACGGATGATTTTGGCAATTTGAAATACGGTTCTAATGTAATGAATATTACCTTTGACCCTACAGTCAAAGGTGAATTTGCTAGCTATGGTTTTGATGATACAGGCGCGATCGCAACGCGAGAATATGTAGTTAAAGAAGGTGTGTTACAACGGGGGTTGGGAAGTCTGGAAAGTCAAGCTAGAAGTAGAGTTAGCGGTGTTGCTTGCGCTCGTGCTTGTTCTTGGAATAGGCCACCAATTGACCGCATGGCAAACTTGAATTTAGAACCAGGTTCAGCCAGCTTTGAAGAAATCATCGGTGGTATAAAAAACGGCGTTTACATGGAATCGAATCGTTCTTGGTCAATAGATGACCGTCGATATAAATTTCAATTTGGTTGCGAATACGGTAAATTAATTGAAGATGGTAAGCTCACAAAAACCCTGCGTAATCCTAATTACCGAGCTACTACCCCAGAATTTTGGCACAGTTTAATCAAAGTAGGGAATAAATCCACTTGGAAAATGTACGGTACTGCTTATTGCGGTAAAGGAGAACCAAACCAAGCAATTTCCGTAGGACATGGTTCCCCGGTTTGCTTATTTACCAATGTTGAAGTTTTCGGTGGAGGATGAGGAAGGGTTCGGGGGTGATAGGGAGATGGGGAG
>NZ_JADEWL010000128.1 GCF_015207665.1 Plectonema cf. radiosum LEGE 06105
ATCCCCATCCCCGCCCCAACGGGGCTTGGTCATCTTTGAGTAAGGTTATATAGCTTAATAAATTTTACCATCTGGCAGAGCGAAAGCTCCGGAGCATTAATAGAATAAATTTTTATTACACTATTACACCTAATGGTTGATGAAAAATACGCGCTTCCATAGATAAAAGGAAAATGTTGTAAGTATTATTGCACTTTTATTAATATGCCTTATCAAGATATTCAAGATTTACCTGATAATGTTAAGAATCATTTACCCAAACACGCTTCGGAAATATTTCTAGCTGCGTTTAATAGTGCGATAGAAGAATACGACGAAGAAGAAACAGCTTTTAAAGTTGCTTGGGCAGCAGTAAAACGCGACTATGAAAAAGGTGAAGATGACAACTGGCATCCCAAGCCAGATTAGCTGGATTTTTACACCGGGGGAATAGTGATGCTTTTATGCTAGAGCAAAGCCCTTCACGGATTGTTTTTTATTCTTACATCTTTAAAACGATTTCCAAGATGAATTTCTGAATTTTTCGAGTTAAGGATAAATTTTCTAGAAGAAATGTATTAGTTTAAATTGGAGTCGTCGAAACGTGTGGGAAAATTCAATTCGGTTTTAACAAGCCAACGGTCAATGATTTGATAGATTTGGTCAATCTGCTCGTTCGTATCCGTTGTATCTCGATACGATTCAATATGTTCGCCTTTGATATCTTCGAGAGTTACACACCCCCAATTTTTGCCCCATTGCCGCGAGCGACTTTATTGCACTCAGCCGCCGATTCACCGTTGCTTCTGCGAGTTTTTTAAAGTTAACCAAGTGTGCCTTGTACTTCAACACTAGCTCGCACACACTAACCCCATTTTGACTGGTAATTCCGCATCATTTCCAAGATGGGAGTTCGCCCCGGATTATTGAGCGGCTACATCGTATACATCGTCAATATAAAAATGTTCACAAACAAGATCAAAATAAATTTTTTCTAGTTCTCCGTTATCTTTTGTATCAAAAAGCTCTAGATCATAGGATCTTTCAACATCTCTGATTATTGTAATGACTCTAAAAAACCCTTCTTCTTTATAAGGTTGATACATCTCCCCTTTTTTTAATAGACCTGATGCAGGAATTTGAAAGCATTCTCCAATTTGAAAAGGTAGCGAAGTATAAAATTTTTTTTGTGTTTTAGTGACTTTTTTATTATTAGGCTGTTTAATAGATAATCGATACTCTAAAATCATCTTTTCTCTTCCGTAGTTTGGTTAGCTCCCCTATGGTATAGGAGAATTTGCACGCCATAGACCAATTAGGGATTTATTCCCCCCGATTGTACAACGTAAAGTTCATCTCGCATTATATGTGGAAAAGTTTATACTCCTTTAGGTATTGAGCCGAGATGCGAGGTAAATCGAAAAAGTTCTATCTCGCCGAACTGTCAAAAATTCCTATCCAACGCCATATCAAAGTTAAAGATAAAGCGTCACCAGATGACCCTACACTGCACAAATATTGGCAAGATAGAGGCACTCGGTACGGAAAAACCCGTTGGATTAAAGATTCAAAACTTTACCAAATTGCCGTCTTTAATTTATGCCTCCGGGTATGATGAAGGGTATTGCACCTACTCTACTCCTAACTTAACCAATGCTCGCGCTTTCTTAAAAGTTTGTCGTTACCGTTGTAAGCCATACTCCTACAAAGCGATCGCACTCCCTGCGTGACAAAACCCCATCGCACTCCCCACCTCAAACCAAATCTGCCAAAATATCGGTCATCGCCTTTTGCAACTTAGAACGATTATCATCATATTTCATCACCGTATCTGGTTTAGCATGGCGGCTAAATCGTTGCGTTGCCCTATAATTCCCGTTATTTTTATCCAACACCGTAGTAATAGAACTATGTCGAATCCGGTGTGGTGACATTTGTTTGGTAATCCCAGCTTGCTTACACAAAGAAGAAACTAACCTACGAATTGCTTCCCCGCTCAACCGCTGACCGTTACCGTTATAAGCAATCACTGTAAATAGCGGCTGTTTCAACTTATGCGATTTTTTACTAACAATTACCCAGTCCGCGATCGCTTCCACAGTCTTCCGGCTCAGATCGATCGCAATTTTTTGAGTACCTTTCCCCTTACCTAATATTGATAAAGTACTTGCTTGGGCGTTGAAATCCCGAAAGTCCAAGTTACATATTTCACTACGCCGCAGCGCGTTATCCCACAGCAGCCGTAAAATAGCATAGTCGCGTTTACCTTTGATTGTGGTTCTATCCACCAACGCCAATACCTTAGCAAAATCTGTAGGAGGAATCCCCGTAGTATCGCGGTAAGATTCAATATGCTCGCCTTTGACATCTTCTAAAGTATAATTACAAGCTCCCAACTTACGCCCCATCGCCGTCAGTGACTTAATTGCACTCAAACGCCGATTTACCGTTGCTTCAGATAGTCTTTTATAATTGACTAAATACGATTTATATTTCAACACCACCGCTACGGCGTGCCGCTGCTCTAAATGCAAAAATTCTAATACTAAATTTTGAGTCGGTAACTGTCCCGATATAAATAAGAAAAAATCTTTTAAATCTTTTTCATAAGCCCGCTTGGTATTGGGACTGCGCGTATCGGCTAGCAACTGTTCGATAACTTGGGGGTCTTGGTCAATACAAAAATCATCCCCAATCGTTAAAGTATACGCGGTTTCTAAGATATTGTCACTATACCGAAAAGCTGTCAGCCCTTGGAAGCATAACTAAGTAATTTAGGGGCTGAAACTCTTATTCTTACGTTAATCGATTGTCAAGAAGTCCGGCGCAATGGAAGCATAACTTGTCCCAAGACGCAAATTGGAAGCATAAAGCTATGCCTGAGTTCTGAAATTTTAATCGGTTTAGTAGTGCCTAAAATTTTGAAGTAAAAGTATTAGAACAGAGATGTTTCAGGGGTTCCAAGCTGAATAAGAGAAAATTTATCTAACCATTATTTACTGAGTTCTATAATAGCAAACTAGTGATTAATGTAGTTAAAAGTTAAGAATAGATTATCAAGAATATTCGGTAGCAAATTTAATAAAAATTAAAGCATAAATTATAACTAATAATTAGAGTAGTAACCGAAGTATTCTGCTGTCTAAATTACGATTTTTTGGGAATTTAAGATACTTAAATCAAAAAATCAGGCATTAATAGTGTAATTACATTTGAATAGACCTGTAGAGGAGCAAATACTTTAAGAAGCTATCAAATGAGTTAAAGTCAATTATTTTTATTGAGTATATGCTACCAGTATTTATGAGTTAAATAAAGAAGAAGTTTAACAATAAGGTTAAATTTAAATAACTTAAATAACCGCCGAGCAATTATAGATATATACAAGAGAATATAGGGAATCAAACTTGATTCATGTTTGTGTTGTTTATGAATGGGGTACAACCATGATGACACTTCTTGAATTCAACCAATGGTGCGTCAATCAAAATCTTTCAGATAAAGCTCGGCAAGAAATTGAAAAAATTCGCAACACACAGCCATCTCGTAGGGTGGGAAATCGATATAAAAACGTTTGTGGGCGTTATCCAAGCCGCAAAATGGGCGTAACAATCCAATTTGAATCTCACAAGGTCGAGCTTCCTTTTATCTATCAGTTGGAACATTCAGAAGATGTTTTAGAATATTATGACCAACCACCTCCTTTTAAAATTAAATATGCCTCAGCTTCCGGGCGTAATTTAGGCGTAGTAATTACTCCAGATTTTTTTGTTATTAGGTCAAGGAGTGCAGGTTGGGTCGAATGTAAAACAGAAAGAGAGCTAGAAAAGTTAGCACAAAAAAGTCCTCACCGCTATCAAATTGGTACGTCGGACAATTGGCAATCACCACCAGGGCTTGATTATGCTCAACAGTTCGGTTTTGATTTTCAAATTTGGTCTAACGCAAAAATTAATTGGACATTACAACGCAATTTAGAATTTTTAGAGGATTATTACAAAAGCGATTCAGAGTTCTTATCTGACGATAAATACAACATAATTGCATCATTAGTAGAAGCAAACCCAGGAATAACTGTTGCTAGATTATTAGATTATAAAGGAGTAGATGCTGATGATATTTATAGTTTAATAGCCATAGAAAAAATATATGTAGACTTAACAGCATATCTTTTAGTAGAAGCTTCAAAATGTCAGATATTCAAATCTCGTGTGGTCGAGAATGCGTTGAAGGCAATTATTAACTCGGAAAATTCAGACCCTCTTATTAACTATAGTGTTGAATTAATTCCAGGTACGTCAGTATTTTATGATGGAATTTGTTTAAATATTATTTTAGTTGGTCAAGATTATTTGTTACTTAGTGCTAAAGAATTTGAGACAATTGAATTGAAGATATCTAAGTTCTTTAGTTTAGTTAATTCCGGAAAAATAAAGGTAAACCCAATTAAAAACCAATCGCTTATTCATGAACAAGCGATGGAAATATTGAAACAGGCTTCCACAGAAGATTTAATTAATGCCAATCGTCGTTTCAATCTATTAAAGCCCTATTTAGATGGGGAATCAGTTAAAAATAATGTACCAAAAGGACGAACATTAAGACGTTGGCTTCAAAATTATAATCAAGCACTACAGAAGTATGGTTACGGTTATATTGGTTTAATATCCTTAAATAATCGTAAAGGTAATCATAATCGAAAATTACCTCAAGATGTAATAGAACTTTTATCAAAATTTATTACCGAAGAATACGAAAATAAAAAACAAAAAACTAAACAATCTGTTTACGCTTCATTTGTTCGTAGTTGTTCATCTTCTGGGATTCCTGAAGACCAAATTCCTAGCTATAAAACCTTTATAGACGAGATTAAAAAACGACCAAAGCATACAGAAGTAAAAAAACGCTCAGGTCATCGTGCTGCCTATGAAATGGAAGCATTTTACTGGGAATTAGAATTATCTACACCCCGACATGGTGATTTCCCATTCCACATTGCTCATATTGACCATACAGAGTTAGATATTGAATTAAGATGTTCTAAAACAGGAAAAGTTTTAGGAAGACCTTGGCTAACTTTATTAGTAGATGCATTTACAAGAAAAATTTTAGCTATTTACATCAGTTATGACCCTCCATCTTATCGTTCTTGTATGATGGTGTTAAGAATTTGTGTTCAACGTCATTCAAGATTACCCCAAATAATCATTACTGATAATGGGAAGGAATTTTATAGCACTTACTTTGAAACATTACTAGCTATTTTTGAATGTACTTTGAAAAGGCGACCACCAGCAAAACCTCGATTTAGTAGTGTCTGTGAAAGATTATTTGGAACAACAAATACTCAGTTTTTATACAATTTAGCGGGTAATACTCAAATAACCAAAAAAGTCAGATTAATGACAAAATCTGTTAATCCTAAAAATCTCTCAGTTTGGACTTTAGGATTGCTGTATATGTATATAACAGAATGGGCTTACGATATTTATGACACAACTGAGCATCCAGCATTACAAGGACAAAGCCCTCGTGAAGTTTTCTTGACAGGAATTAACCAATTCGGTAGCCGTAACAGTCGTCTAATTCCTTATGACGATAATTTCCGTATTTTAACTTTACCCACAACAAAAAAAGGTAAAGCTTTAGTTCAACCGGGTAAAGGAATAAAAATAGATAATAAATACTATTGGAATCAAACATTTCGTGACCCAAACGTCTCAAGAACCCAGGTTAATGTTAGATATGACCCATTTAATGCTGGAGTTGCATACGCTTATGTTCAAGGAATTTGGGTCGAATGTATTAGCGAATACTATCCTTTATTTAGAGGACGTTCCGAGAAAGAAATACAGTTAGCTACTGCTGAGTTAAAGAAACAAATGCAGAACCATGCGAGTTCTTATAAAATTCGTTGTAAACAATTAGCTGAATTTATGGCTAGTACTGAAGCAGAAGAAGCTTTACTAACACAACGTTTAAAAGATTTACAAAACAAAGAAGTTTTTCAAATAATGGATGGTGATTTATCAAATATTAATCCTTACAGCAATTTAGAAGATATTGAATTATCCAATCAAGATATCAAGCAAAATAATAATTCATATATAGAACATAAAGAATCTATCAACCAAGATAAACTACAGTTTTTTAACAAGTATTAGGTATTAATATATGGAAAATAAACAACAATTTCCATCTAAATATCATACAGCGTCAGCATCAGAAAAATTGGCTTATTATGACTCATATACAATGGCACATCCCTATATGGATATGGCTTTTGAAACTCTCAAGCCAATTATAAATGATTGCGGAGATTCACGGATTATTTTTATTGTTGGTCCAACAGGGGTAGGTAAAACTAAATTACGTCTATTAATAGAACAGTGGATAATTGAATCATCTTTACCTTTATTAAAAACTAACTTTGGTTATATTCCTGTTGCTAGTATTGAAGCACGTTTATTTTCTGGAGGGTTATTTAACTTTAAAGACCATCTTAAACGTTGTTTATATGCACTCGCAGAAGCACCAGAGCTAATTGAACATAAAATAAATTATGGGACTTCTGGTGTATATCATAATAAGTACGGTCAATTAATTATTAAACCATCAATTTTAGAAACTGAATTGGGATGGGCATTAGAACAAGCTTTAAAACAAAGAAAACCTAAAATTTTTTTCATTGATGAAGCTCATCATTTACTAGCTGTAGCTAGTGGAAGAAAACTAACAGATGTACCTGAAGCAATTAAATCATTAGCAAATATTACTCAAGTTTTACATGGATTAATTGGTACATATGATTTGTTAACCCTTCATGATATAGGAGACCAATTAAGCCGTCGTAGCATTTACGTTCACTTACCTCGTTATAATGCCGAATTCACAGAAGATAGAGAAATTTGGCATTCAGTAATTTGGAATTTTCAGTGTCAAATACCAACTTCAGAACCACCAGATTTTTTATCACATTGGGAGTATCTATATTCACGTAGCTTAGGATGTGTTGGAATATTAAAAAATTGGTCAAGAAACGCTCTGGGAGAAGCATTAAATGAAAATGCTTCTACTGTTACACTTAAGCATTTAGAGAAAAGGGCTTTATCAGTTGGTCAATGTCGTAATATTCTCAAACATATTAAACAAGGAGAAGCTAGATATGCAGAAATTGAAGGAAAAATAGAAGAGCTATATCAAGATTTAGGTTTACGTAGTCCACCTATATTTAGACAGAATTATCGTTTAAAATCTGAAACCAAATCTCAACAGATTGAACCAAAAAAACGAAAAAAATCAGTTGGAACTCGTAAACCAAGACGAGACTCAATTGGGAGAGACAATGCAGTTTGAGAATTTAACTTTATATCCAAATTATGATTTGTATACTCTGGATATTATAGAACGTAGTACTTTATATTTTTTAGAACCAATCAATGTTGGAACTATTGAATGTGAAAGTTTAATGAGTTATCTCATTCGTTTGGCTGAAGTTCATTGCGTTACTCCGGATAAATTAATTAAGCATAAAATTTATCCACTTTTTTGGAGACAAGAAGATTCATCGACGAAGTATAAAGGGATTATCGGTAGAACTTTTACAAATCGTTCTCATATTAAGTCACTAAATTTTAGCGGTTGGTATACATCTAAATTAGTTGAATCTCTAGAAAATCTTACAAAACGTAGTGATTTAACTTGTCTAACTATGATGTATTGGCATGAGTTAATAACTTATGTTTATTTACTTCGTGACTCTAAAGCTTGGTGTCCATTATGTTATGGCTATTGGCATCAAAAAAAACTGCCTATATACGAACCATTGATTTGGTCTTTTAAACCAGTTGCTCTATGTTCTCAACATCATTATCCTTTGATTACACAATGCCCTCAATGTAATCATAAATTATCTATAATAGCTCCTAATTCACGAATCGGATATTGCAATTATTGTGGAGAATGGTTAGGAGATGTGGATAAATATCAAGTCAAATCACATACTTCATACCACTCAGAAATTAAATTACAATCAGAGCTAATCAAGATTCTTGGTTCACTAATTGCTTTTAATAGTGAAGTATATGAGGATGAAAATAGAAGATTTTACAGACAAATTATTACTTATTTCCAACTTAAAGAATTAGAAACCTTAGAATTATCAAATTCTCAGATTTCTAAAAAACGAATACATGAATCTATGAGCTATATCAAACATACTATTGATGATTTCTGGAAGCTATCATCTAGAATCACTTCCTCCCCATTAGATATGTAATCCTGATATTGATGATAAATTATTTTTTTGATTTACAAAATTGTTTTTTTTGGAAGCATAATTTGTCCGATAGCTAATTGGAAGCATAAGTTGTCCGAAGCTGCCAAGTTATGCTTCCAGTGACATTAACGTGTAAGGATTATAGGAATTTGGAAGCATAACTTTGCCCTATTGAATTAGAAGCATAACCGTGCCAAAGCGGCAATGTTATGGTTCCAACGACAGTAAAGGTTTTGGGCGTTGCGTGGCGGCTGGTGACAGCTTCGCTACTTTTCCCCCAATTAAAATACCAGTATCATCAATAGAATTAAGCCTTACTCAAGAACGCTTACGCCGATCGCGCTACAGCTTCAACCTTGCGATGTCTGCGACGGAACTTCACTAACTTTTAGTTTAGTAGGTGCGTCCATACTTTTATCAAACAAGGTTCCCCAAGGAACTGTAATAGAGGCACTGTGGGTTTGGTTTCTGGCGTTGCTCCCTGCACCCAGCTTGCTTTCATATGCCAATGACAGACTTGATAAACTTTTGGTGGAAAACTCAAAAGAAAGATAGCTCGACGCACCCTAACCGACTCAATCAAAGCATACTTAGAACGGCACCCAGAAATCTCGGATAACTATCGAACTTGGATTTATAAAAATGTTACAGACGCTATTTACCGCGTTGTTTTCAGTATGAATGCTAGGAAACTAGCTTCCTGTTTTAAAGTGCAATAAGGATGAAATTCGTGACAATCTCGATCAATTTTGTGTTAGCCGCATTGTGTGGATTGAGGAATCAGTTTGTCAGCAAATAGACTTAGATTTTGAACCGCAAGATGCTGTGAAACGAGTAGTCGAGTTTAACTCGCTAAAAGTCATCCAACCAGTTAAGTATCAAGATATAAGTCGTTAATTTAAAGTCAGATTTTTGAATGGAACGATAACCTTGAAAAGTGGGAAAACTCACTTTTTTTGCTTTTGATTGGATGTAAAATATCAAATTTAACAAGTATTGAAAAGCTGAAATTAGAAAAATTACTCGAAATGGATGGTGGTTATGTCCTTGATTTTTCAAACAAAATTTTTCAAACACCCTCTTAAATCCTCTCAATATTTTCTCATGAATATTCCGGATTGCTATACAAACTCAGCGAAATAATGAGTAAAGAATAACTGTATTGACGATAAGTATGATTCGAGGTTATTTAATGGTTTTTTTAAAAACAATAGACTTATCTTTTAAACTTATCTTATTAAAACAGTTATTTGAATACCTTGCGTAGTGGTACGCAAATCCAGCCCTTACCATCTCTTCGTTGAGAAACTTTTCACGTCCATCGGGGAGTAAGGTAAAAACTTCCCCAACAATTCGACCATATCTATCTTGCTCAACTTGAGAAACCATCACTTGATTCCCAGCTTCTTGAATTAACTTTTGAAGATAAACGGTAGCATTATTTCCTAAATGTTGTTGACTTTCAGGTGCATCAATGCCGCAGAATCTGATTTTCATCTCTTTATTTGTCTGGCGGACAGTTATCGTATCCCCATCGGATACTTTAACAGTTAACAGTTAACAGTTATCAGTTATCAGTCACGTTTATAGAACCCATTTGGTATCTTTACATTCTCCGGTATAATAATCCAAAATGGTGATTACCAAATACACATTCAGTAATGCGATAGCGAAGCGCTGCTGCAAGCAGAACGCCCGGAAACAGCAAGTTGTGGAAGGTGCTTCGCACCTTCCACAACTTGAGTGAATTAAGGAACAATGGTCTATTCAAGCAGTTTGACGGATAAAGAGTGGGAAATTATTGAACCCCTTTTACCTAAGAAAAAGAGAACCAAACCCCCAACTTGGAGTAAGAGAGAAATTTTAGATGGGGTTCTTTATCAGCTAAAGAATGGCTGTAATTGGTGTGATTTGCCCTGCATACTTGCCTCCCTATTCAACTGTGTTTTGGCATTACAAACAGTGGAGAGAACAAGGAATAATTGAGAACATACGTTCCGGTTCTGCATGGTCAAGTACGGCAACAGGTAAAAAAAAACCAAGTGGACAACCCTAATCATTATTGATTCACAAGCGGTAAAAAATACTTGTAATGCAAGTGTAGAATCCAAGGGATTTTGTTTTTACAAATCTACAAATGGTATTAAAAGGCACTTAGCTGTAGATTCCTTGGGGTTTCCTTTTTTCACTCATTGTACGAAAGCTTCAGTATCTGATGATGTTGGATTGATTGAAATGTTATCTGACAATATTGATTATTTCAAATCTAAACCTGTCAATATTCCCAAAATCACTATTCTTCTTGACAACGGGTACCATCCCGAAAGACTAGAGCAAGAGTTGAAAAAAATTTATCCACAGATAATGACCAAGATTAGATTTGAGCTATCACCGAAACCATCTAAACTTCAGAAAGAACGAGAGGGAAAAACTGGCTTTGTTCCAGTCAAAGCAAGGTGGGTAATAGAAAGAACCAATGCCTGGATGGAAAGGTGTAAAAGTTTAGTCAAAAACTTTGAAAGAACTCTTGAACATTCTACCGCTAAAATTAATCTCTGCTTTGTCCGACTGATGCTTAAAAGATTGGCGACTAGTTAAATAGATCCCAAATGGGTTCTATAAATTGTTGATTATTCACTATTCATTATTTACTGTTTACTGTTTACTGATAACTGTTCACTGATACTGAATAACCCAGCAATGAGAAAGCACTCACCACTGGGTCAATTATTCACCTATTAAAACTAATGCCACTTAGTTTTGACAGAAATATGAAATTTTTCCTTATACCTATGCTACCAAATAATTCTCACGAAATCTCGTCTGGAAACTACATTAGCGTTCCGGCTACAGGCGATATTCCAACTCCCCAGGCAATTCAACCAACGACATATGATTATCTGGTATTAATTCCAGCAATTGTGACGGCTTTAACCCCATTGATATTAGGATTGAAAAATAAAGATAAGGATGACGAGGATAAAGAATAACTGGTAACTGGTAACTGTTAACAGAAAATTGTGTTAATCTTGCTAATCTCAAACCAAGTGCGATCAGCCGCACGGCTGCGCCGAACGCCAACTATTCCGTCAATTGGTAAACCAGTGTTTTGTTGTAGATTTCTGATGACTGTTTCTGTTTGAGAACCAAAAATGCCATCAATTGCACCACCATAGTAACCAGCAAGAGCTATACGTTCTTGCATTTGCTTAACTAATGCTCCGGTGCTACCTTTTTTTAATACAGGCATATCAACAGGTGCGCCTTTAAAAAGTGACCGCCAGGTTTTGTTGCCAACAATTCCGTCTTGTACTAAAAACATTTTGCCTTGAAACAGTTTTACTGCGTTTTCTGTTTTTGGACCAAATATACCGTCGATAACTTCAGTACCGGGATATTCGCAAGCACCATGACTGTTAAGGTATACATACATCCCGTAATCTAAAAGTAGCTGTTGTAATTCTTTTACTGTTTCACCTGTAGAACCAATTTTTAGTACTGGCTTGTTGAGTTGATTGCTTGTAGTAACTGTCATAATCTTTACCTTTAATTTGTTTACTAAGTAATTCATCAAATTAAATTAATTAGATTACGAAAAGTTTATGGTACCCACAAGGGTAATATTATTCTTCAATCAGTCCTTCAATTTGAGTTAATAGTTTTTCTAACGCTTTCTGCTTTTTGGGATTGTCCCACACCTTAGATTTTTGCAAGAGCGGTAGTGCAGTTTTATAACGTTCTTTTAGGGGATGTACTGTTGCTGCTACATTGCCGGTTGCTTTAATGCGTTCGTTGATTTGAACTAGAGATAAGTTTTTTGCGATCGCATCTTCTAACAAATCATGCCGATGATGTTCGTCTTTAACTTTGGCGATCGCACGGGCTTTGGTGTATTCGATTTTTCCAGAACGCAGCGCTTCTAATACATCTTGAGGAAGTTTGAGTAGGGGGAGACGATTTTTGACAAACGAGTCCCATTTCATTCGTCCTAGGGAGACGAATAACTCTTCAATCATCAAGCCTTGAGAATTACCCCTAACGTTAGGGGTAACTTTCCCTTTAGCTTCATTTTCCATTTTTTGCAGTAGTTTTATAGCTTCGTGAGAGCTTATATTCAAACGCATTGCTAATAGTTCTAAAATCCCTTCAGTTTCTTCTAAGGGGTTGAGGTCTTCGCGCTGGAGGTTTTCGACTAAGCGCACCTGATGAGTAATGGTGTCGTCCATATCGCGGACGATTACGGGTACTTCGGTTAGTCCTGCCATTTGGGCTGCCCTATAACGGCGTTCCCCGGCAACTAGTTCATAGTTATTATCTGGTAGGGGACGCACCAGGAGGGGTTCGAGAATACCTAGTTCTTTGATTGACGCTGATAATTCTTCTAATTTTTGTGGGTCGAAGTAGCGGCGGGGTTGATAGCTTGGTAATTTGATTTGGGCTAAGAGAATGGTGTTGGGTAATAATTGATTTTCTGGAGTAGAAGGCGCAGCGCTACCAAACAATAAGTCAACAGGTTTTTTGATAGCGGCATAGGGTTCGTTACGTTTTTTAGTCACGATTTCACTTCAAGTTTATCTAAGCTGTTGGCGATTTTTTTTAGTACGCTGACGGCGTTATGATTTTTATCAAATAATGCTAACGGTAATCGGTGTTCTGATGCATCTGCAAAAGCAATAGTTTTAGGAATTGGTGGATAAACTGTACCGATATCTGATAGTTGTTCTTGAACTGCTTTGACGGTACGCGATTCTTGAGCGGTACGGCTATCAAACATTGTGGGGACAAATCCAGCAAATTGCAATATCGGGTTTGTATGGGCGCGGACTTGGGAGACGGTATTAAGTAAAAGTTCGGTTCCTTTAAAGGATTTGAATTGGCATTGAATGGGAACCAGAATATGAGTAGCGGCAGTTAGACTAAGAATGCTAAGTAAACCCAACGATGGGGGCGAGTCAATCAAAATAAAGTCGTAGTTATCTTGAACTTTCGCGATACCTTCGGTCGGCTTCGCCAACGCATTTTTGAGACGATACTCGCGAGCGATCGCGCTAAATAGCTGCATTTCACTAGCGGCAAGATTAATGTCGGCAGGGACGAGCGCCATCCCGTGAATTAGTTCTGGGTAGATTGGTAGTGGTTTGTTGTCAACAATTGCTTGCTGAATGCTTTGTGATAAAGTATCGGGTTCTAAACCCATGAAAGTTGTTAAACTTCCTTGCGGGTCCATGTCTATTAATAAAACGCGGCGTTTTTTGAGTGCAAGGTGGTAGCCGAGGTTTTGAGTCAGCGTTGTTTTGGCTACCCCCCCGCTTTGGTTAAATAAGGCGATGATGCGAGTTTGGCTCACGATTGGTATATTGCAGTTGTATAAATATTGCTTCTAATAACGCAAAATTTTACCGCTTGATGTGGTGGAATACAACTGGGATGAGTAAGAAATTTTATAGGAATAAGTTTATTTTCGGGATGTCGAGCGATAATTTTCACTATCTCTTTTGTTTGTGAGGTTAGAAAGTTTCCATGAGTCATTTGTTAGTTATTGGTATTAGTGCAGCTTTCTATGAGAAATTGAAGTCTGGTGCCTTCCTTGGAGTTAATATATTTTTTAATGCATGATATCAAAAAAATTTCTCAATCACAGGCTAAGTAACTTAGATTTTTTCTAATTTTATTCTTAACACATCATTTAAAAGTTATGCTCCAACTCGATCCATCTGCTTTGAAAGCCCGAAATATATTAATAACTTTGTTCGTGCTGCTTTGTATTCTGGATGCAACGCTAGTGGTGATTGCACGGGATAAATGGGCGATTGGACGCATCTTACTAACAATCGTAGTGATGTATTTTGTTTTGCAGGGGCGCAAGTGGGCTTTCTATCTCTTGATGGGTATCTGTAGTTTGCTGGCTGTGCTTCTAATTGCGATGGTTTTGGTACTTGCTTCAAAGCTTTCCATCATTCTCGTTGTTGGAAGCTTAATTATGGTGGGTCTTTGCACCATTATTCCAATTTATATGGCTACTAATAAAGATTTGAATCGCTATTTATCCTTTAAGAGACAAAGTTATTCTCAATAGCTTCACACAATATCTATAGGTTGGAGCGTATGTATACATGATATATGTGAAAGTTGGAACTGTTACTTAGTAGAAGTCAATAACAGCAGCACATTCAAAACTACTACATCAATTAATTATACTGAAACTCTTCTGGCACAAGTATTTGACAAACAATCACCCACCTAAAAATCAAAAAGACGAATGCACGGACGAAAGTTTTTTGTTTATGCTGTTCATAAAGTTAAGTTGTCATTACATTTAATACATGATGATTATCGTTCATTTCTAGCAAACAGATTTTGAGGTTTTTCTCAAAAATGTATCGTAAGCTACCATTTTTTGTGATCACAAGACTTTTCGGTCTACTGATTGTCTGTATATACGGAGCAATTGCACTGCGGCTGCAAAATGTTTCACCTATCTATAAATTCACGTTTCATTTTATTAAGTGCATAAGTTGATTTCACTTGTACCCATATAACAAATAGAAGGAGGGCTTATGTTCTTAGGTTTAAAAGCCCTACTAAGCTGAGGTGATTTATGTCTACTATGGCTTTCACCACGCAATCAAAATATTGAAAATGCATCAGTTCTAGAGGTAAAGAAAGGTGAAAACAAAAATTGTTGCTGCACTTGCTGTTTTAGGCACATTCATAGGAACATTGGGAGATGATGTTCTAAGAATAGCTGGTCGTATTGCTCAGCATCAAGGAGATGATGTTGTAAGAGAAATTGGTGGTATTGCCAAGCATCAAGGAGATGATGTTGCAAGAGGAATTGGTGGCATTGCCAAGCATCAAGGAGATGATGTTGCAAGAGGAATTGGTGGCATTGCCAAGCAGCAAGGAGGTGTTATAGTACTAAATGCGAATGTTGACATTCCCCAGGCAAAAAAAAATGCCCAAGAAGCCGTCTATACTCAAGTACGCAAGGCTATTTTATCAGGAGTCAATCAAAAATCCACTGATGAACTGCTAGCAATAGCTCAGCAAGCAAATATGGAGCAATCTCGGCAAACAGGTGTCTTGTTAAATGGGTTTGCGGTAGGCATAGTTGTACGTGAAGCAACATCTGCTCCCACAGAGTAATAATCTTCTCTTAAGAAATCGCAAGGTTTGTTTACATCTATCTATAAAGGGCGACCTTTCAGGTGTCGGCGTAGCCTATCGCCACTGAACAGCTTCTGTTACTCTCAGAAAAAATTTGAATTTTGTGAATTACGTCTAATGTTAATCAAGTTATCAAACCACTATTATTACGTTGATAATTTTAGAATAGGGATTTAAGCAGGCTTCAAAGCCCTTTTAGGATAAGGTTATTTTTAATTCACATTAGGCGTGAATTTCAAAAATATTGAACAGTAAGTAATTGCGAATTTTTGATGTTTGATGTTCTGTGACCAGATTATTATCAATAAAATTAGGAATATTGCGAAAGCAAGCTATGAATATTCAAAATGAAAATTTTGAGCTTTATAATGATTACGAATCAAGAATAGAGCAATATAAACAAGAACTGGAAAAAGCAATTGAGCAAAATCCAAATAGTATTAACAGAAAAATTTACTATCAATTAAAGAATGTACAAACAGCTTTAGAACTTACAGATGAAGCCGTAGCAGTAGCTTACACTAGCTTAGGAAATGACTTAAAACAGCAAGATTATCCAAACACAGAAGTTATATCTATATTTGAAGAAGCAATTCGTATTAATTCTAAGGTCGCAGCAGCTTATACTGCTCTGGGAACTATACTCTACAAGCAAGGTAACAAAGAAAAAGCTATCAAAAAATTGGAAATAGCTAGAAGTTTATTCATGGAGCAAGGGATGGCTACTGAAGCCGATAGGATTCAGCAGTCGATTGAAGAACTGCACAAAAGTAACAACTTTTTGTCGCGTATTACAAGGTTCTTGATTAGCTCAAGAGAAATGCCTCAACAACAAGGCGATGGCCAATTAGATGAAATGAATCGACGAGTTGCGCGTATGGAAAAGCGTCCTAACAACTACTATCAAGGAGATATTGTGTCACAGAAATCAGATTACACCTTTAACAACTCAAAATTTGGTGGTGGCTTCGCTGGTACTGGGGGAACTCAGTCAGGAGGAACACTCTACGACTATTCCTCAAATCCCAGTCTAACCGAAGCAGCAACAAAAATTCAGGAACTTTTGCAGCAACTAGAAGCCACCAATCCAACTACAACCAGTGCTAATAAAAGAGCAGTTGTCAATCAAGCGATTGAGGCAATTGAGAATAATACAACCTTGAAAGCAACGGTTATTGCTGCTCTAAACGCAAGTGGAACAGAAGCGCTTAAAACCGCAATTAACCATCCGCTTGCTAAAAACATGATGTCATTTATTGAAGAGTTAGTAGATTAGTTTCAACTTATGTCAGACAAATACAATCTCAGTAACGCTAAATTCGGCGGTGGTTTTGCAGGGGACGGAGGAACTCAGAAAGGTGGAATTTTCAACGATTACTCATTTACTGATGCAGCTAACAAAACTAACACCTTTGTCAAAACAATTCTGATTCTTGCAGCCAATCCCAAAACCACCTCATCTCTACGACTGGATGAAGAAGTTCGAGAAATTGATGCTTTATTGCAACGGGCTAAACAACGGGAGCAATTTGAGATCAAGCAGCGCTGGGCTGTGCGGGTGCGGGATGTGTCTCAAGCACTTTTGGATTTTGAACCGCAAATTATTCACTTTAGCGGACACGGTACGGGAGAAGATGGTCTAGCATTGGAGGATAAAACCGGAAATGTGCAGCTAGTAGAGACTCTTGCATTGGCTCAACTTTTTAAATTGTTTGCCAAGACAATTGAATGTGTTGTTCTCAACGCCTGTTACTCAGAAGTACAAGCCCAAGGCATTGCTCAACATATTCCTTATGTTATCGGAATGAAAAAGGAAATTTCCGACAAAGCCAGCATAGAATTTGCAATTGGTTTTTACGCTGCCTTGGGAGCGGGAAAATCGATTGAGTTTGCTTATAAGAATGGGTGCAATGCTATTCAGATGGCTAAATTAGCAGAGCATTTAATTCCCACACTTAAAATTCTGTAATTTTTGAGAATCAAGAATAACCATTACTGTTTAGTCACAGTGAAAAGAAGGTGGTCGGCGTTGGTGGCGGCTTTAAATAGAACACCATGCGCCCGTGTTTACTATTCACTGTTCACTGTTCACTGATTTAATCATGGCGCTTGGCACTACTTGGCTAAATAACGGAGTATCATCACAAATTACGATAATACGCTTGTACTGCACGTTCCACTTGATGCTACTATGGAATTGCAACTGTAGCGAATCGGCTTGAGCATCGTAGAATGTCCCCATCGTGCTTTAAGCTTACACAACCTGCATTATTGCAAGTAATTTAACAAAAGTTTACAACGTGTCCTATTCTACACGTACCCCGGTGGACATCAATATTAGTAAAAAATTTGTTAACTAGTTTAGCTGAAGTGTAATCAAGATTTTATCAGTTATCAGTTATCAGTTGAAACTTATAAATTATTCATTATTCACTGTTTACTGTTCACTGTTCACTGATTTAATAGAGTTGTCACCTGATAAAACCGCTCGTTCAAAGTTTGAAGTTAAATCGGTTAAGAACCGACAAGCCTAAATTAATTTTTAAGAAGAATATATCAACATTTACGATGTCCAATATTCTTGCTCTTGAAAAAACTTTTACTTCTGCTCTTGATTTTGCTTTTTCATACTCAGCGCGATCGCTCGAA
>NZ_JADEWL010000303.1 GCF_015207665.1 Plectonema cf. radiosum LEGE 06105
ATTAAACTCAATGAGGTTGTCACCAACCCCATTGGTCTCCAGAACGTAGCGTGAAACTTTCGCTTCACTACGCTCCTCGTCAAGTGCCTTTAACTAAGAGCATCGACCTTTATAGCGCATCGTCTATTCGGGTTTTTTCATCGTGACAATGTACGTGAAGAAGTTGTAAATTTTCATAGGTATTCCTTCCTCCTTTAGAACGGGGGATTATATGGTCTACCTCCATTACATCTTCTTCCCTGAAATACAGTCCACAGTGTTTACAGATTCCTTTCTGCTCAAAGAGTAGTTTTGCAACCTTCTTTGGCAACAAAGGATTTTTACCCATTCGGGTTCCCCAATATTTTAAGTCTCCGTTATAAGGACTACCATTGTCTTTCACTTTGACGTGTCTTACAATTTTTGTGTCCGCATGGTTAATGAGTCGATAATACTCTTCTCCATTTTTTACTGCGAAAACCCAGCTTCGACCATCGATTTCGTGAAAATATTTGGTCTTAGACCATTTCCTTCCTTTATTTCGATGTCTTCTCCTAGCCCAGAACATCAGTCTCCAGAATGTGAAGTGTGCCATTTCATCAAAAACCTTTTTGCTAACTTCTGTGGAGAAGTAATTTGTCCATCCTCTAATAATGGGATTCAATTTTGCAATAAGGTCGGATTGTTTTAATCCCTTGCTTTTCTTTATGGCTATTCTCAGTTCTTTCCGGTGATTTTCTTGACAATATTTGCTTGGAGTGATGATAGTTTTGAACCCAAGTAATTTACCTTTGGAGTTTTTACCGCTGGTATATTTTCCAACTTTGAATTGTCTTATATTAAAACCTAAGAAATCAAACCCAGGTTGGTAACATCCTATGGTTTTTAATGTATGAACTATTCTCGTTTTCTTGGTATTCAATTCTAAACCCATGTTTCTTAACCACTTTTGAGCCATAGTTTTTATCGTTTTCAATACTTCTAAATTCTCATGGAGAATCACAAAGTCGTCTGCATAACGAATGATACTTAGGGCATTTCTCTTATCTCTTTTGGCGACTTGTGTTCCGTTTTTATTTTTGATGTTGAATTTTTCAGCCGCCTTTTTTAATTCCTCTTCTAATCCGTGAAGGGCGATGTTTGCTAAAAGGGGGCTTATAGCATTGCCCTGTGGTGTTCCGCGTTCTGTTGGGTTGAATTCCAGCCCATCCATTACACCAGATTTTAACCAGGCTTTAATTTGCCTTCTCATAGAAGGGAATGTTTCGAGCTTTTGGAGAAGTTTTTGATGGTCGATAAAATCAAAACATTTGTTCAGGTCAGCATCAAGAACAAATTTACTTTTGTGCCGGATACTGTTGAATATTGCTTCTCTTGCATCGTGACATGAGCGTCCTGGTCTAAACCCATACGAATTTGACTCAAATTTTGCCTCCCATTGAGGTTCCATTGTCATTTTCGCCAAGGTTTGAATTGCTCTGTCTTTTATTGTAGGTATCCCAAGAGGTCTTTTTTCATCTTTTCCTGGCTTAGGTATCCATACTCTTCTCGTGGGAGAAGCTTTGTCACTTACTACCAGTTCTTGGACTAATTTAAGGCGTTGTGCAGGTTTCAGTGATTTTATACCATCGACCCCTGCGGTTTTTT
>NZ_JADEWL010000129.1 GCF_015207665.1 Plectonema cf. radiosum LEGE 06105
GGGGGGAAGGGGGGAAGAAATAATTCTTAACTCTTAATTCATGCCCCATTCCCAATCCCCCATAACTAATGCTTCAATAGATTTATGAATGATTTTGGAGAAAAATAAATGCTTGCTGTAGTTTCATATATTGGTTTCTTAGTTCTGTTTACTGGCATCGCTGCTGGTTTGCTCTTCGGTTTACGTGCCGTTAAGCTACTTTAATTGTAATAGGGCATGGGGGAGTTAGGAGTTAAGAGTTAAGAGTTAGTCAACTGTCAACTGTCAACTGTCAACTGTTAACCTTTAACCTGCTTTCTCGCATTTCCAAGCCCAATAAACTCAACATTTCCTGATCACTATCGTATCCGGGACAAGGTGTGGTAACGGTTAACATATGTCCGTCATCGCTGGAAAATATGGAGTTTGCACCTGCCATAAAGCACATTGCTTGTTCTATTTGAGAAAGTCTCGATCTCCCCGCACTCAAGCGCACATCGGAGTTTGGCATGATAATACGGGCTGTGGCTATCATTCGCACTACTTCCCAGATGGGTACATCGGGCTGATTTTCTAACGGTGTACCTTCGACTTGAGAAAGAATGTTGATGGGTACGGATTCTGGATGGGGTTGCAGGTTTGATAAAGTGCATAACATGGAAACTCTATCGTCAACGCTTTCGCCTAAACCCAGGATACCACCGGAACATACGGTAACATTTGTTTGACGAACATTGTTGATTGTATTGAGGCGATCGCCATAAGTGCGAGTGGTAATAATGGTGCTGTAATAGTCTTGGGAAGTATCGAGGTTATGATTATAAGCGTAAAGTCCTGCATCTTCCAAACGCTTTGCTTGTGATTCATTGAGCATTCCTAAAGTGCAGCATACTTCTAAATCTAATGCTGTAACTTCTTTTACCATCTCTAGAACTTGCTCGAATTGAGAATTATCCCGTACTTCCCTCCAAGCAGCACCCATACAAACCCGACTGACACCGCTTTCTTTAGCTTGCTTGGCGATATCAACTACTGTCTGCTTATCTAATAGCGATTGTGGTTTTACTTCTGTTTTGTATCGGGAAGATTGAGCGCAGTAACTACAATCTTCAGGACAAGCGCCGGTTTTTATCGATACTAGTTTACAAACCTGTATCTTTCTCGAATCGTGGAATTCTCTATGTATGCTAGCAGCTTGATAAATCAACTCTAGCATTGGCGTGTCATATATTGCGCGTATTTCTGGTTCTTGCCAATCGTAGCGTATTCCCACAGAGCAAATAATCCTTTTTACAATTATTAATCAACAATTATTAATTATCACTTACTGCAACAAACCGTATATTAATAATTATTTTTTTCTCAATCATCTCATCTATTTTGATAATTCAACCTACTTTTTTTCTAGAAATCCTCTGGTACATTATTTAGGGTAAGCAATTACTCTGAGATAAAAGTAAACTGAGCTACATTTTATTTTAGCAAAACTAACTATGAATACACAATCTCAACAAATTATCAAATTAGATGAAGTCTATAGTACAACGAAATCTACTAAGCTGGGTGGTTATTTTTTCCGCAAGGTAAAAAATTTGAAATCAACCTTTAATTTGGTGGAAGTTCCCAAAAAAGCTGATAAATCTTTAATTTTATTAGTAACAAGTTGTGTTATATTTTTGGCTCTGACGATTGGTATTTTCTTACACAGATTTGGTCAACCAGTAGATCAATTCATACCAGGATATGGGAATGTAGCGATAACTACTAATGTATATCGTCAACAGGTGTTATCAGATTATCTGAAAACGATGACAGCGACAATTTTAGAAGAAAATCCGCAATCAATTAGAACAAAAGCGGTTACTTTTCGGGCAATGACTCAAGCAACTTTAGAGGAACTTGACCCGATACGCAAGGGTTTTGTGATTATGTTTTTACAAGATACACAATTGCTCAAAATTTCCGCAGAAAAACAAGTATCTTTGTTAATGGGTGTAAACTTATCTGGAGTTAACCTACAAGGAATAAATTTCCGGTTCAACAATTTGCAAGGTGTTAATTTTAAGAATGCGGATTTGCGTGGTGCCGATTTACGTCGAACTAAATTAAACAATGCTAATCTAACTAATTCTTGTTACAACAATTACACTTTATTCGACAAAAAATTTGACCCAGTTGCAGCAAGAATGAGAAAAATAGAACAATCTCAAATATGTTCTTAATCATGCTTGTTTTTTCACAGATATTATTGTTTTTTGCTAATAAGTTCTGAAAATAAATGGAATTGCAACAGCCATACATAGTTACTAAACGCTTATTGTTACGACTGGCTAATCAGGAAGATGTACCATTAATTATCAAATATTATACTGACAATCAAGCTTATCTGACTCCTTTTTATGCTATATGGCCAGAATCTTTTTTTACAGAAGCATATTGGAATAGTGAAGTAGAAAGAGGAATCAGTGAATTTCTCCAAGGACAGTCATTAAGATTGCTGATTTTTTCTCAAACTGAGTCTAGAATAATTGGAACTATTAATTTCGGAACTTTTATCAGGAGTATCGCACAATTTTGTACTGTAGGTTACAGTTTGGCGGAAAAAGAACAAGGTAAAGGCTATATGACGGAAGCCCTACAAGCTAGCATTGATTATGTATTTAATGAGTTAAAAATGCACCGGATTATGGCAAATTATATGCCTCACAATCAAAGTAGCGGTAATTTACTCAAAAGATTAGGATTTGTGGTAGAAGGTTATGCTAGAGATTATTTATTAATTAACGGTCAATGGCAAGACCATATTTTAACAAGTTTGATTAATCCTAAATGGGAAGCTTAAAAAATCAGATTACAGAAGAAGTTGACAAGTATAGGAATCCGGTTTTATTTTTGGATAAGTTGTAAGGAATAGGGAGCAGGGATTAGGGAATAGGGATTCGGAAACAGTTAAGTGTACTGCCATATGATTCAATATTCAACGCCGGATTCCTACAGATAATCATGAATCCAAAATCTAAAATCTAAAATCCAAAATTAATTAAGGGGTTTATCTCAATGTTTAGTAAATCAACAAAGCGTCTGTCGGTATTTTTGAGTGCTGCACTTGTCAGTGTATTTTTAACTGGAATTTCTGCCAAAAAAGCCGAAGCCTTAATACCTAGATATATTTTAATACCACTGACAATACAAGCAACTGGCTATGCAGTACCACGTGTTTATAAAAGATTAACTCCGCAACAGCGTAAACAAGTAGATGCAATTCGAGACGAAGCATTTACACAAATTGGTAACGTCTTTACTAAAGCGCAACGCAGTCAAGTTATGCAATCTTTAAAAACAAAAGAAGGAAGAACAAAAATAATTCAATCGATGAAATTAACACCAAAACAAAAAGCTCGTATTCAATCAATAGTTAAAACATCTCGTCAAAGAATTAATGCGATTATTGGTGAATAATTCCATTTTTTCTGGGGGGTAAAAAGTCGGATTTTTATGATGATTATAAGTTTGTTATGGATATTTCTAGTCAAAACCCGACTTCTATGTTATTGATTTTGTATTCAACTTTTTCCCTTGAATATCAAATCACTAATAACTGGAGAATGGTCAGAATTAGAACTATTTCCAATATCAACTATCGCAACTTGAAAATGCTTACTAACAAAGCAATGGTCGATAGGAATACTGAAATATTTTTCCATTATAAATACCAGCCATTGTGGATAATGTAAATATGATGCCCTTCGTATCCAACTAGGTAAAATTCCATTACCCAAACGGGTATTATGTAAATTAGTTTTTGTCACCAATCTTTTATAATAAGGCGACCAAGGTGTTACATTAAAGTCTCCAGCTACAATCAACGGAGCTTTGATTTTTGTAATGTAATCACTTAATGCTGCTAACTGAATATTGCGTTGATGAAAAGTTGAGGGTTTTACGGGTACAGAAGGATGAGTCCCAATAAATTCTACAGGTTCACCATCGATTAGTAAAGTTGCAATTAAATTATAATTCTTTGTATTGAAGTCCTCTACCCGCGCATTTTTAATAGGTAAATTACTGAATAGAGCTAATCCACCAACGGGGCTTCTAAAGGTATTAGGTAAAATATCTTTCAAGCCATCATTTAATTCATTAAATGCTTTCTGGTCAATTTCAATAAATAAAGCAATTTGAGGAGACTCATATCTAACAGTATCTATAATTTCTTGATAATGATTATTCTGAGTATTAATATTGAACTGTAACAATCGAGTTGGTAATAAAGAAACATCATATGCAAATTGTTGTGAATGTGGTAAATACCAGGGTATGACTTCCATTGCATTGAATGCAACTAACATTAAGGCACAGAAAATAAAGATTTTATGTTTAAAATAACGCCGAATATTTAGTACAAATAAAATCCCTGCAAGAATTAGTGATAGGATAAAATATTGAAAGCGGAAATGAGTTAATAGTTCTATCGGATATTTCCAAGCAAAATTGCTTCCCAATGAAACAATTGTCAAAGCAGACAAGCTTAAAAATGTTAAAATAGAGGTTATCTTTCTAAACATATTTTTGTGACATAAATGTAAGATAGGGATTGTATTCATATCAAATTTATTCAGCTAAATCCAGAACACTAAGCTACTTTTCATAAAAATACAGTATTTACCAATTACTAATATTCCCTATTCACCCTTACAGATGTACCATAAAAGGTATGGCAAACTTACCCGTAATGGTAATGCAAACGGCTGAAACTACTAACCCCCTACTCAATCTCAATTACGAACCGGCATTTGAATCTTTAGGTTCGGACTACTTTGATGAAGTCATGGCGGAGGAATTCCCGCTTCACAAACTCCGCTTTCGTAATGATACACTGCTTCCAATGTTGGGATTGAACCCACAGCAAGTAACTGACGAAGATTTTATTCAAGCTTTTGGTAAATTTGAGCAGCGTAAACCCCTGTTAGCAATGCGTTACCACGGTTATCAATTCGGTGAATATAATCCGAGGTTAGGGGATGGTAGAGGCTTTCTTTACGGACAAGTACGCGGTACTGAAAGCGAACTTTATGATTTTGGTACGAAGGGTTCCGGTAGAACACCTTATTCCCGTGGTGGTGATGGAATGCTTACTCTTAAAGGTGGGGTAAGGGAAGTATTAGCGGGGGAAATGCTCCATCGTATGGGTGTACGTACCTCACGCTGTCTGAGTTTAATTGAAACGGGAATGCAATTGTGGCGGGGTGATGAACCTTCCCCCACTCGTTCGTCAGTTATGGTAAGGATGAATCGTTCCCATATTCGTTTCGGTACTTTTGAACGTTTAAACTATTTAAAACGTCCAGATTTAACGAAACAACTTTTAGATCATGTAATTGAATATTACTATCCCCATTTAGTTAGCGAAGCAGAAAAATATAGTTTATTTTATGCGGAATTAGTTGAAAGAGTCGCGAAATTAGCTGCACAATGGATGGCTGCTGGTTTTTGTCATGCAGTATTAAATACCGATAATATGTCGATTACTGGGGAAAGTTTTGATTACGGTCCCTATGCATTTATTCCTACTTACGACCCGCATTTTACCGCAGCATATTTTGATTATTATAGCCGTTATTCTTACATCCACCAGCCAGATATTTGTATGTGGAATTTAGAAATGTTGCAAGAACCACTAAAGGTTGTAATTGATAAGTCTGATATGGATAATAGTTTGATAACATTTGGTAAACATTTTCTGGGTAATTACCGTTTATTAATGTTGAAAAAGCTGGGATTTGAACAAGAGCTACCAAAGTCTGAAACTGATGAACTGTTAAAAGCGACAATTGATTTTCTCAAGCATTACCCTATTAGTTATCATCACTTTTTTGCCGATATTGCCGCAACTTTTTCTCATAAATGGCAAGATGATGCAAACTATATTTTAGAAGGTTCTGACATTAAAAAATCTTTAGGTGTATCGGAACTATTCGTTAATTGGGCAGGAATTTATCACCGTATTTTGAATAGTATGGCAAGGGATGAAATGGATAATATTCCTCGAATTTTAAAAGATTATAATCCCCAAACAGTAATTTTAAGACCTATAATTGAATCAGTTTGGGAATCAATTTCTCAAGAAGATAATTGGCAACCTTTTGATGATTTACTTAAAGAAATTGTTAGTAGGTAGTGGATGGTGGATGGTGGTTAGTGGATGGTGGTTAGTAGTTAGTGGTTAGGGACTTCCAAAAAATAATTTATCCAATTACCGTAGTGCGAGCAAGATGCTCGCACTACCCAATCTAAAATTGATCTTTTTTTATTTGGAACTCCCTTAGTGGTTAGCGGATGCTGGATGATAGTTAGTAGTCTTGTCAACTATCAACTATCAATTAACAACTAACAATTTTCCCAAAACTATGATTGGGATTAACTTCAATTACTAAATCAACCGATGGAGAATTTATTAATGGTTTAATGAATAATTCTGGATGCAATGCTTTCCAAAAGTAATTGACAAATTCTTCAATTTGCAAGTCTGTCATCCCAGGTTTACCGCTAGCTTTCATTTGATGTTCTGCTTGTTTGCGCCATTCTAAGGAAAGACGATAATCTTTCGGATATAACACAATTAAACTATCCAAACGTTGCCATAAGGGTAAATAATCGTGAAGTTTATCGTTCATATCTCTGGCGAATACTTTATCGTCTGCCGTTATAATCGGTGAGGGTGGATTAGTAAATGCTGCTGAATTAATTGGCTTTACCCCGACAAACCAACCTTCAAATAGCACAATATCAATATTTTCTACTGTTTCAAAAAAAGCGCGATCGCCATTTCCAGAATGTAGCGATTTGTCGAAACGAGGAACCCTCACAATAGTTTGACGTTGAAGAATATTATCTAAAAGATTTATTCCTAAATCAACATCATGAGTTCCCGGAGGTCCCCGCCAAATCAAACGAGGGTCTTGTTGTTGTAAAATTAAACGTGCTTGATAAGTTTTATATAAATCATCTAGAGATAAACTCAAAGTACGGTATTCTAAATGTGACAAAATTAATTTGAGAACTTTACAAGTTGTAGTCTTTCCAGTTCCTTGTCCTCCTAAAATTCCTTGTACAAAAGGACGTTGAATTTTTTCATGTCTGGATGCAATTAGCATTGCTAAAGGAAGCCATAAATCCCATAATGTCGGCAACATCGCGCTGTACTCTTGTATCTGTAAACTACTTTGACACAACTTTTTGAAAGCAGGATAAATAGACTTGAGTATACGCCAGCGTTCGTGTATAATGTCTGTGACATTTTCCGGTGTAATACCAAAAGCTTTTGCTCCTAGATCATTTGCGATCGCATTTAAGATTAAATTTTTTTGAGGGGTTTCGTCTTCTAGTGATATTTCCTTGAGCATCGGGATTTTCGATTACAGAATCAACCTTTGAATTATTACATTCTGCGGGAATTATTTATCATACATAACTTACAGAATTTGAGAGTAAACATCTAAACTACTACTCTAGACCAGTTATTTTCTAATACTTTTAGTAGATTAATACTTTTGGATAAAGAATTAATTTTAAAACAGTAAGTAAGCATGAGAATTAATTAAATGGGTTATCAAACAACATTAGGATGGTCGCTGCTGAGTTCTGGAATGACTACACTTTTACTAAAAGTTCTTCCTGGTGACTCTCTTTGGTGGGGAGTGGCTCTCCTAGTCGGCGGAATTCTGACTCTTTTTGTACGCAAAAGTGTTATGCAACAAAGCCAAAATAATTTATAACGCGGTTATGAGGTTTTAGGCTTTTAAGTTGGGAATAAGGTTTATTACTTTTTTCTAAAAATCCACGGAGACGTTGCATTGCAACGTCTCTATATTAAACTACCAAATACTAACCAACCTCTGATAATACCGTTGTATCCTCGGAACTTTAGTTTGAGGTGATGCAAGTTTTAACACTACCTCTAATAACCAAGGTGCTAAACGCTGACACCAAATAGCCAGATGACTTTGCCAACCTACTAAGATTTCTGATGAGTCTCTTTGTAATCCTTTAACAAATGCTTGTGCGACTTTTTCCGGTGTCATTGGGATCACTCCGCGATATAGTTGCAAGTCTCGCACCATATCGGTATCTGTCAATGTTGGCAATAGTGCAACTACTTTGATGTTACGCGGTGCAAGTTCCCGACGCAAGGCTTGAGTAAATCCTAATATTGCAAACTTAGTCGCTGAATAAGTTGCCATTGTTGGGGCTGCAACTTTCCCCATTAAACTCGATACATTAACAATTGTTCCTTGGTTTCGCTTTACCATTCGTCGAGCCACCAGATGAGTCATGGTGTATGTTCCCAGCAAATTCAAAGATAATTCTTCTTGTACTTGAGGCAATTTGCTTTGCAAAAATGAGTTTTGGTGAGCCACACCAGCACAATTCACCAACATATCTATCGGCCCGTAACTTTGCCAAAGTTGAGCAACTGCAACGTTTACAAATACTGGCTTTGTTAAATCCAACGGCATAATTACCGCTTCGACACCCATCGCTTCAACAAGTTTCGCAACTTCTGCTAATTTATGGCGATCGCGAGCAACCAATATCAATCTTTTGACTTTTTGTTGCGCTAATTGTAGCGCGATCGCACGCCCAATCCCACGGGAAGCTCCAGTAATTAAGGCAGTATATCCGTGAATATTCATTTTTATCCTCCATACTTTAAGTATTAATGAAATATTGCTCTTTGCCGATATATTTACTGGGAATTTACACTAGGAATTTACATGGATATCGACAAGAAGTTAATGCAATTGAAATCTATTTACAGCAATAGAGGCTGTTTATGGTGAATTTTTCTAGCCAAATCAAGATATTTGCGTTTTTTGATTAGATTTCTCTCTAACGGTTCCCTAACCAATATTTCTTACAACCCACAGTTGCAGATATCGCCAATATGTTGCATATTCCCCCGACACGAATTTAAATTATCGTCGTCATGCATCACACTTTAGCAATTAAATCAAGGTTGTGCAACAATCTTTAATAAGTATTTCTTAATACTAGTTTACACAAAGTATATATAAATAATATTATTTTAAATAAGTTTTGTTTAATAGTGGTTGATAAATATTTGCGATCCCCAACAATGCAGAGATGTTGGTTACATAATATACCGTTTAAAATACTAGTAAAGTGGTGAGAAGTCGGGTTTTTTAGAACAGTGTTGATTACAGAGAATAATCTTGCCAAAAACCCGACTTTTAGGACGAGGTTTTGCAAAAAATACTTTTAGAGCAAGCCCTAATTAATTAGTCGAACTTGATATAGTATAGCTGGGATCGATGGGAAATAAATATATGATATTAAATAAAAACGTTGCAGTGCAACGTCTTTAGATTACTATTAGGATATATCTACTTTTTTTATGATTTAGAAGTACGGTCAAACCATTCTTGATATTTGTGCTGTTTTTCCTCATCTTCTACAAGAATAGAAACTCGTACCTTTTTGCATCCGTGATTTTTCTCTAATTGGATAGCGTTAAGAATTAAAGAAGCGATTTTGGGTGAGTCAAATTCTCCAGTGACGGTTAAACCACCTTCAAAGTCAGTACCGACTAAATTTACTCCCGAATTTCTCAACTCGTCGTGGGAAATTTCTTCTTCACCTAAATCGATTTGTGCAAGCTCTTCGGGTTCAATACCGGGTTTTTCTATAATCAGTTTTTCACGTCGGACAGGAATTTGTATCATCCGAGTTTCTACTTGTTTACGGATAATAACCTCACCAATTTTACGTTTGCTACGTTCGACAACTAAGCGTTCCCCTAGCAAACGAATTATATCTTCTTCAATTTCTTCGATAAATTCTGATTTTGTCAAATTGTTGACTTGTGAATCTACTTTATAGTCAATAGGTTGCTGAGAATTTAGATTATCTGTCATATTACTTACTTTATTTTCCTTTTCTACATATTCAGGTAAGTGTGTTAATTGTGATTCATCAATACGTGTAAAAACCCGTTGAATCTTCGGCTCAATTTTATCTACTAATTTACCATTTAATAACCAAAAATTATTAATCTCATTACTTTGAGATATTTTTGCAATTATAAAGTTAAGTTGACGATTGCCATCAACCATTAAATCTTCAACTTTGCCGATTAATCGACCTTTAATATCAACGATATCAAAACTTTGGACTTGACTTCTTAGTTTTTCAAGTAAAGGAATTACTTTTTGAGATTTTTTTGTAGTTTGTTTAGAAGTATTATTACTATTATTAGTTGTTTGACTATTCATGTTTTTATATTACTCGTTAATAATTATTTTTTAAATTTCTTACTTTTCATAACTCTTATTGATTTTTTTGTATTCTCATATTATTTTATCAAACCCATTCAGTGACATGAAAAATTAGCTATTAGTTACTAGCTAACAGCTAATAACCAACAACTAATTTACTAATTTAAGCATTAGATATTAACGTCTATCGGAACGTGTATCAGTAGGTAAATTACCAGAATCAATATCTAATTCTTCACGACGAATTGTTTCTTGAGCTTCTACAGTATCGCGCTCTACTTCTTTTTTAACTCTAACTTCTTCGCGAACGAATGCTTCCTTATGGACATCAGCATTCTCTTCGTAAATATCCATGTGAGCGACTTCACCTTGATTAAAGGTTGCTTCACCGGGAGCAACTGCTCTACCTGCATCATCTGGAGTTACTCGCTCAACAACTACACGCTCTTTTTCTACAGGTACAGAAACTCGCGCCGTTTCGGTTTCAACGTGCTTACCGATTGCAACTTCTCCAGCTTTACGACGCTGTTTGTTAGCAATTAAACGCTCTTCATAGAGTTTGATATTCTGATGGTCTGTATCATTCATATTGTACAGAGCAGGTTCTTCATCGTACTTATAAGTATCGCGGTTGTAGGTACGAGTAGCAGCGTATGCAGGAGCATCGAGGGGAGCAGATGCTTCAAGAGGTGCAGATGCTTCTAAAGGTTGGGTACGATATACACCGCGTACATTTTCTTCGTAGTCGTAATCTACTACTTGATTTTCATCGTATTCGGGTAAATTTTCAGCTTGCTCTCTAGTCATACCAAGAGCATGGATGCGACTAGCATTGTAATCGATACGAGTGCGTCCAACCGGCATTAATACTTTTTTACCAAAAATCCAGAAACCCAAGTCAACTATCAAATAACGAAAACGACCTTCTTCATCAACTAAGATATCGCTAACACTACCAACTTTATCATTAGTTCCCTCAGCGTAAACGCTCATACCCTTGATATCTTGACCTTGGAAAACATCGCGATAATCTGGGTCAAAATCTCCAACTTTGTAAAGAGCCATATAATTCTAGTCTCCATATTATTTTTCTTCGTTACTAACAACAATAGAAAAAAATATTTTGATATCCATCTTCCCCGCGATGGACTTAAAGTTTATAACGAACAATCATAAGTAGTATATTATTTTATATTTTTTGACATCATATTATTTATATATATCATTGGTGAAATAATGTGAGTTTGATCAAACGCTGTTCACAATCATCAGAAGCCGAGTTTTTAGGATAAATATCCGTAAAACAAAACAACCTTTATCAAAACCCGACTTCTCTGCGAACCGGAAAAATAAAGGAGTCTAGAAATAGTTAGCTCAAGTATTTACAAAAAAACCTCCTAAAGATAGAAATAAATCTCTATCTTCAAAAGGTTTTCTGATGATGAATTATTATTCTAAATTCCCAAATTTCGGCTGTTAATTCTTAAACGCGGTCGTTTCTAACAGAATTAGATTCATTTACACGTAAATCCCCTTGAGTATCGATATCTAACTCTTCTCTACGAATCGTTTCTTGTGCTTCAACAGTATCTTGTTCAACAACTTTCTTAACTCGTACTTCTTCACGCACGTATGCTTCTTTATGAATATCAGCTTGTTCTTCGTAGAGTTCAACCCGTGCCACTTCACCTTCACTAAAGTTAACTTGATCGGGATCTACTATAACTGCTTCTCCGGTGGGTGTAACTCGTTCAATCACAACTCGTTCTTTTTCAACTGGTACTGAAACTCTAGCAGTTTCGGTTTCAATATGTTTACCAACACTTACTTCACCAGATTTAATCCGACTCTTGCTAGTAACTAAACGCTCTTCATAAAGTTTAATATTAGAATGATTCTGGTCATTTAAATCATACAAAGAAGAATCATTTTGATAGTTATAAGTATCTTTATTATAAGCTACATTCTGATTCTGCGGAGACCGATAAGCGCCGCGTACTCTCTCTTCATAATCGTAATCAACAGTCATACTGTCTTGGTACTCAGGTAAATTTTCTACTTGTTCTTTACTGAGTCCATCTACATAGACACGTTTTTGATTGTAATCAAGACGTGACAAACCAATTGGTAACAAAATTTTCTTACCGAAAAACATTGCTCCAGTATTAATAACCAAATAGCGAAAACGACCATCGTGGTCTACTAAAGCATCAGAAACCGAACCTATTTTATCTCCACCTTGAGTGTAAAGAGACATTTCTTTAATATCTTCACCACCAAAAACTTCTTTATAATTGGGGTCGAAATCTGCAAGTTTGTATAATGCCATAGTAGTAGTTTCCAATTTATTTACATTTGATGGAATTAAGTGTAAATAATTGACCTCTATATTTTCTTCCTGCTTGCGACTTAATTTTATTTGTTTATAATCAGTCGATAGAAAGGTCAAAGGTTAGAGGTTAAATGTCAAAGGTTAGAGATATGGGAAACATAAAATCTTGTCAGTAAGAAGTCGGGTTTTTAGAATAAATATCGGTAACAAAACTTTCACATTTACAAAAACCCGATTTCTATGATTATTCAGTATTTTTGACCTCTAACCTTGACCTTTATTTATCGATTATAAAGCTGAGTAATTTCCAACAACCGCTGACTCAATTCGGGGGTAAGCTGGTTGGTGCTTTCATATCGCCAGCGCCAGTTTCCGGCGTTAACGCTGGGGTCATTCATTCTACCGCTGCTGTCTAAATCTAATAAGTCTTGGACTGAAAGAATGGCCAAGTCTGCTACTGAAGATAGAGCCATACGGATAAATTCCCAGTTAATTTCTTTGATTTGTGCGGGTGAGGAATAACCGAGATATTTGGCGACGTGGTGCTTTTCTTTCTCTCCTGCTTGATTCCACCATCCAATAGTGGTGTCATTGTCGTGAGTACCCGGATAAACGACGCAGTTTTGGATGTAGTTGTGGGGTAAGTAAGCGTTGTCGGCTTCAGCACCGAAGGCAAATTGTAAGATACGCATTCCGGGGAAATCAAATTGATCGCGTAGCTCTTCTACTTCCGGGGTAATAATTCCTAAATCTTCCGCCATTACAGGTAAACTACCTAAAGTAGAACCTAAAGTTTCAAAGAATTTTGCATCAGGTCCTTTGATCCATTCACCATTGATAGCAGTTTCTTCCCCTGCGGGTACTCGCCAATAAGCTTCAAATCCGCGAAAATGGTCGATACGAACGATATCAACATATTGTAATGTTGCTCGAAAACGTTCTATCCACCAAGCAAAGTTGGTTTGTTCTAATTTATCCCAATCGTAAACGGGATTACCCCAAAGTTGTCCGGTAGCGCTAAAGTAATCTGGTGGGACTCCGGCGATATAGGCAGGTGAGAGAGTTTGGGAATCTAGCTGAAATATTTCTGGATTTGCCCAAACATCGGCACTATTATGACAAACATAAATTGAAATATCACCAACTATTTTGATGTCCTTATTGTTAGCGTAGTCGCGTATTTTTTTCCACTGTTGGAAGAATTTAAATTGTAAAAATTTATGGTATGATACCCTATCTTTTAATTCATCTGCTTTTTGATTTAATGCATCTGGTTCGCGACGAGCTAAAGGGTTATCCCAAAAATTCCAAGCTTGATAATCGTTGGCTTCTAGTAATGCCATAAACAATACATAATCATCTAACCAAGTTGCTTGTTCTTGGCAAAACTTTTCAAATTCAGGATTAGCTGTTTTTAACAAAGATTCTTGGAAGCGTTGATAAGCTGAATAGAGAATTTTGGTTTTACGAGGAATTACTGCATCAAAGTCAACTCTGTGGGGATTATCTGTGACTTCTTCTTGAGGAATTAATTCCTGTGGTGTTAGCAAACCTTCTTCTTGTAAATGCTCTAGAGAAATCATTAAGGGATTTCCAGCGAAAGCGCTAAAATTCATTGTATAGGGAGAATGTTCGTAACCCGTCGGACCTAAAGGTAGAATCTGCCATAACTTTTGAGCGCTATTTGCGAGAAAATCCACAAACTTATAAGCTGATTCTCCTAAATCCCCAATTCCAAATTTACTCGGCAAACTGGTAGGATGCAGTAGAACTCCACTTGCTCTTTGAAAACTCATAATTTGACCCCAATAATTTGAAACAATCAAAAACGATTCAAGAATTAACTATGAAGCTAGCTTCTTATATTAGCTAAGATATCTTATGGGAAATAAGGCAGTAAAAAATATGCAAAATCCATTATTGAAAGATGATCCACTTTGGTTTAAAGATGCAGTCATTTATGAAGTGCCGGTACGTGCTTTTGCTGACAGCGATGGCGATGGTATAGGTGATTTCCGGGGGCTAACTGAAAAGTTAGATTATCTACAAGACTTGGGAGTAACGGCAATTTGGGTACTGCCTTTTTTCCCTTCTCCGTTACGAGATGATGGTTACGACATTGCGGATTATACCACCGTTAATCCGATTTACGGTAATTTAGATGATTTCAAGGCTTGTTTAAGTGCTGCCCATCAAAGAGGCATCAGGGTGATAATTGAGTTGATTGTCAACCATACCTCCGACCAACATCCGTGGTTTCAGCGGGCGCGTAAAGCACCAGCAGGCAGTCCGGAACGAGATTTTTACGTTTGGAGCGATACTCCCCAGAAGTATGAAGAAGCAAGAATTATCTTCAAGGATTTTGAAACTTCTAACTGGACTTGGGACTCGGTAGCCAAGGCTTATTATTGGCACAGATTTTATTCGCATCAGCCGGACTTGAATTTTGAAAGTCTAGAAATGCAAAAAGCGCTGTTTGATGTGGTGGATTTTTGGTTGGATCTGGGTGTAGATGCAATGCGATTGGATGCTGTACCCTATTTATACGAGCGCGAAGGTAGTAACTGCGAAAACCTCCCGGAAACTCACGTTTTTTTGAAGAAATTACGCCAACATATCGACGATAAGTATCCCAATCGGATGTTGCTTGCCGAAGCAAACCAGTGGCCAGAAGATGCTGTAGAGTATTACGGCAGTGGAGATGAATGTCAGATGAATTTTCATTTTCCTCTGATGCCGCGTTTGTTTATGGCACTGCAAATGGAGGATAGCTTCCCGATTATCGATATTTTGCAGCAAACACCGCCGATTCCCGATAACTGTCAATGGGCGTTATTTTTGCGGAATCACGATGAATTGACTTTGGAAATGGTCAGCGATGAAGACCGCGACTATATGTACCGTGTATACGCACAAGACCAGCAAGCAAGATTAAATTTGGGTATTCGCCGCCGTTTGGCTCCGTTGATGGAGAATAATCGACGACGAACCGAGGTGATGAATGCTTTACTGATGTCTTTACCCGGAACCCCAGTGCTGTATTACGGTGATGAAATCGGCATGGGGGACAATATTTATTTAGGAGATCGTAATGGGGTGCGGACTCCGATGCAATGGAGTGCCGATCGCAATGGTGGTTTTAGTCGTTGTAATCCGCACAAATTATACGCTCCGGTGATTATTGACCCGGAATACCATTTTGAAGCGGTTAACGTGGAAGCTCAGCGAGAAAACCGCAATTCCCTATGGTGGTGGATGAAACGTTTGATTGCAACTCGCGGACGTTTTCAAGCTTTTGGTAGAGGTACTTTTGAATTACTTTATCCAGAAAATCGCAAGGTTTTAGCTTTTACTCGTACCTATAACGGCGAACATATTCTGGTTGTAACTAATTTGTCCCGCTTTGTACAAGCAGTAGAGTTGGATTTATCGGCATTTAACAGCATGATTCCGGTGGAAATCTTCGGGCGTACCACATTTCCACCAATTGACGATACACCCTACTTTATGAGTTTAGCTCCCCATGCTTTTTACTGGTTTACTCTACAAGTACAAACAAATGTTACCTGTCCGGTAAGACCTCAAAATCAAATACCCACTTTAGTTGTTAGCGACAATTGGCAGAATATCTTTACCAAATCTGAAACCAAGGCAACATTAGAAGAAATTTTGCCAGATTATATGTGTGCCTGTAGCTGGTTTGACGGTAAAAATCGCGTCATTCAGTCTAGTCATGTTATTGAAGCAATTCCCCTTTCCTTCCATTCTTTAGAAGCAGCAATTGTTTTGGTACAGCTAGACTACACCGAAGGCGACCCAGAAACCTATGTATTACATTTAGCTTATGAACCAGAGGGTATTAATCACGAACGCTTTAGTTCTTACCGCGAAGAAGTTGTAGCTAATGTTGAAATACGCAGCAAAAAACAAATTGGCGTATTATTTGATGCCTTAACAGATAAAGATTTTCTCAACTTTCCCCTCGAAGCAATTGCCAACAAAAACACTTATCAAGGTATGGCAGGTGAACTTCAAGCCGAAGCTAGTAAAGATTTTACTCTGTTAGCTGGTGCCGGTTCTAACTACGCACTGAGGATACATTTAGAAGCTCATATGTTACGGGGAGAACATAAAAATACTTGCGTAGTATATGGCGATCGCCTGATGTGCAAATTATTCCGCAAAGTAGTAGGAGAAGGCATCAACCCCGATTTAGAAGTAGGTCAGTTTCTGACTCACAGTTCGGCGACAAAAGGACTACCAAATGCAGAAAACTTTGCGCCCGTTGCCGGTAGCTTAAATTATAGCCGTAAAAACTTTGAAACCATGACTCTGGGAATTTTGCGAAAATTTATTCCCGATATCAGAGATGGTTGGTCTTATAGCCTTGATAGCCTGCGGGACTTTTTTGAGCAAGTACAAGTAAGACAAATCGAGGCGATCGCCGATATCGATCTACCAACTTCATTATTAACGGCAGCATTAGAAATTGAAATTCCCAGCCTAGCCCAGGAAATGTTCGGCTCTTATTTGGGAAATGCTCAACTGTTAGGGGAACGTACCGCCGAAATGCACTTAGCATTAGCATCCGATACAGAAGACCCCAACTTTGCCCCAGAGTCATTTACCTCCTTTTACCAGCGCTCGATTTACCAATATATGCGGAATCAAGCCGGACAAGTATTACTGCGGTTGAAAAAAGATTTGATACAGCTACCAAAGGAACTTCAACCCGTAGCGCAGTTGGTATTGAACAATCGAGAAATGATATTAACTCGACTCAAATCAATACTCAATCAAAAAATTACCGCCATGCGAACCCGCACCCACGGTAATTTATGCCTTAATGAAGTGCTGTATACAGGTAAAGACTTTATCATCATTGACTTTGAAGGCGACCAAACCCGTCCTTTGAGCGAACGACGCATGAAGCGATCGCCCCTACGCGATGTCGCCGGAATGATAGAATCATTCTACTATTCCAGCCGCATAGGTTTACGCAACGAGAAAGAAAGCGGCATGATTGTTCCAGACGACTTACCACTGA
Organism: Plectonema cf. radiosum LEGE 06105; assembly: GCF_015207665.1. GTDB lineage: Bacteria > Cyanobacteriota > Cyanobacteriia > Cyanobacteriales > Nostocaceae > Rivularia > Rivularia radiosa_A. The sequence goes on from NZ_JADEWL010000129.1 coordinate 17,654, forward strand.
TGGAGCAATGGGCGCAATTTTTCTACACCTGGTCGAGTATTGCCTTTTTGAAATCCTATTTGAGTACAGCTGCATATGCACCCTTCCTACCTTCGGAACCATCAGAACTACAGCTACTCTTGGATGGATTTATACTCGAAAAAGTCATCATTGAACTAGAACACGAACTTAAAAACCGTCCAAATTGGGTAGAAGTGCCGATGTATCGTATTTTAGAACTGCTAGAAACGGCATAAGAGTTAGGAGTGAGGAGTGAGGAGTGAGGAGTTAGTTGACAGTTGACAGTTAATTTC
>NZ_JADEWL010000130.1 GCF_015207665.1 Plectonema cf. radiosum LEGE 06105
ACTACAGGCAAAGTATCTTCAGCTATTATCGAAGCGTATATTAATGACCCGCACCATTACAAATGACGAATTAATTGTCAATGGCACGCCTGATAAATCAGGTCGTGTCAGCATTCCGCCCCGACATAAATGACGTATGAGTATCAATTCCTTTAATTCCTTGATACTCATACTTCGGGGCTACCTGCTTCCCGTGTTATTAAGGTGTATTCTCCCTGTATATTTTTATCTGTTTAAATTTCAATCTTAGGTTACGTAAAATCATCATTTTAAGAAAATAAATTATACTTATAAAACGTGATTGTTAACAAAAATTTACATTAATCAATCAAGAATTATCCCGACTCAAAAACGGCTAAAAACCTTGATAATATCAAGTTAAATAAATCAAATAAATCATCTATTCCTCGATTGCCTCAAATGAAAACGATTATCACTGTGAAGCTTTGTCGTTAATCCTTATACTCCACTGATTTAGTGAGATAATATGAGTGTGAGGAAATGAACGGAAGATATTTGATTGCAAAAGGGGAAAATTTTATGATTAACAAACTTGTGGCTACTTTAACTATAACTATAGTGGCTCCCCTGTTTTTCGCTAGCTCTGTTAAAGGAGAAAATCCGCAGGATGTACAAAAGCTGCTTAAAACTGGAGAATGCGTTGCTTGCGACTTGTCAGGAGCAAATCTGCGCGGCTCACATCTAATAGGTGCCGATTTGAGAGGTGCAAATCTTCAGGGAGCAAACCTCGAACACGCAAATCTTGAAGGTGCTGACTTGACTCGTGCAAATCTAGAAGACGCTAAACTAAGTTCAGCTTTCTTAACAAATGTTAATTTCAAGCAAGCGAATTTGAATGATGCTAACTTAACTAACGCTCAAATTTACGACTCCAACGTCTATCAAGCATCGATGGAAGATATTAATATCACCAATGCTGAGATATTCCATACAGGAATTGGTGTTGGTGGAGAAGATTTAGATATTCCGGATTGGGACTAGATCCGTTCAATAAGAAAATGTCGCTAAAAACCCGACTTCTAGCCAATAGAAGATAATCTTCAAAGAAGTCGGGTTTTTCTGCATAAATATCCCTTGCACAAGAAAATTTTGCGAAAACCCGACTTCTAACCAAACTTTTATATTGACATCCTCCCCTACTTAAGCCATCTCGCTATGCGGTTAGGTCTTTGAAGTAGGGGATTCCAACACCTTGCGATGCTGGGTTTCTGCTTCGTCCCGTGCCAACTAGAGCATCGTGACCGATACTCCCCACCGCTTCCAGTCCACAGACATTTTCCACTACCGTCTGCCCGACGGCTGCTATTCCACGATTTCTGATTTCTTGAGAGCTGGCTACATCTCTTGTAGTTTTGTATCCACACTCATTGCAATGGTGAAATCTGATATCTAAAGTTTTCTTACCCGTATGTGTACCACAGTTAGGACAAGTTTGACTTGTACCATCTTTGTTGACCTTGGCAAAATACACATTAAGGCGAAAACACACCCATTCAAGAATACTGACAAACTGACCAAAACCAGCATCAGCACTGTGTTTTGACAGCATTCCTCTTTGCCAACTGACAAAGTTGATATCCTCAACAAATACCATGCCAGCACCATCGCAAAGATGATGGCTTAATTTATAGTGCCAGTCCGATCTTGTGTCAGATATTCGCTGATGTAGCCTAGCTATTTTTTGGTTTAGCTTATGTCGATTATTTGAGCTTTTTTGTTTATTTTTTAACCTGCGTTGTAGCAATTTAAGCTTACGCTGCATGATTTTCAGGAATCGAGGTCGCTTAATCTCTTCACCGTCACTAGTAGCTACAAATTTGTCGTAACCCAAATCTAATCCTCGCGGATGACCGTGAGGCATGGGACTGGGAACATCGACATTTAGCTGTAGAGACAACATGACAAAATAACCAGATGCTTTTCTAACAACCCTTGCTTGCCTGACTTCAAACCCGAATGGAATTGGTCTTGACTGCCTCCATTCAACCCATCCCAATTTAGGGAACTTGATAGCATCATTTCTAATTGGGTCTTTCCCTAGCTGAGGAAAAACAAACGAACGCATCCGATACTTATTTTTGAAGCGTGGAAAACCGAATCCCCTGGCTTTCATATCATCCCATGCTCTATCCAAGGTTCTTAGTACCTGTTGTAGAACCTGAGAATGAACTGTTTTTAGTTTAGGATATTGGTTCTTAGCTTCTGTTAGCTGTTTGGCTTGCTTATGATAGTTAGGAAAAGGTTCCGAAGCTGAAATGATGTACTCAGATTGAATCGAACAAGCATTAACAGATGACTTACGAGAGTTACACCAATCTTTACGCTGACGAAGCGCAAAATTCCAAACAGAACGACATACATCTAGCGTTTGCTCAATGGTGGCAATCTGTTCGGCTGTTGGTTGTAACTTGTATTCGTAGGTGATTGTCAGCATCAAAACATTATAACTTACATGAGCTATAATGTTGTGTAAAGTTTTAATGTATTTGCTTATCTCATCCCCATCGAGGGGAATCGATAAGCTTGAGGGAGTCCATGTATCGCCGCCCTATAACATCGTTTTCTGAACGAACACTCGTTATTGAGGACGGAGTTTTATAGCTCCCTCAAACTCCCTCACATGATAAGATTTGATAAAAATTAAAAATTCAGCAGGTTTTTGCATAATCTGTAGTTAAATGGCTATGATTATTAGCAACTTGCACATTCAGGATACAATTTGGTCTTGGGAATTCTAGTTGCTCTAACTGAGAACTTGTTCATTCCGAGAAATAATCAATCCTGCTCGCTTCTAGCTGATAACTGCTTTGAATAACTTTCAACCTCAGAGTTGATCGAGTAGCAGTTCCTAGAAGAATCAAAAACAAGTCCTACCATCATGGAAGCCACAATGCAAGAACCGGAAATCGTGGAAACTCAAACTTCAGAGGCAAAAGTCCCAGAAATGAACAATCCTACTGGAACTATAACTAAAATACAGCCTTCCACCCAGTCTCAAGAGCAATGGCTAAAATACGGAGAGCAACTTTCTGGTTTTTTAGCCACATTGCCGGATTATGCGGGAACCTTCTTTAATAAATATAAGCAGCCATTGATTTACTTTGGTATAGCTTTAGGTGCATTAATCGCAGTTAGAGTAGTGCTAGCTGTCTTGGATGCATTGAACGATATTCCTTTAGTAGCCCCAACCTTTGAATTAATTGGTATTGGCTATTCTGCTTGGTTTATTTACCGCTACCTACTCAAAGCCTCCACTCGTAATGAGTTGACTAGTGAAATAACAACCCTCAAATCACAAGTAGTAGGCAAAAATGCTTAAAAATGCCTAAGACTTGAGGGATATATTTATCTACGTCATGTAGGTAGATTTATTGCACGTTGGCGCAGCCTGCCCGCAGGGCTTACATCTTGCCCGTAATTCCCAATAATTTGATTATGTACAGAAGCGGACAAGTATTATTAATATATTAATAAATAATTTATCAATAATACTTATCCGTTTTTAATTTAAGTATTACTACTGTTGACCCACCACATATTTTGATTTTATAGATGGCAGTTTACCTGTTTTCACTAAGGCTTGATGAATCATTGTTGCGACCTCTGCACGGGTGGCTTCTTGATTCGGCTTGAATAAAGCAGGGTCTGGATGATTAACAACAAGATTATTCGCTGTAGCAATTGCAACTTTTTCCCTTGCCCACTGAGGAATTTGGTCGGCATCTTTGTAGACGCTTAAAACTTGGTCTGGGGAAGCGGGAGTTTTTAAATTAAGTCCAGTCACAAGAGACACAATAACCTGTACTCTGGGAATCTTCTGTTCGGGGTTAAAAGAATTATCGGGATATCCAGTCATGAATTGAGTGCCGACAGCTTGTTTAATCGCTGGTTCTGCCCAAAAGTTTTCTGGTATATCTTTAAATACTTTTTGGTTGTTACTAACGTCAGTTTGAAATGCTTTTCCAATTATGGAAGCAAACTCAGCACGGTTTACAGGCTGTTGTGGTCTATAGGTAAAATCTGGATAACCTTCGATAAATTTCCGTGATGAAAGTTCGTTTATAAAACGATTTGCCCAAAAATCAGCAGGTACATCTGTAAAAGCGATGGGTGGGGGAATTGTCGGCGGTAATTTTGTCGCTTTGGCTTCAAAGCTAGGTGTTACTGTTGCTATTGGTGTTGCTGTTGGTTTACTAACCGCTACTGGTGTATTGGTAGCTTTGGGTTGTGCATCAACTTTATTAGATGTATTGCCCGAAGATTGGATACCAGGTACTACTTGGTCTAAATCGGGAGGTAATTTTGTTGCAGGTGGTGCTACTAATAATGGTGGTATTACGGTGTCAACTGTTTCTCTTTCTAATAAAACTGGATTTTTTTGGGTTGGTGTAGTCTCACTAACAAGTTGACGAGACTTAGGAATGTTGTTGGGTTCCGGGGAAGGTACTAACAACTTAGTTAAATTATCATTGGTACTAGATTGTACATTGTCACTAGCAGGAGCTTGTGAAAACAAGTTGCCAAAGTTCCAATTAGAATCTTTTCGGGAAAGCGACCAAAAAAGAATTGTACCGATAGTTAAGAAGGCAACTAGTATACCTATAAAATCGTCAAATCCCAAGTCATTGTCTGAAGATGACTGAGGATCTATTGGTGACTTGTTAGTCATCGTGATAATTACCCTGTTGGTATTAGAATTTGCATCTAACAAGATTAAGCCATAGACTACCCCTATTAACTAGTTTTTTCAAGACAAATATTATTTTTTAAGAATAGCGAATAGGGAATAGGGGACAGGGAATTGGTAATAATAACTAATCATCCGGACTTGATATAATTCCTAACTCCCAACTCCTAACTCCTAACTCCCAACTCCCAACTCCTAACTCCTTTTAAAGTACTCGCAACAAACTAGGAATACTATCAACTGCTTCAAGGTTGCGAATTTCATCTAGGGCTTTGTGAAAATTACCTTCAGTGACATCATGGGTAACCACTACAATTTCCGCGAGTTTTTCTTGAAAACCAGTTTGAACAACTGATTCTAAGCTGACTCCACATTTCCCGAAACAAGTACCTAGTTTACCGATTACTCCTGGCTGGTCTTTTGTCAGGAAACGCGCATAAAATCGAGTAATAAGTTCTTCACTAGGAGCTAACTGACAATATTGTTGATGAAAACTAGCTAATAATGGGTCTAAATTAGGAATTTTATATTTTGAATTTTCAATCTTTGATTCAGGTAAACTTATAAGTTGAGAAACAAGATTTAAAATATCTGATGATACGGCGGAGGCTGTAGCACCCGCACCTGCACCTGGTCCGAAAAACATCACTTGTCCAATGGGTTCTCCTTCTACAAGGATTGCATTATTAACGCCATTGATGCTTGCTAAAGGATGTCCCAAGGGTACTAAAGTCGGATGAACTCTCACAGATACGGATAATTTATCAATTTTTTTGGCGATCGCCAACAATTTGATCACAAATCCCAGCTTTTGGGCATAGCTAATGTCAGTTTTGCTTACCTGCCGAATACCTTCACAATAAACATCTTCTCTTTTAATGCCCCCATCAAAAGCTATAGATGCTAATATGGCTATTTTATCGGCAGCGTCTAAACCTTCTACATCAGCGGTGGGGTCTGCTTCTGCATAACCCAAATTCTGTGCATCAGCGAGTACCGAGTCAAAACTACTACCTTCGCTCTGCATCCGGGTCAAGATGTAGTTGGTCGTACCGTTAATAATACCAGTAACTGCTTGGATACGGTTGACGCTCAAAGATTGCTTTAATGGTTGAATTACCGGAATCCCTCCACCCACGGATGCTTCGAGCATTACATATACTCCGGCTTGATTAGCGGCTGTATATATTTCTTCACCGAAGCGGGAAATAACTGCTTTATTGGCAGTGACAACGTGTTTCCCGTTGCGGATGGCTTTGAGTATCAGTTCTCTGGCTGGCTCCAATCCACCCATCACTTCTACGACAATATCTATCTCTGGGTCGTTGACAATCGCCTCTAAATCTGTATTGATAACTCCTGGCGGCAATTTTACTTCACGAGGTTTGTCTGGCGATCGCACTCCGACGCGATATATTTCAATTTCTTCTAATAAAGGATGACGACCATCGCTATCTAATAACAATTGCACTGTACCGCATCCGACAGTGCCTAATCCCAGGATTCCCAGTTTAAAACCCACCTTATTTGCACCCAACTCCACTAAATAATATAGGTAGGGCAATATACCCTACCTAAAGTTTACTTTGTCAAAAGTCAGCACTCAGCAGTACACCGCCGTTGCAAGCCTACGCTAACCGGCGTTCCGGTCAATCTGAGATTTAGTAAGTTTCAACGTTCCAACGATGTGCTTTTTTGAGTTGCTTTTGGTAATCGCTCCAGTCTACACCATCTTTAGCAGCAGCAGCGGAAAGGGCGGCATCAATACCGTCTTCCATACCCTTCAAACCGCAAATGTAGGTATAAGTTTTTTCGTCCTTAACCATTTTCCATAATTCCTCAGCGTACTCCTCGCAACGGTGCTGGATGTACATTCTGCCGCCTTCTTGATTTTTTTGTTCGCGGCTGATAGCGTAAGTTAAACGGAAGTTATCGGGATACTTAGATTGTATTTCTTCTAACTCTTCTTTATAAAGAATGTTGGGAGTTGTAGGAATACCAAATATCAACCAAGCAAAACCCTTGAACTGATAGTCTGTATTTATTTTCCTTTCTTCATCCTTGAACATCCGCCACAAATAAGCACGGAAAGGAGCAATACCCGTTCCAGTTCCCATCATAATGATGTTGGCTTCCGGGTCATCGGGTAATAACATCTCTTTACCCACAGGACCAGTGATTTGAACATCTGCTCCAGGCTCAAGACCAGTTAAGTAAGTTGAGCAAACACCGTAAACTGTTTCACCTGTCTCCGGATGCTTATACTCTAATTGGCGAACGCACAATGATACAGTTTTATCATCTAAATCATCACCATGTTGAGTTGAAGCGATGGAGTAAAGTCTGAGTTTCTCTGGTTTACCATTCTTGTCTACTCCCGGTGGAATAATACCGATACTTTGACCTTCTAAATAACGTAAATCTCCGCCGGAAAGGTCAAACTTGAGGTGACGAACGGTACCAATTCCGCCTTCGCCGACCAATTCTTCATTAGACAAACATTTACCGACAAAAGGATCTTTGGGTCGATAAATATTTACGGGAACGTCACCGTGTTTCTTGCTTTTCGCTTCAGTCATGGTGTTGCCTTTTTTATCCTTCTTTCTAGACTCTTTATCCGTTGCATTACTTGCAACAGATGTGGCTTCAACATCCCCTTTGCTAACACCGTTGACACCATTTGAAGCAAGATTGCCGTTAAGCTGCTCCAAAGTGGCCATTGATTGAATGCTTACAATTTTGCCGCCTAGACGAGAGATACGCCGCATTTCTTGATTCATGCGGTTGTAAGGCACTCTGATGAATACACTGCCACTTTGACGAATTTGGTAGTTTGTTTTATCAGTTTCTTCGCTCTGACGTAAACCTACTACTTCATATAAAAAAACGCGGCTACCTGATTCACTGTTAGCAGTACTTTCAACAGCACCTTGATAATACATTTTTTCTACCACTCCGATTGATTACTTAACCATGTATCAAAAAAAATCTTTTCCCAAATCATCATCAATTAGTAAAGCCGAATTTCGGTATACTAAAAAGCCATGATGCGAGAAAGTGGAATAAACATACCCACCAGTATTACTGCTCAAACTCACCTTAGTTAGCGCGGGATTAGTTAAAGACACACCTGTTCACCTTCTAAGGTAAATGATAAGTTCTTCGCAGAATGTTAATAATGAATCAATTTAATTTTTTTTTTGTCAAATTTGACCTCCTTATACGGAAGATAGCTTGCATTTACCAGGGTTCGGCAAACCATCACCGCCGAGGTCTATCAATGATATTGATAATAATTCACAAAAGGAAAATATTTTCCTTGTTCGCAAGACTTCTTCCACTTTTTTAGATCAGGCTATTCACCGTTCTAATTGCTTATGACAAGAATGTTCTTAGCTAAATTGCTCAGAACACTTATAGCTACAATTTTTATTCGCAAAAGGTATTAGCAATGGCGATATACCGTTTGTAGCTATACTTTATCGGCAATTAAAGGTGATATAAGCAACTATAATCAGTTTTACGTGATGTGAAACATCTGTCAACCTTAATAAAGGCGTTTTAAAAACTCAACAAAAAACTCACAAGGAAGATTTTTTTACTGTGTAATACATAAGCAAGGTAATTATGTAGTTTGGTATACATTGTTTGTTATTTGACGATTATTTTGATACCATTATCCTAATAGGGGTTGTAGGATTGGCAATTGAAAAATTTATACAATTATTTTTTAATTAAGAAGTAGACAAGTAGTTTGAATAAAATGTGTAAATTATCACAATAGTTTTTCCAACAAAAAATGAAATAAAACAATTTTTTAATTAGTAATTGGATATTTGTAATTCTAGATAGCCCACAGAAGAGTATTTTTCAGGGGTAAAACTTGTATATGATACCTCCGTTCTGTTACAATCCCAAGTATTGCTAGGACTAAATACTTACAGCACGAATCTCGACTAACAAGGCGGGGATCAAGTAATAAGAGCTATTAGTTACCCGTTTAGGCTCGTGAACTATTGCTGTGCAGCAACGACCCAGGGCGACCTATAGGGAACTCCTGACCTAGGATAAAACTGTCTGTGTAAAAAAAAATATTGATTCAGTCATCTTTAGAAACTAATTAGAGGGAATTTATGACAAGTAAGCCGGATCGCATTGTAATGATTGGAGTTGCTGGAGACTCCGGATGCGGTAAATCGACATTTTTACGTCGCTTAATCGATTTGTTTGGTGAAGAATTTATGACCGTTATCTGTTTAGATGACTATCATAGTTTAGACCGTAAGCAACGTAAGCAAACAGGGATAACAGCGCTAGATCCAAGAGCAAATAATTTTGACTTAATGTATGAGCAAATGAAAGCTCTTAAAGATGGTCAAGCGATTGATAAACCGATATATAACCATGAAACCGGCGAAATAGACCCCCCCGAAAGAATAGAACCAAATCATATTATTGTAATAGAAGGATTGCATCCTTTATATGATGAGCGGGTGCGTTCTTTGCTTGACTTCAGTGTCTATTTAGATATCGGCGATGAAGTTAAAATTGCTTGGAAAATCCAACGGGATATGGCAGAAAGAGGACACAATTACGAAGATGTGTTGGCTGCGATAAATTCTCGCAAACCTGACTTTCAAAACTACATTGAACCGCAAAGAGAATTTGCTGATGTGGTACTTCAGGTGTTACCAACCAACCTGATTAAAGACGATAAAGAACGTAAAGTGCTTAGAGTCCGGATGTTGCAACGTGAAGATAAGGAAGGTTTTGAACCAGCTTATCTGTTTGATGAAGGTTCAACAATTCAATGGACTCCTTGTGGACGTAAGCTGACTTGTTCTTACCCTGGTATGCAAATGTACTATGGCTCGGATGTATATTACGGTCGTTATGTCTCCGTATTAGAGGTTGATGGTCAATTTGATAACCTTGATGAAGTTATTTATATTGAGACGCATTTGAGCAACACATCTACTAAATATCAAGGAGAGATGACTCATTTGCTGCTTCAGCACCGCGAATATCCTGGTTCTAATAACGGAACGGGTTTATTCCAAGTATTGACTGGTTTAAAAATGCGTGCTGCTTATGAACGCTTAACCCAGAAAGAAGCGAAAATGGCTGTTGAAGTTTAGTAATCGGTCTGAAAAAGTTTTGACCATTTTTGAAAACCATAATTATTTTTACCGGGACATCTATGTGGTGTCCCTTTTTTAACAAAAAAAATTAGCGCAAATTAACTCATTTAGCAAAAAAAACAGATATTTTCAAGTTAGTTACGATAACTATCAACATTTAAAAAGTTAATATAATACTGATTATTAGCTGCAAAAATGTTGGTATGATTGCAGGTTAAGTGACTTAATAAAATGCCAGCATGAATTAAGTCTAAATACTCTAAAAGGGAGGAATTTAATTTGACTCGTCGCTATCTATTTACTTCCGAGTCAGTGACCGAAGGTCATCCAGATAAAATCTGCGACCAGATTTCTGATACCATTTTGGATGCTTTGCTCGAACAAGATTCCACAAGCCGCGTGGCTGCGGAAGTAGTGGTTAATACAGGTTTGGTGCTGATTACTGGGGAAATTACCAGTAAAGCAAACGTCAATTACATGGATCTCGCTAGAAAGAAAATAGCTGAGATTGGTTATACCGATGCTGTGAATGGTTTCTCTTCCAATAGTTGCTCGATTTTAGTCGCTTTGGACGAACAATCAGCAGATATTGCTCAAGGGGTTAATACTGCTCACGAAACCCGTCAAGAGGATAGCGAAGAACAATTCGATAAAATTGGCGCTGGTGACCAAGGCATCATGTTTGGTTTCGCTTGTAACGAAACTCCCGAATTGATGCCTTTACCCATCAGTCTTGCTCATCGTATTGCTCGCAGACTCGCAGTAGTTCGTAAAACTGGTGTATTACCTTATCTACGTCCTGATGGCAAAACTCAGGTAAGTATCGTTTACGAAGACGGCAAACCTGTAGGTATTGATACCATCCTTATTTCTACCCAGCACACGCCTGCTATTGGTGAAATTACTGATGAAGCAGCAGTGCAAGCAAAAATCAAACAAGATTTGTGGGATAGCGTAGTTGAAGCTGTATTTGGTGATATTGACATTAAGCCCTCGGAGCAAACCCGCTTTTTAGTTAACCCTACCGGCAAATTTGTGATTGGTGGACCCCAAGGAGACTCAGGTCTTACCGGACGTAAAATTATTGTCGATACTTATGGTGGTTATTCTAGACATGGTGGCGGAGCTTTTTCCGGAAAAGACCCCACGAAGGTAGACCGCAGCGCCGCTTATGCTTGTCGCTATGTGGCGAAAAACATTGTTGCTGCTGGTTTAGCAGAGAAATGTGAAGTGCAATTGAGTTATGCCATTGGTGTCGCAAGACCTGTGAGCATAATGATCGAAACTTTCGGTACTGGTAAAGTTGATGAGCAAACTTTGCTCGAATTAGTTCAAAAGCATTTTGAACTGCGCCCTGCGGGTATTATTCATGCCTTCAATTTGCGTAAATTGTCAAATGAACGAGGCGGACGTTTTTACCAGGACATCGCGGCTTACGGTCATTTTGGACGTACTGATTTAGATTTACCTTGGGAAAATACTGATAAAGCTCAGATATTAAAACAAGAAATAGCCGAATTGAATTCGGTAGCAATACCAAATTCTACTAAAGCTTTGAGTCTTTCCTAAATGAAGATTGCCCCGTTTTTCATGAACGGGTAGCTGTTTTCTCAACAGAAAGACGCAATCAAACATTTTCAACTTACATAGAAAGTGAGGAGCAAACTTGGGGTTTGTAATCCCTCACTTTTTTTTGGTATGATATTTGGTTAATTATAAATAATCAGTTCGTTTACAATGAGTTCGTTTACACACCTCCAGGCACCTGGACTAAAAACCGGGTTTATTGCAAATATCTCAGTCTCAAAACCTTAAGGAAACCAAAACGAATAAAATAAACCCTTAGTAACAAGCAAATATGTTAAGTTTTAACACTTAATTCCTTGAATACTATAAAGCTCGTGCAAAGTATCTAGCGATTAGACTTTTGTAACTGTTATAAAAGAAGATGATAATAAATGTTGATTAATATATTGATTTAATTTCACCGCCTTGACTAATGTATAAATTGTGGCGGGAGGGTAAGGAGATTTGACGAATGCGAACTCAAAAGCCAACCGCAGGTAACAGCAGTTCACGAAGTAAAGAAGTGTCAGAAGATGTACCCTCAAATGATGAACTGCCTACTTTAGAATTTCCTTCAAGCGGGAAACTTAAGGCTAGTTCTAGACGCATTCATCAAAAAATTGGCTGTGGATATTTTGTGGCGATCGCCATTGGTTTTTTTGGATCGCTTGTTGGGTTAGCAATTGCCAATTACTATCGGGCCCGAGAGATCAGACAGTTTAATCATGCTCAATATCAAACGCAAATGCTCGCAGATTATAAAGATGCTTTAACTGAAGCACAATTGCACAGTTATAGTTTGGCTGCACTGGTAGAAGAGCCTGAACAACTTTCTCGTAAAAAAGCTGAATTTTCCAGAAGTATTGACCAAGTTAAAGATGTTGAAGTAAAAATTTCCGAATTTATTTACAGTAAACCTGCAAGATTAGCCGCTACTGAAGCGACTCTTCAAGCATTATTGCGCGACTACGAAATGAATTTGGAGTCTTACACGCAACAATTAGACTCAATAATCAGCCAACTGCAAGAGCAATCCGAATCCCCACAACTAATTGCCCTTCAACAACAATTACTTCAACTGACACGTTCTCAAACAGCTATCCGCTTAGAACAATTGAATCATACACTAAGTAATATTCTTCAAAGCGCCCAAACACAAGAGGCTCAAAGAGCAAAAAACTTAGAATTTTCTAAAGGAATTGAAAGAACAATCACGATCGCGAGTATGTTACTTTCAGTGGCGATCGCCGTTGTGGTGGCTTGGCGAACTTCCCGCGCTATAGCTGAACCAGTGGTTGTGGTAACTCAAGTAGCCGAACAAGTCGCTCTCAAATCTAATTTTAATTTACGCGCTCCAGTTACAACGGAAGACGAAATTGGTCTACTAGCAAAATCACTGAATAGACTAATTGAAAGAGTATCAGAAAGAACTAAGGAATTAGAAAAAGCGAAAGAATTAGCAGAAGCCGCTAGTAAAGCAAAAAGTCAATTCTTGGCAAACGTGAGCCACGAATTACGCACGCCTTTGAATGCCATAATTGGTTTAAGTCAACTTTTGCAAGAAGATGCTGCCGATTTAGGTGTAACGGGAGACTTTGCTGTTGATTTAGAAACAATTAATACCGCAGGGAAACATTTACTAGAACTAATTAACGACATTCTTGACTTATCCAAAATTGAAGCCGGGAAAATGACTCTTTATCCAGAGACATTTGAGGTAGTATCACTGATCAACAATCTGGTTCTTACAATCAAGCCAACTGTAGAGAAAAATGGCAGCATATTAGAAATTGATTGCGATGGAGAACTCGGTACAATGTATGCCGATCAAACAAGAGTACGACAGGTGTTATTAAATTTATTAAGCAATGCCGCAAAATTTACTACTAATGGTAAAGTAATGCTGAAAATTAGACGGCAAAAAGATTTTATAGCTGGTATCCCCAGGGAAATCATTACTTTTATCGTTAAAGATAGCGGAATAGGAATGTCCGAACCTCAACTAAAACAATTATTTAAACCATTTACACAAGGTGATGCTTCTACTACTAAAAAGTATGGTGGAACTGGCTTAGGATTAGCGATTACTCGGCATTTTTGTCAGATGATGGGTGGTCAAATTCACGTACAAAGTGAGTGGGGAGTAGGTTCTACTTTTACCATTGAGTTACCAGTAATCAGCGAATATTAGTCTTTAGTCTAAGTAAAGAGAGTAGGAAGTAGGCAGTAGGCGACTAATTTTATCCCTCTAGTAAACTGAGTAACAAAAAACGGGCATTGTAGCCCGTTCCATATGTAAATAAATTGGATTGCGATTTAATCCCAACTCGGAATTAAATTAAAATTAGGTTCCAGAAGTCCAGGAATTCATGTACTCAATTTGAGCAGAAGTTAGAGTATCAATTTTGATTCCCATGGCTTCCAACTTCAAGCGAGCAATTTCCTTGTCCACTTCTTCGGGAATAGAATACAAACCGGGTTCGAGCTTACCTTTGTTTTTCGCGAGGTATTCGCAACCCAAAGCTTGGTTTGCAAAACTCATGTCCATTACAGCGCTGGGGTGTCCTTCCGCTGCTGAAAGGTTGATCAAACGTCCTTCACCGAGGACAACAACCGATTTGCCACTGGGCAACTTATACTCTTGAGTGAAAGGACGAACATCCTTGACATCAGTCGCTTTAGCACCCAAGGATTTGAGGTCAATTTCAATGTCGAAGTGACCGGAGTTACAAACAATCGCACCGTCTTTCATGACATCGAAGTGTTCGGGACGAATTACGTGCTTGTTACCAGTTACAGTGATGAACAAATCACCCTGGGGTGCAGCTTCTGCCATTGGTAGGACGCGGAAACCATCCATTACTGCTTCAATAGCTCTGATGGGGTCAATTTCAGTAACGATGACATTACCACCCATACCTCTAGCACGGAGCGCACAGCCTTTACCGCACCAACCGTAACCAGCAACCACAATGCACTTACCAGCTAATAGAATGTTGGTAGCGCGGATAATTCCATCGAGAGTTGATTGTCCGGTACCGTAGCGGTTATCGAAGAAATGCTTGGTGTCAGCATCGTTGACATTCATCGCCGGGAATGTTAATACGCCATCATTTAACATGGCACGCAAACGCACAATTCCGGTTGTGGTTTCTTCTGTGGTACCGATAATATCGGAAAGTTGATGTTGACGCTCTTTAACTAAAGTCGCAACTACATCAGAACCGTCATCAATGATAATGTTGGGACGATGATCTAAAGCGATTTGAACGTGACGCTCATAGGTTGCATTATCTTCACCCTTGATGGCAAAGACGGGGATTTCGTGGTCTGCGACTAGACTTGCAGCTACATCATCTTGAGTTGATAAAGGATTGCTAGCAATCAGCAGTGCATCTGCACCACCTGCTTTCAGCGCGATCGCCAAATGTGCTGTTTCTGTAGTGATGTGAGAACAAGCGACTAAACGAAGTCCAGCAAAAGGCTTTTCTTGAGCAAAGCGATCGCGAACTTGTCGGAGAACAGGCATTTCGCGTCCAGCCCATTCAATACGTTGTCTTCCCAAAGCAGCTAAGCCGAGGTCTTTAACCTCGTGCTTTAATCTGGGAGTTGTTGCAGTCATTAAATAGTCCTCTTTTGAATAAGAATTTTGCGTCTAACTAAACGCACTTTACTAGATTAAACCAAGTCTGGCAAACAAGGAGGATGATTTGCATTCAGTTTGAAAATATTATAAGTCTTTTTACTAATTTATAATTCGTATTTATGTCTTACATGAGACAAACTTATACCAAGTAATTTAAAACTCACCTATCGATAGGTATATTTACAAGAATTATTTGTCAAAATTGATTTCAGTTAACTATAAAAAAAGGAGATATTGATTGCGCTATCGATTTATGATTATCGCTTTATGTTCCATACTGATAACTGTTGGGGTAAGCAGTGAGGTGGGGATGGCGCAAATTCCCTTTTTACCTCAACTACAACTACAACCACCTTCGTGGGATATTGGAGACTCAGAAAATCAAATTGCTAATGGTTGGGTTTACTTAGATGGCCGGCGTTTATTTCAAATAACTGCTTCCAGAGCCACTATTCAAGAGCGTTTGCGAGATATAAATCAAAATATAGCTGCAATTAGTCAAAATTACTTTCGCTCAAATGATGACAAACTTAATGTTGAGGTGCGGACTCGAAACGAATTACCAGTAATTTATGTCAACGACCAATATCTTTTAACTGTTACTCCAGAAGATGCAAAATTACGACAGCTCGAACCTCAAATTTTGGCTGAGAATCTGCAACGAGATATTGAAGAGAGTTTGAGGCAAGGTAAAGTAGAGCGACAACCTGAGTTTCTTATTAATCAAAGCAAAATAGCTGTGGCTATTGCTGGGGGAATGATGCTCATGAGTTGGGGAGTTAAGCGCTTTTCACGGCGTTCCAAGCGAAATTTTATGTTAAAGCCGCCTCCTGCTGATACACGAGTCGCTAAACCCATTACCACACAATTGAGTCATCAGCAAAATCGCCATATTTTAGAAGTCAAGCGACGACTGTTTCAGCTAACTCAGGCTGCTATCTGGACTGGCGGAACTTTAATGATACTGAGTTTATTTCCTTACACACGACCAATTGAAGCCGGGATTATCACACTCTTGCGGATTCCTTTCAGATTAGGTATTGTGGCAGTGGGAACTTATGTGGCTATTCGCCTCACCTATGTGTTAATTGACCGTTTTACCTCTGCTTTTGTCCGAAGTAGTGCTTTGTTAACTCCAGAGACTTCAGCCCGATTGCAACTAAGAGTTTCTACTTTCTCTGGTGTATCAAAAAGTATTACTGCATTGATATTCGCAGCAGTTGGCATTTTAGTGGCTCTGACGGCTTTAGGAATAGATATCATTCCCTTGTTAGCTGGTGCAAGTTTAGTTGGTGTAGCACTTTCATTGGCTTCTCAAAGCTTAATTAAAGATGCCATCAACGGCTTTTTAATTATTGTAGAAGACCAGTACGCTTTGGGTGATGTAATTACAGTGGGTGATGTGGGGGGATTGGTAGAAAATCTCAACTTGCGGATAACCCAGTTACGCGATGCAGAAGGACGCTTGATTACAATTCCCAACAGTGAAATAAAAATAGTTGCCAACCTTTCGAGTCGCTGGTCTCGTGCTGACCTAACTGTTCCCATCGCTTATCAAGCAGATATTGACCAAGCTTTGGAACTAATTGAAACTGTTGGTTTAGAAATGGATCGAGATGCCAGATGGGATAATCAAATTATTGAACCACCTGAAGTTTTAGGAATCGATAACTTTGGCGATCGCGGTTTGATAATACGTGTTTGGATTAAAACCCAACCCCTCAAACAATGGGATGTAGCTAGAGAATTCCGTCGTCGTCTTAAAGTCGCTTTTGATAAAGCCGGAATTTCCATTCCTGTACTACAACAATCGGTTTGGGTAAATTCAGTTAACGGTTAATGGTTAACCGTTAACTGTGATTGTTGATTGATAATTTAATATCTGGTAGTCGTTCCTGTAGTATCATTTCCTCTAACATTTGGGTCGCGATAAGCTACTGTGTCATTACGTTTATTGCGACCTGTTAATCCTGCTAACCCAAGCAAGCCTAACAAACCTAACCATCCCCAATCAAAGCTGTCATTATCTTCTCTAACGATGGTCGTTCCAGTGGTATCTGGATCTAAATTTCCTGTTTGAGCAGAAGCAGGAAGCGATAAAGGTAAAGTGGCTAAACTAACAGCGAAAGCACTACTAAAGAGAGTTTTAGATAAATTGGTAAGCTTCATGGTAATTTTCCTTACTAGTTTCGACAATTAAAACAATGGTTTTGACGAGTATTAACTAGTCCAAGGACTGGGGATTAAAATTCACTCTAAGCATTTTTAATCGCGTCAGCCACAACCCAAGGAGTATTAGTAAACACAATAGATGTTACCGCTTTGTCTTTACTCTCACTGTAGGAATAAACTCATCTCATCCCTCAGCAACAAATATCAAGAAGTCGGTTTTTTGGCTTAAATATCTTTACCACAACACAACCTTTATAAAAACCCGACTTTTCAGGGTACTCCTCAAGAAATATTGATATTTTAGTACAAATCTACTATAATCGAACAAAGCGACTCAATAGAAGTCTTTGAGAAGATAAGCAAAAATTTGTCCTATGGTTAAACACTTTATTCTCAGTATCAACCCTACAGCTAAGCACGAATGGGATAGATGTATTTTGCGTGACGTGCTTAGTTCTAAGCGTCCCGATATTGCAAAATTAATTGCTGAAGCTGTCGATGCTGATGGGGGTAATTATTTGATCAGCGTAAATATTGATGTAGAAGTTTTGCAGCAAGAAAAAGTACCACTAGCGGAACAGTTACAGTTAACATTTCCCGAAGTATCACAAAAGCCTCAGTTGCGAGAAGCAGCATGACAGGGGGATGGGGAGATGGGG
>NZ_JADEWL010000012.1 GCF_015207665.1 Plectonema cf. radiosum LEGE 06105
CCCATGTATAAACCTGCTGAAAATACCTCGAATTCCATGTATTACATCAATAGGGAGCGCGTTGTCCGAAGTTTGGAATTTATCCAAGACGCGATTGTAATTTGTTTGTGTATCGGTTTATTTAGCTTTATGGTGCTGCAAGTGAGAGATATGTTTCTCTCTTTGCTTCCACCTCTACAGTTTCATGCCGTTACCGCCGATATTCTGTTTTTGCTGATTTTAGTTGAGCTATTCCGGCTGCTAATTATTTATCTCCAGGAACATCGTGTATCTATCGGAGTAGCCGTTGAAGTTTCCATAGTTTCTGCTTTGCGAGAAGTTATCGTTCAGGGTGTTCTAGAAACCAATTGGATTCAAATTCTAGCAACTTGTGTCTTCTTATTAGTTCTAGGAGTATTACTTGTCCTCCGAGTTTGGCTACCTCCCACTTTTGAAGGTATCGATCCAGAGCAAGCAGTATCTAAACGCTACCGAAATCGAGTTAAACCTGAATTTGTAGAAACCAATGGACATTATTAGAAATTAAAGTAATGGATAATAGGGAATTGATTGAAAATTTTACTTTGTTGCCAATTACCAATTACCAATCACCAATTAGCAATTACCAAAATTAATTATGTCTATTACCTTAACCCCCAATCGAAAAAGAGATGTCCAGGTTGTTGAAATTGGTCAAGATACAATAATTTTGCGATCGCGAACTTGGGAACGACTCAAGTTTGAGGTTGAGTATTCTCGTCAAAAGGGAACTACGGCAAATTCTTATCTGATTCAAGCTGATAAAAAAGCTTTAATTGACCCTCCTGGTGAGTCTTTTACGGAAATTTACCTTCAGGAATTAAGACAACATCTAGATTTAACTAGTCTAAATTATATTATTCTGGGTCATGTCAACCCGAACCGCAGAGCGACTTTAGAAGTATTAATTTCTCAAGCTCCTCAAGCTATTATAATTTGTTCTCGTCCGGCTGCAAATGCGCTTAAAACGGCTGTTCCTGAATGGGAATCGCGCCTGCAAGTGGTGCGTTCGGAAGATACTCTAGATTTAGGAAGAGGACATCAATTAAAATTTGCTACCGTACCAACTGTTCGTTGGGCTGATGGACTTTGTACTTATGATGCTGCGACAAAGATTCTTTATACAGATAAGTTTTTTGGCGCTCATATTTGCGAAGATACCTTATTTGATCGAGATTGGAAAAGTTTAGATGCGGAACGTCGTTATTATTTTGACTGTCTCCACGCACCCCAAACGAAACAAGTTGAAGCTGCTTTAGAAAAATTTGCGCTGTTCCCGGCTAAGTCTTATGCTCCCGCTCATGGACCAGTTGTTAGTTACAGTCTCAGTAGATTTACTTACGATTACCGTCAATGGTGTCAAGAACAAAATCAAGAGCTAAGTGTTGCTTTGCTTTATGCTTCCGCTTATGGAAATACAGCAGTTTTAGCAAGTGCGATCGCTAATGGTTTAATTGAAAATGAAGTCAAGGTAGAATCGATTAACTGCGAACTTGCAGACACTGAGGAAATTACCAGCGTTGTCGAAGCTTGCGATGGCTTGATTATCGGTTCTCCTACATTAGGAGGTCATGCACCTACTCAAATTCAAACTGCTTTAGGAATAATTCTCTCAACAGCAGCTAAAACCAAATTAGCAGGGGTGTTTGGTTCCTATGGATGGAGCGGAGAAGCGATCGATTTACTAGAAAGCAAGCTCAAAGATGCTAATTACCGTTTGGGGTTTGAATCAATTCGAGTCCGTTTTGCTCCTACACCCTCGATTCTTCAAGAATGCCAAGAGAAAGGTGCATTATTTGCCCAAAATTTAAAGAAAGCCAAGAAACTGCGGACTCCCCGACAAGTTGTAACCGAAGCTCATGTAGATCGAACCGAACAAGCAGTAGGAAGGATTGTAGGTTCGTTGTGTGTCGTCACAACTCGCGATCGCGAAGCAGATACTCACAAAGGGGTTTTAACTTCTTGGGTATCTCAAGCAACATTTAGTCCACCAGGAATTATGATTGCTATTGCTGAAGAACAGAATGCCGATTTGATGCGTCATTCCGGCGATAAATTTGTGCTAAATATTCTCAAAGAAGGTAGAAATGTCCGTCGCTATTTTTCCCGTCATAGCACTTTAGGAGATAATCCATTTATCAATCTTTCCAGTAAAAATGCTGAAAATGGCTGTCTGATTCTTGACGAAGCATTATCTTATTTAGAATGCACTGTACAAAATCAAACTAAATGCGGTGACAGGTGGTTAATTTATGCCGTAGTAGATAACGGTGAAGTCTTAGAAAATGAAGGATTAACGGCTATCGAACATCGTAAATCTGGTAGTCATTGTTAACTAATATAATTAATAGTGCTTCCCCGATTGCATCGCTCTGAGCAATTCTATATGAGGTTGCGCTATGTTTACCCATGTCCTTCTTGGACGGGAAATAGACGGAATTTTCCGGACTATCATCCTAATTTTGTACGTAATTACAAGCTTTTCAGTAGATTTATCGCGGATATTCAGAAATTTCCTGCATAACATCCGAAGCGCGGATATTTACGCAGAATTTTCAAGATGCTTTTACCGCGATCGCCTAATTTTTTTTGCGATATGGCAGTAAGCCAGGAGATTTACGTTGCGTGTATCGCAATTTTAGTGTCGGGAAATTGGTGTGCGATCAGTTTTCTAGTAATATTGTTAACGACCCCGTTCACCCGCCGCTAATCACCTCTTGAACTCAATAAAGAAACTCTGTGTGGTCGGTGTGCAACGGGATTGTTAGTCCGTAGTGACTTTGCGAATTTCGACACAACCGCCCTCAAATATCTGCATTTTTAGTTCATAACCTTCCATCAAGGACATCCCAACAAGGGGTTCTGCATCCGCTTCATCTACTGGAATGGTTAGCAAGGTATCATCCCAAACGACAACCGCTTCGTGAATGTTGAAGACACACTCACTGCCATCTCCAAGAACCGCACGACCTCGCCTTTTCCATTTCAGGTTTAACTCAGCAATTAAGTCAGGAGGCAAGGAAAGCCAGCCATTGAATCCTGTATCGACGATCGCATCTTGCTTAAAGACCTTGCCATCAGCGCGACGAATTGACAGTGGAATAATCGGCTCAAACTCAACGTTAACAAATCCAGTGATCATGCAGTTCTCCGTCTGCGTCCGCCAAATCGACGAACGTGACGAGAGCCAATGCGAACAATCCAAATTTGAGTATCTGGGTGACGGGCTTCGAGGCGATCGCAAGCTGCTATTTCACTCCTATCAACCTCAAAGTCTCCGGTCTCAATGTCGATTGCCACAATTTTGCCATGATTGCCTTGCTCAACGTGGGAGCGTACTTGAGTCTCATAAATCTCATCGCCACGTCGAGCAAACTCTTCCTTGCTGTAGCGGGGTTGTCGAACTGCCATCGGCTTGATCTCCTTTCAATGACTCATTAATTCTAACTTGCCTGATGATGCGTCTGAATCATCAATTTTTCTGATGGTTTGACTTCTCCATAATCTTTGAGCAATTCTTCCCTGCGGGACGCTACGCGAACGAGGTAGTCTTTGGCAAATTGGTCATGTATAAATCGAGTCATTTACTGCTGGTTGTGTAGATGCAAATGCTATTATCCTATGATTTTATGGAGTAATTTAAGAGGAATTTTTAAGGATTTGATGGGGAGCGTAAATGTAGGGCTTGTTAGAGCTGATTGCACTTGATAAAAATAAAAAATCAAGGCTGTATTTTGATATTCTTTCGTGACAATCGCAATTTTAGTGTCGGGAAATTGGTGTGCGATCGGTTTTCTAGTAATATTGTTAATGGTGGCGCTCGCCGGACGCAGAAACCCATAACTCAACCAATCACTTGATACGTTCCGGTGCAGCGCGGTTGTTAGGCTGTTTCTTGTTGTGATCCAGTATGCTTTTCTATCGCGTCAAGAATAACAGCCCAGTCGTCGCGATGCAGTTCGTGTCCTGTTCTGGGCAATGGTAGTAATACAGCATCCGGTATCTCTGCTTGTAATGCCAAGCTATGGGCATAGGGTAAAACACGATCTTCTGTGCCATGAATAACCAGAGTTGGTACAGCGATTTCGTGGAGGCGGTTACACCATTTTTCTCCACCTTGAAGCAAGGCATGATTGAAGCTCGTCATGAGATTGGGAGTGCGATCGAAGTCAACCCCAGCTAATTCGCGAATAGCTGATTCATCAAACGGATGGGCTGAACCGGACATCAATCGCCACGCACCAACTTGATATTCAATCACTGCCTCACGGTTTGCCCAATCCAGTTCACTGGCTTTCGCATGATATTCAAGAACAGATGGATCGATACTTGGTATAGTCGGATCGGTGTCAGCCAAGGGTTCCGAGGCGATTAAGGTCAGACTTTTGACCCGTTGAGAATGCTTGAGTGCCATGAGTTGAGCTAGAAATCCTCCGAGCGATATCCCCACTAAATGAGCGCTCTCAATTCCATAGCCATCGAGAACACAAAAAGCATCATCTGCTAGGTCTTCAACGGAATAGCGAATGTGACCAGGCTCATAACTTGTTGAGCGCCCTGTGTCCCGGTGATCGTAGCGAATCACATAGCGTCCCAGAGCAGCCAATTGGTAGCAGAAACCTTCTGTCCAGCACACACCTGAAGCCATCGCTCCCATGATTAATAAAATGGGCAGATTGTCTGGAACACCGAAAGATTCGGAGAAAAGGCGAACTCCGTTATGGCTAATCCATTTACTTTCCATATATCGGTTTTCTGATTGTATCCCCTCTGCTGTAGAAATATCTGCTTGAATCCACGCTCCTGCGATTGGCTGATTTCTTGAAACAGAGAGTACATTCTCACCTTTTAAAGCAAAATGTTGAGCAACAGCCGCACCAATACCTCGACTAGCTCCTACAACAAGAATTTGTTTTTTCTCTGATCGCATTTCGATCTTTCGTGATGATGTTTTTATTGAAATCTAACTATTTATTAACCCGAAAGTTTCCGCATATCATCCCAAACATTCCAGTCAAATAAAGTATTACAGGTAATTTAGTCATAATATCGAGAATTGTTCTGGATAATCACACTACCGTGTCACGCTTCGCTAACGTCAATATCTACATATTATACCGAATTTTTCTAGATATACTAAAAACGCTTTAAAACTGTCATTCTGAGCGAAGCGTTCACGTAGTATGCCCGAAGGGCTTAGAATCTCCGAGATACTTCGCTGCACTACGTTACGCTCAGTATGACATAAGTTCATATTTTACCCGTTTGCAGTATAACTACCTAAATATGGGTGAATATCCAGAACTTTCCCGCATAACATCCGAAGCGTGGATATTTACGCAGAATTTTCAAGATGCTTTTACCGCGATCGCCAAAATTTCCGGTAGTTTGTCAGTTATTATTGGTAACAAATACCTACCCAAAATCTGATTCTTACTGAAGCATTATCTTATTTAGAATGCACTGTACAAAATCAAACTAAATGCGGTGACAGGTGGTTAATTTATGCCGTAGTAGATAACGGTGAAGTCTTAGAAAATGAAGGATTAACGGCTATCGAACATCGTAAATCTGGTAGTCACTAACTAATTGCATCGCTTTGAGTATTTTACTTAATAATCCATTTTTCCCAATCAACATTATCATCTTCAGATGATTTATATAATTCTGAGTTCCCAGATGCAAGTACTTGAGCAATCATTTGCATCGATTTAGTTCGACTCGGCACAGAAAACTCAGAATTAGGATTATAAACATCGGGATGGTGCCAATTATCTAATTGAATAATTTGCGATAATTCAGCCGGTACTATTTCTCTAAATTCTGTTTCAGTTGCTAAAAGATTGCCACGATATTTGTTTACAAGATGAAGCATTAAATCAAAATCAATATAATCTGATAAATGAAGATTTCTCGGAACTTGATTTGAGTTAACAATAAATTTTGCTTCACGAATCATTACCGATATAAATTCTGAGATTTCTTCATCATCAATTTTTAATTCATCTAATGGATATTTGACCGGAAAATAAGTAACAAAAGGTTCGTTTATTAAAATATGGCTGCCAAATGCATGAATCATTAGCACTGGTTCAACGCCATTAAAACTATACCAACTAACTATTTGTTCTATCGTCAAAGCCCAATCTTCATCGTTTCTAAATCCGGTGAGACGAGCCGTCACCATATCATAATTTATATGATCAAAACCTGGAAAATCCAAGTTATTTGCTGCTTTGTCTAGGCAATTGAGGATATCTTCTGTAGTAAAACTTGTCATATAAGATTAAGTATTTCTTCCTAAGATAGCATTTTGCTCCAATAACTACATTAATGTTTTATTAAAAGTGTTATTCAAGAAAATAAATTACCATTTACTCCGACTATTTATAACTATGATTAACCCGCGTAAAATATACGATTTATTGTTAGATAATGGCACTAATCATACTCAAATAAAAGAACTAATCATCGGTTTAACTTGGACTTTATGTACAGCAGAAGGTACTGGTTTATGTATGAGTCCAGGAACAGTTACTCGGACGTTACCTTGGTCAGGAACCTTGGTAAATAAATCAATTTCTGAGTTAGCACCTTGGTTACTTTCTTGGGATAATTATCAAGCAACTGTAGCGATGGCTGCGATTAATTCTGTAGTCAATTCATCTTCTTCTTTACCCGAAAATGGTACCGTTTTATCTCCTAGTGGTTCCGCAAACTTAGCTGTATTTGAACATTTTCTACCTCAAATTCGTAACAAAAATGTTTGTATAATTGGACGATATCCAGGATTAAATAAATATTCTACACAAATGCAAATGAAAGTAATAGAACTTCAACCCGGAGCGGAAGATTTTCCTGCACCAGCTTCAGAATATTTATTACCAGAAGCCGAATGGGTATTCCTAACAGCAACTTCTATTGTGAATAAAACCTTTCCTCGTTTAGTTGAATTAGCGAAGAATTCTAAATTAGTTTTAATGGGACCAACTGTTCCTTGGTTGCCAGATTTAAAACATATGGGAATCGATTATTTAGCGGGAATTAAAGTTACTAATTTACCAAGTTTAAGACAAACAGTTGCAGAAGGTGGTGGAATTAGAATCTTTGAAACTGGTATTGAATATTGTGTAGTTGAATTGTGAATCAAAACGTTTATACTTAGTCATATAATGCATCTACTTAAAACATGAAAACAGATAATATTTTTTACAAACTGTTTGGTGAATTCCCGGAAATATTTTTTGAATTGATTGGAAAACCACCTACCACATCAAATTTATATGAATTCAAAAGTCAAGAAATTAAAGAAACCAGTTTTCGGCTTGACGGTATATTCATCACATTAAATTCATTAAATACAACTACCAATGAACCGATTTACTTTGTAGAAGTTCAATGTTACAAAGACAAACTCTTTTACGATAGATTCTTAACCAGCATTCTTCTTTATTTTTACCAGTATCAACCATCAAATCCACATTGGTATGCTATATAGCAATCCGAATTGAGATGTGAGAAAATACGTAGATTAAAAGTGAGGAATAGAGGTTACATTTAAATCACTCCTGGCGACTATAAGTCGCACGGCAGTCGCTCATGGGGGAGACCCCCCCTTCTGCGCGCTGCCTTGGCTACACAGGCAAAACCCGGATGGTGCGAGGGTTATTCATAGAGTCCACGCAGGTGGACTTACGAAGGTGTAGTAGCGGTTTTAACCGCCAAATTATACATAAATTTCTCACAAGTCATTTAGGATTGCTATAGTTATTTTCGATACTCGTAAAAACGATGTAGATTATCCCCAGCGTCTAGATTCACTGAAAAAACCCCATTTGCGCTGCTTTTATCTGGATGAGATGGAAAGCGTATCATCTAATTCATTAGGATTAGGAATTATCAAATTAATTGTTGAAGAAAACCAAAAAGCTAAAATATCAGTACAACAGCTAGTTGATAAAGCAAAACTTGAAGTCGAAGATGCAGCTATCCAGAGAAAAGTTTTAGAATTGATAGAGGCTATTCTAGTTAATAAATTTCCTAATTTAAATCGGGAGGAGATAAAAGAAATGTTAAGTTTGGAATTAATCAAAGGTACGAGATATTATGAGGAGTTAAAAGAGGAAGTCAGGGGAGAAGTTAAGGAAGAAGTCAAAGTAGGAATGATAACAAAACTTCTACAACGTGGAATGACTGTGGAAGAAATAGCCGATATTTTAGAGTTAGATGTAGAATTTGTGAGAAAAGTAGTAGAAGATAATTAAATAGTTTCAGAAGTCGGGTTTTTAAGATAATTGTCTTGTAAGAGAGATATTTAAGATAAAAACCCGACTTCTCTACCCTTATTTATTACTTTGTTAAATTCAAGTTTACAACGGATAGGTACTATGAAGTTGCTTGCATTCTGCTTTTAATATCCCCGATTTTATTTTGATAGAAGTCGGAGATTTCGCAATAATTTCTTCACATCCCAGGTTAATCATATTGGGGTTGTAATCATCTTCAAAATCCGCAACACCGGCACCATAAACGATTTCGGAAATACCAGCCCAAAAGCAAGTAGCTGCACACATTGCACAAGGTTCGCAGGTAGTATATAATATATAACCCGATTCTAAAGAAGCAGTTTTGAGACGAGTAGTTAATTTACGCAAAACATTAACTTCAGCATGACAAGTTGGGTCTGCATCAGATTCTACTGTATTTCCGGCTCGTTCAACAATTTCGTTATCCTTAACAATTACCGCACCAAAAGGAGTTTTGCTCTTCTCGGCTTCGATAATAGCCATTTGCATTATTTCTTCAGGAGTCATAATCAATTAACAATTAATTTAATCATCAATAAAAATCAATAAAGGTTTAGAATTTTTATTGCTTTTTCACAAATATACGGGATAAAAATTCAGTAAACTACGACTATATTATTGTAGGGCTAACTAACAATTACGGCTCGCGACAAGCGAGAGCAGATTAAATACTATGATAATAGACAATTTTCGCGTAAAATTACGCAACGAAGCCAAAATTTGGCGAGATGAAGGGCTGATACAGGATTCTCAATACGAACAATTATCCCAAAAATATCAATTTGATAGTTTGGACAATGTTGCACAAGACCGTTTTATTTTTATTTTAATCGGAGTTGGTTGTATACTCGTAGGTTTAGGTGCAATTACTTTCGTTGCAGCTAATTGGCAAGCTTGGTCTCGTGAAGTAAAATTAATCTTATTACTAAGTTTATTTTTCGCTACAAATATTGTCGGTTTTTTCCTTTGGAGGGAACCAGTATTCGATAATGCAGGAAAGAAACGACGACAACGGAAGCGAATTTTCGGACACGGATTACTACTTTTAGGTGCTTTACTCTTAGGCGCAAATATGGCTTTTATGGCGCAGACATTCCATATTAGCGGTGCCGATTATGAGTTATTTTTATACTGGGGAATTGGTGTTTTAGTAATGGCTTATGGCTTACGCTTGGCTTCTTTGGGAGTATTTGCGTTTGTTTTATTTAATATTGGATATTTCATGGGTTTAGGAGAATTATGGACTGTTAATAATGAATTTTCTTTGACACGATTGATGATAGAACATATGCCAATTCTGTGGTTGGTATTATTTGTACCCTTAGCTTATATTTGTAAATCACGATGGATTTTTGCATTATCTACAATTGCTTTTGCTATTTCATTACAATTCAATCTAAATCGATACTATAGATATTCACAATCTTGGGTTAATCATTTTACTTTTGCACTTCCACCAGCGTTATTGTGGAGTTATGATGATTTACTATTTCCTAAAGTTAATCAAAGATGGTTTCAACCTGTTGCGCGTAATTTAGCACTGTTATTTTTCAGCATTCTATTTTATATCCTTTCCTTCCGGGAATATTGGCGATTGTCTGACTATCCTCCTAATTTTAACGAATTCAAACCCGACTTATTTTTATTAATAGATTTGGGAATTCTCACTGCTTTAGCTATTTATCAATGGTTTAATTTACTGTTTGCAAATCGCAACCGTCAGCGTCAAGGAATAGATATTACTAATATTAGTATTGGTATTTTAGTTGTAATGGCAGCTTTTGCACCAATAGCTCGTCAAAATATTGGTGGAATGGCATTTATAGCAATTTTTGTCTTCAATTTACTCTTAGCATTATTAGCTTGTGGAATGATTCGTCAAGGATTGCAATCAAATCAAAGACGTGCATTTTGGGGAGGAATGATTTTGTTAACGCTGCAAATTATTACCCGGATGCTTGAATACAACACAGATTTATTATTTAAGTCTTTGGTTTTCATATTGTGCGGAGTCGCTGTTATCACCGCAGGATTATGGTTTGAACGTCATTTATCAGTTAACAGTTAACAGTTATCAGTTAACAGTTAACAGTTAACAGTTAACAGTTATCTATTTAACAACTAACCACTATCAACCATCAACCATCAACTAACCACCATCAACCATCAACCATCAACCATCAACTAACCACCATCAACCATCAACTAACCACCATCAACCATCAACCATCAACCATCAACCATCAACTAACCACTATCAACTATCAACCATCAACTAATTATGAAATCTCAACCTTTCCCCGATGAATCCTCTGAAAAACAACTTATTCCTGAATTTGAAATAAATTCACCATTAAATAATAAGCCAATACCAATTCTAAGATTTTTAATTCCATTAATAATCCAAGCTGGGTTTCTTTTAGCGATACCAGCCCAATCGGTTCAAACTTACCTTACGGGAAAAACAGTCATTTTACAAACCGTACCCGTAGACCCTTACAATATATTGACAGGTTACTATCAAATCCTCAGCTATGATATTTCTGTAAAAAGTACTTTAGAAAAACTTCCCGGTAGTAAAGATGCATTAAAAGATGGAAACAGTTTTTATGTAATTCTCCAGGAAGAAAAAACTACTGACGAGAAAATTCCTAAGCCTTGGAAACCAATACGATTAAGTGAAAAACTTCCCGATTCCCTAGCCGATAATCAAGTAGCCTTAAAAGGTAAATATCAATATGGTTCGATTAAATACGGCTTAGAAAAATATAATATCCCCGAAGACCAACGTAACCAAATTAATGATAATATATCTCAAGCAACACAAAGTGCCACCCAAAATCAGCCACAACCCATTGTAGTAGAAGTCAAAATTGACAGACAAGGTAAAGCCGTGCCTATAAGTATGTGGGTAAAACAGCGTAATTATCGCTTTTAGTCTTCATGACGTAATTGCCAAGCTGCACCAAAAGCCGCACCCGCACCAGCAAGCAATCCGGTACTCATTCCCTGGATAGTTTTACTAACAGGGTTTTGAGTCAAACACTCATTTGTCACCTGAGCAGCTTTGATACACATAGTACTTTCAGCCCAACTCGAAGTACCTCCCAACACCACACCAGTAATGCTACAGGAAACGACTAACAGTAAAAGACGTTTATTTTTTCTATCCATAGATAGGTTTTTGAATATCTGAGGGATGATTTTCTTTTAACTAATGTACATAAAAATTGGTGCATTGTCAGCACGATTTGTATAAAACAACAGATAAACTAGAAAATTTATTACTCACCTGGGACTATTCGTTTAGAATTAACTACTGATAGTGCTAAGAAAATTGTCGCAGACTCTCAAGGTTCTTGGCGAAAAGCAGCTAATTACCTGCATATTTAGGCTGCTGAGACAGCAAATAATGTTAATAGTTGACAGTTGACAGTTGACAGTTGATATTTTTTATCTACTAACCACCAACCAGCAACTACTAACCACCAATTACTAACCACTATCTACTAACCACTATCTACTAACCACTAACCACTACTCAATGATTAAATTAAAAGGCAAACGAGCATACACACCTAATGGATCATTCATATTTTGTAAAAGTGCTATTTCTGCTTGTAATTTCTCAAATTCAACGGTTAAAGGATGATTTGCTTTGAGTGGGTTATTACTAGTTTTAAAATTAGTTTTAAAATTAGCTTGAAAAATAGTTTGGGTATCTTCAGCTACTTTACCAAAAAAGCGTTCGCTAAAAGTACTGCGTCTAGGATACTCTTGCAATTCCCATTTATCTCCTAACTTTGCTTGTGTTGCAGCATATTCAATCGCTGCATCTAAACCGCCGATTTCATCAACTAAACCAATATCTCTTGCTGCTTTACCAGACCAAACTCTTCCTTGAGCAATTTCTGCTACTTTTGCTTGGGGTAAATTTCTACCTTTGGCTACTTTATCTAAGAATACATTATAAACACGGTTGACACTACGTTGAAAAATCGCTAATTCTTCGGGAGATTGGGGACGAGTTACTGTTCCGATATCGGCATAACGTCCGGTTTTCACACTATCCCAGGTAATACCGTTGTCATTGGCTAACTTTTGAAAATTAGGTATGCTGCCAAATACACCGATAGAACCCGTAATTGTATTAGGTTCGGCAAAAATACGGTTAGAATCCACAGCAATCCAATAACCACCGGATGCTGCAATATCCCCCATTGATACTACAACTGGTTTAACATCGCGAGTCAAGCGAATTTCTCGCTGAATTATCTCGGATGCAGTAGCGCTACCACCCGGAGAATTTATCCGTAAAACCACCGCTTTCACATCTTTATCTTGACGAAGACGATGGAAAATATTCGCAAAACGTGTTCCTCCTACTTCTTGAGTCTCCCCATCACCATCAACAATACCGCCTTCAGCATAAACTACAGCAATTTTATTTTCGGAGTTGTTATTTTCACCTACATTAGCAATTTGAGCGTATTCCCTTAAATCAATTTGTGTAAAAGATTTTTCTTTACTATCAGTCTTGGTAAACTCTTTAAGTTCGGTAACTACTTGGTCATAATACGCAACCTGATCTACTAAACGGTTGGCTTTTGCTTCCGAGGGTTCTAAAAGACCTTTAGTATCAGCAATTACTTGCAACTGTTGTGGAGTCATTTTACGACTTTTACCTACAGTACCGCGCCATTCACCCCATAAATCATCAAGTAACTTCTGAATTTGTTCGCGGTTTTCCGGACTCAATTGTTTTAAAATTAGTGGTTCAACAGCACCTTTAAACTTCCCAACCCGAACAATTTGCACTCCCACACCAAACTTTTCCAAAGCTCCAGCCAGAAACATCGGTTGGGAACTCAAACCGTTAATTTCCATTCCTCCAAAAGGATTTACCACAACAGTATCCGCTACCGAACTGAGATAATATTCTTTTTCACCCCATCCGACACCGTAAGCGACAACTTTTTTACCCGTATCGCGAAATTGTGTTAATGCTTGACGAATTTCTTTGAGAGTTGCAAAACCAGTACTTCCACTTCCTGAAGTATCTCTAGCATCTAAATAAACACCAACAATTCTTTCATCGGTACGGGCTTTTTCCAAAGCATCCAAAACTGAACGGAGCGTCATTTGTTTTTGCAAATTACCTGATAGTGCTTGCTGCAAAATTAAACTCGAATCTGGCTCCGCATCGGTAATTTGGGTTGATAAATCAAACACCAACATCGAAGAATCTTTGACTTTCGGCCCCGAATCCGTGGAAGCAGCAGCAAAAATTAGCAAAATCAATCCCGTGCCACTTAAACCAACAAAAACAAATAGTCCTAACAAACTTCCAATTAAACTTGCAAAAGTTTGCTTGATAAAATTACCCATATTATTCCCTATTATCCTCAGTTTTATTCATATATTCATAATATTTACGCTTATTCTAGTTATTTTAGTTAGTAGTTGCCCTTTAGCGCTAAAGCACAACTACCAATCAAAATCGATCTATCCTTCGGGTTTCATTTCAGTTTTCATCTATTTCTAATTTCTCCTAAAAACATTGTTACTAACACCGAAAAAAAATGCTCAATAATTAAGAAATAAAATTTTATTGTGCTTTTTGTAAACTGCCAGAATGTTTTAGCTGTTCTAGTGTAGCGTTACCAGTACAGAATAGTACGGTGCTAATTTCGGCAATTAACACTTTTGCTAAATCGTAAAGGGTAGCTTCCGATGATGTCGCAGCTTGTAAAAACGGCATTGCTAACCCTGCGATATCCGCCCCCAAAGCAATCGCCTTTGCAACATCTACACCATCACGCAAACCTCCCGAAGCAATCAAAGGTACATCAGGTACAACTTGACGAATCCCTGTAATGCATTCTGCTGTCGGTACCCCCCAATCGGCAAAAGTCCTACCCAAACGTCGCTGTAGAACATTATCAGCACGTTCACTTTCTACTAAAGCCCAAGAAGTTCCCCCCGCACCAGCCACGTCAATCGCTGTAACTCCAGCACTAATCAACTTTTCAGCCATTTTAGCCGAGATTCCATTCCCGACTTCTTTAACGATTACCGGCACTGGCAACTTTGAACATAAATTTGATATTTTGTCAAGGATTCCCCGAAAATTAGTATCTCCCTTGGGCTGAATGCATTCTTGTAAAGGATTGAGATGCAAAATCAATGCATCGGCTTCCAGAATATCAACAACTCGCAGACATTCATCCAAACCGTAATTGTAATTGAGTTGAATTGCACCCAAATTAGCAAGCAATAAAATATCGGGAGCATACTTGCGAACCGCAAAAGTATCGGAAACCTGGGGATTCTCTACCGCTACTCGTTGAGAACCGACACCCATAGCTAATCGGTAATGTTGAGCAACTTTTGCTAAACGACAATTGATAGTCTTCGCTTCTGGGGTTCCCCCAGTCATGGAAGAAATCAACAACGGTGCGTTCATCACTTTGCCTAAAAATGTAGTACTAATATCAATTTCATCCCGGTCAATTTCCGGTAGACAACAATGGTCAAAATGATATCGTTCTAATCCAGATGTGGTTTGACGACATTGAACATCTTCCTCTAGACAGATGCGGATGTGGTCAGCTTTACGAGATTCAGTTGCTGTTGAGTAATTTGTAGAAATCTTCACGGTGGAGACTGGAATTAATATTGACTGCTATTTTCTCAGTCTCTGGTATTTTGGGATTTTTTGGAGTGATACAATAACTTTTGATTACTTTATTAACATTTCCCATTTTAAAGGTTGAAGGTCAAAGCTTAGAGAATGTTTTAAAAATATCCGGCGCTTTATTAGCCCACGCCAGTTGCTACAACGGAGGGAGCCGACTTAATTTAAAACCCGCGTTCAGCGAAGCTGCGGCTCAGACGGGTTTTGTTTGTGTCGCAGCGGTAAAAAAGCGCCAGATAAAGTATCACTTAATGAATTTAAAACCCGCGTTCAGCGAAGCTGCGGCTCAGACGGGTTTTGTTTGTGTCGCAGCGGTAACAAAACGCCGGATAAATTAAACTCCTGTTGATAGCTGCCATAATTGAATTTCGTAGCACAGATGACTTTCAAAAATTTTTCTGGCTGCTAATCCTTCTATTATTGGTTTATCTAACCAGCGCTTAAATGCCCAATTCAACAGTGCGTATAATGGTGGAACTGCGATTTTTATAACATCAGCAATATATTTACCTGTAGTTATCCCAAAAGTACGAAAATTACTCACACATAAATCAAGTGTCGGTACAATCGATTGAGAAATATCTTCAGCTTTAATTAACGTAA
Organism: Plectonema cf. radiosum LEGE 06105; assembly: GCF_015207665.1. Lineage (GTDB taxonomy): Bacteria > Cyanobacteriota > Cyanobacteriia > Cyanobacteriales > Nostocaceae > Rivularia > Rivularia radiosa_A. The sequence goes on from NZ_JADEWL010000012.1 coordinate 15,625, forward strand.
ACCCTACTTTTTCTAAACCTATTTTGAGTTCTTCTCGGATGTGACAATTAGAAAAAATACCTTCTTGATATTTAGCATCAAAACGCATCATATCCGCTATTAACAGATAACCTCCGTTACTTAGTAAACGAGCCGCACCTTGCGCTAAATCATCAACTGCAATATATTGACTGCTTTCGCTAAATAGAATTAAATCATACAATTTATCTTGTTGAAAATCTTCAAATCTAGTTAAGTGAAAAGGTACTTTACCTTGGGTATTCTTAATAAATCTTTCTTCTTGGAGTGCATCTGGTGCTAGTCCCTCAATCGCAAAACCGCGATCGCGCAAATATTTAGTATTCCCACCGATACCGCAACCAACATCCAGTAAAGTTTTTGTTCCTTCTGGAATAAAACTAAATAGCTTCACAGCATAAGCTTCTTGAGCTAAACGTAACTTAGTTAGAGTCAATTCTTCTTCTGGTGCGGGTGGTTCTTCCCAATACCCATAATGTAAGTAGGAAGATTTTGTCAGCCCCATGTAATAATCGATTGCTGCATTCTGGTAGCGAGTCGCTTTAGGAATCCGAATTGACTTTGATTTTTGCATTTCAGTTAACCTAAATATAGAGAGTTTAGCATCATTAATAAATACGTTTTAATTAATTGGACGATAATGATTTTCATCCAATTGATTGAATTAATCATACTTAGCACATTTTGGGCTTTTCGACAATTCAACAATGATATATTTTTCTAGACAAAATATCATCGGAAACTCAACAAGATTGCCGACACAGTTATTGATGGCATGATTAACTTTTGATTAATAAAATTATCCCTTTAAGAAAACTTTAGCTATCAATTATTTACACAATATTAGAAATAGTCTGCAATCAATCAAATAATTTATGGCTGTAAATAAGCTTAAATATCTTTTTCTCAGCAAAAATTATTCGTCGTGACGATTAAATTAGCAGATTGATATTTTTTACGAATACTTTCGCCGTTTGGGTACTGAAAAGACGGTTTTTCCTTTAAGATCAATAAACTAAAACTATTAGACATCTGGTGGAAATTAATTATGCGTCATCCAGAAACCTTGTAGAGACGCGAAATTTCGCGTCTCTACATTCTTTTTCGGAGATATCTATTGGAGACCGGGGAAGCATTTTTAAAAGGCTCCGATCAAGATATTCATCATTAAAACGGGCGCGACAGGACTCGAACCTGTGACCGACTGCTTAGAAGGCAGTTGCTCTATCCATCTGAGCTACGCGCCCAAACAAAACAATATACTTTTATTGTAAAGCTTATACATTATATCAGTAGTTTAAACAAAAAGCAATGAAAAGAGTGATTTTTTAAATAAATAAAGATAAAATATAGCTTGATGAACTATAAAGTTAGATAAAAATTCGGACATATAGGGTATTCAAAAGGTATATTGTGTTGAAAAAAGGTAAAAGCGTCAAATATTACCAAGACGTTATTATATCTCCCATATATTAAATAAATGCCTCGGTGAGGAGTTATCTGAAAAATTCATGTTTATTTTGAAACGGCAGGACGTTGAAATATCAAGCATTGTACATCCGTCTCGCGACCAACAGGTACCTGTCCTTAATTATCAAGGACAAACTTTTCGGTTGATTAGTTTATTTAAAGCGAGTCAAGAAGAAGAAGCTAGGGCTTTGTGGCGAGAATTGACAGATAACCGGGGTAAAGCCTGCGTGTTATTGGAAGAAGAAGATCGCTTCAGTGTTTGGGGAAAAATTCGTTTAGACAAGCTTGACAGTGAAGCAAGCGAACAAGGTAATAATAAAATTTTAACAGTTGCGAGTATTTTGCTATTGCAAGCCGTATATATGGATATTGAAGAGTTTCTAGGTGCAAAACAAGGGAATTTATTTAAAAAAGAAATTTCACATATCTTGAATCGATGGCAATTCCCCGCAGCATCTTCACCCCAGGCAATTGATTACTTACTGAGTATAAACCCTCTAGAACCGATTAAAATTCCTTTTTGGGAGGAAGATTACGTAGTAGTATTTCTTGAAGAATTGCATAGACTGGGTAAAGCATATTTTGGTAATTCCGATTTTGCTCATCAAACATTGGATACTTTACAAGATATGCCAATCCCGGAACGAAGGCTATTTATGACTTGGCTAAATAATTCAACTCTGAGTAAACTGTGGCATTAACATATAGTGATTTTTATGCAGTTAAGATTGTGTAGGTTTGTCAAGTTCAATAGGCTCTGGTTCAAGGAGAATTTATCTTGCGTACACAATCTATAAGCAAAATCTCTGTGAAGTGCATAAACATGGTGAAGTAGAAATGAGTAGCATTTATAACAAGTCCTCCGCTTTCAAGTCATTGTTTACCACTCAAAACATTATCCTGGCTAATATTTGTTGGGGTGTTTTGGCATTGCTATACTTTTTACTTTTTAGTGCTAAGGTTCCGGATGCAAATGGTTTAGTGAGTCGTGCCGAATGGTATGTAATTGGAACAAATCTTTTTGAAGCGCTAGCTTACCTGATGGCAGGGATTTTATGCTTGAGAAATTGGCGCAGTCGTCAAATTGTCAGCGGTAGAAACGTTTGGCTGCTATTTGGTATAGGTATGCTTTCTTATTTCTTAGGAGGGATATTCTTTGGTTATACCGAAATAGTCTTAAATGAGGAACCATTTCCTTCAGTTGGCGATATATTTTTTGTGGTGACTTATTTGTTGGTTGGTATCGGCATGATTTTAGCGGTAGCTTCAAGACGAATTAATTTGGAGGTCTGGCAGTGGATAATTGTATTGGCGATCGCGGCTTTTGGTAGTGCTTTGGCATGGCTAATTAGTCAGCAAGATGCGGCTACCGTTGCTATAGCAACAGAAGTTGGTTCTGGATGGAAGGAGCAAGCTGGGACATTTTTAAATTGGTTTTATGTAGTCAGCGATGTATTACTATTAATTATTGCTACCAGTCTGCTATTAGCTTTTTGGGGTGGAAGAGCTTCTTTGCCTTGGCGAATGATTGCAGTGGCAACTTTTTCGCTTTACATTGCAGATATATGGTTTAAATGGGCTACTAGAGACCCCAATTATCAAAGTGGAGATGTATTAGAAGTGTGTTGGGTATTAAGTGGAGTTTTATTCAGTATGGCTGCTGCGCTGGAGTTTGAGGCTTCATCAAATCGTCCGCGTTCTCTTCGCGGACGCAAACGAATTTAGGAAAACAACGTTTGGGGTCTACTACCATGAGAAAACTAACGGAATCCGATAAAAAAGAAATTCTCAAGCTGTATCGAGAAAGTGCCGAAACTACTTCTACTTTGGCAGAACGCTATGGAGTAAGTAATTCAACTATTAGTCGCTTACTCAAAAGTACTTTGCCAGAAGATGAGTACGAGTATTTAGTCTCTTTAAAGCGTGCTGCTAGAACCCCTGAAGGTAGAGCGCAAGTCAGCTATGATGATATTCCTTCTTTTAGCAATATTGAGGTTCAAAGCCAAGAGAAGGAGATTTCTCAGCCCAAAATTGCACAAACAATTATCCAGTTGGAGCAAGAGGAGGAAGAAGATCAACCAGTTGAAGAAGTTGTCATCAAAAAACAGCCCATACTGAGGAAGGTTAATAAGACAACTGAAGCACCTAGAAGAGTAAAACGCCGTTCTTCGGCACCATTATCTCCAGAAGTTTCCCCGGTTGCGGAACAATTGGAGCTATTGCAAGAAAACCAAACAGAAGTTTCAAAGCTTCCCAGTCGTCCCCAACTCAAGAACATCCCCAGTCCGCTATTAGATAACGAGCTTACAGAAGCCAAAGTCATCGCGGAAATGTTTGGTGAGGAACTTGATGATACCGATGATTTGGAAGATTTAGACGATTTACTCGAAGACGACGATGATTTTGATGATGAAGACGACGATGATGATTTGGACGAGGAACCCACACGTTTTGTTCCCAGAAGAAGGTTAAACGAGCCTTTGGTTCGAGTTTTACCACTAACTGAGGCTCATTTGCCTAGAACCTGCTATCTAGTCATAGACAGAGCCGCAGAACTGATTACTCGTCCGCTCAGGGATTTTAGCGACTTAGGAGAAATCCCCAGTCCCGAAACCCAGGAAACAACTTTACCCATCTTCGATAACCATCGAGTCGCTAAACGTTTTTCTTCAAAGCGCGATCGCGTGATTAAGGTACCCGATAGCAAAGTACTGCACAAGGCTCGTTATCAATTGCAAGCCAAGGGTATTACTCGATTGTTAATTGATGGGCAGGTATACTCCCTATCGACCGTTTAATTAACTGTCACTAATTATCGGGACAAAACCTAGATTGTGTGTTATTTATTTTCCCTTGCCGGGGCAATAAGATAATTTGTAATTAGTCAGCGCCAAATTAGTGCTACCGACTACTAATTATTTTCACTAGTGTCCATCTACTTTTTTGGTTAATTATGGATAACTTTACCAACTACGGTATAGTATTGGTCACAACTGGTTCTCAACAAGAAGCAGAGAAAATTGCCAATGCTTTAGTAGAAGCAAAACTTGCTGCTTGCGTTAGTTTTACCTCCATTAATTCAATTTACACTTGGCAAGGGAAAGTCAATAAAGACCAAGAATGGCAACTTTTGATTAAAACCGATTTAACCCGATTTTCCACGGTAGAAGCCAAAATACTCGAACTTCACTCCTACGAAGTACCCGAAATTATTGCTTTACCCATTCTTAAAGGTCATCAACCTTATTTACAATGGATTGCACAACAAGTTGATTGATTTTATTAAGTATTTCCAATGTAAACGATAAAAATATCAAATTATTATTTTATTAATATTGTTTATTTTTAGTATTTTTAGTTGCATTTTAAGGTACAAAGATAGGTTTTAGATTAATTTTTATGCAAATTATTAATCATAAATTTAATGGATATTTAAATAATTTTGATTGTAATAAATAAATAAAAATTATTTAATTAAAAAATAATCATTTAATCAATTAATTGTCAAAAAATCGCTTGATTCAATCATCTTTGATCGGTTTTCATATATCGAAATGATGACTTGATGATTTCCGTAGCTTATGACTACTGAAGGAGCGATAAATGACAAAAAATCAATTTTTCTGGCAGCCGCATCCCAACCCAAAGTTACAACTTCCTTGGTATTTGACTCAATTAGGGCTATTAATTTTTCCCTTAATTCCGGCTTTAGGGGCTATAAGCTTTATTATTGCGTCAGTAGGAACTTGGCGGCTACAGTACCGTACAATCAATAATCGTCCATTAAACTGGGGATTTGCTGTTTTAAGTGTATTGCTTATCGCTACCACTGGTTTAGCTGATGATAAATTAGCAGCATTTCTTGGTTTATTTAATTTTTTACCTTTTTTTTTATTGTTTGCTGCTTTGAGCGCTTTAATTCAAACAATAACGCAACTGCGGCAATTATCTTGGATTTTAGTGATCGGTTCAATCCCAGTGGTATTTATTGGTGTAGGACATATGTTCTGGGGATGGAGTCTGTCGCCGTTTTGGGAAATCATATTTGGTTGGAAATTGCCACAAGGAATAAATCCAACAACTCGTATGGCTTCAGTGATGATGAATTCCAATATTTTAGCTGCTTATTTACTAACAGTTTTTATTGTCGGATTGGGTTTATGGATAGAAAACTGGCAACAAATTAACACAATTAAGAAACAAGTAAATAATACCAATACAAAATTTAGGATTTCCTCTTTTTGTAATCCCTTCGTATTTTTAACTCTTACACTAATAGGTGATTTTGTTGCATTGATTTTGACTCATTCACGAAACGGATGGGGTAGTGTAATTTTTGCCTGTATTGCTTATGCTTTTTATCAAAGTTGGTATTGGATGATAGCTGGAATAACTGCTGTCGTTGTTAGTGTGATGGCAGCTGCACGCGCTCCTTTACCAATCGCTGAATTATTCCGCAAAGTTATTCCCCAATTCTTCTGGATACGTCTTCATAACGAAGTCTATTCAAATGCACCATTACCAATACACCGTAAAAGTCTATGGGAATTTGCTTGGTCTTTAATGGTACAGCGTCCTTGGAGTGGTTGGGGTTTACGCAACTTTAGTTTACTTTATCAAGCTCAAACGCAATATTGGTTAGGTCATCCTCATAATTTATTTTTAATGTTATCTGCCGAAACTGGACTACCCACAACGATATTCTTTTTTGGTTTATTGACTTGGCTATTCATTATGGGTATTCGATTACTGCAAAATGCAAAATCTCTACCAAATCAAGATAAATTGATATTTTTTAGCTATCTTTTAGCTTTTGTAGTCTGGATGATATTCAATACTGTAGATGTAACCATTTTTGATTTTCGTCTAAATACATTATTGTGGTTAACACTAGCTGCAATTTGTGGTGTGATATATAACTACAGTCACAACTTAAAAAGCAACAAAGTTGATAATTTCTAAGTGCATATTCTGATGCCTATACTTTAAAAAGTTAATAATATAACAATACACGCCTGTGACTGCGAATGTGGTTTGTCCCGCATTTGTCACTGTTGCTGATTGTTGGGAAGATGTAAACACCTCGGAAGGGGTGTTTTTTTTATCATTCTTTTTGAATGTTTATTTAAGAAAATTTCAAAATTTCTATCCTTGTAAAAATAAGAATTTTAACAAATGAAATATTTCAATCGTAAGTTAACAAAAGTTGCTTCTTTTCTCAGTTTTTCTGCGCTAAACTTAGTTTTTTCTCAACCTGCGATTTCAGCAGTTTCATGTGAAGCAGGTACTATTAGTCGGCATTCTAACGGTTCCTTAGCATATTGCGTGCTAGCGAGAGATACTAAAGTTACCGTCAGCAATTCTCAAATAGGCACTTCTATTTTTCCATGTAAAGCTAAAAATTACATAATTTTTGCAGAAAAATCAGAGTTTCAAAGATGTACACTTTCTGAGGACATCAAAATCATCAACATTAATTCCGTGCAAACTTGTGCGGAAGATTTTATTGTGTCGATTTCAACTTCAAGTGATAATAAGAACCTATCTATAAACTGCGAGCGTTATGAATAAAATTATTTAAAAATTATTTAAAAATTATTTGTATATTTGGAAACTATTTATCTAATTTTGGCACGTCTAAGGTGATTTGAAATCAGTTAGTTTCTAAATAATTGTATAACAGCTGTCTTTTTGCTGTGGTACAAATAGGGAACAGTTAAATAAATAGCGGTATTTACTGATAAAAATCAACTTATCTTAATCAAAATTTTACCTCTATTACTTATGAAATATATAAGAAAAACCAATTAGTAAATAATAAGTCTCTCTTAGTGATAGGATGTTACCTCGATGTTTATTCCTTGAGTAAATCATGGCTAATAATACTCTGCGTAATGTGCTAATTGGTGCAGGAGTCGCTGCTGTTGGTGCAATTGGAACTAAGAAAGCTGTAGATTATTTCCGCAACCGTGGAAAAGAGGAAGCACCACCTGAAACTGAACCTGATGCTGAAGCACCCGCAGCAGATGAAGTTGCTTATGCTGCTGTAGAAGAAAGTTCTGTTCAAGGCTTTTTAGATTCAAGCTTTGGTGAAGCTGGACGTTATGTTCCCAATCGTCCACCGAAGATTTTTGAATATCAAGGTGAACAGTATATGGTGATTTGGGCTCACGACAACAAGCAAAACAAAAATCAGATGTTGGCTTTCAAGTATACTGATGCAGGTCGTAAGATGGTTGCGAGTGTTGGATATACGAATGAAAAAACTGATTACAATCTCAGTTTAGATTCAACACCTTTTGCTGTTGAAGTTAATGGTAGCAAGTTACAATCTGGTAAGTCGGAAACTGCTGGTACGAATGATGTAGATTTTGTTCTAGCTTAAGTCAATTGGTCAAAAGTTAGATTTTTTGAGAATATTTTTTTGAGAATAAAGGGTTGCAGTGATTGCGCCCTTTTTATTTGATTAAAAATTAAGGGATTATCGGTTAGGAAATAGGGAGTAACTTATTTAATTGGAGTAATATCAAATCTGTTGGCATCGAAATGATATTTCTTTAACGCAAAGGTACGCAAAGTTACACGCTAAGGGACGCTGAGTTTTATAATGATTTTTATAATTTATTTTCTCATCCTCTCGTTAGAGAAATATTTTAAATATTCATTCTAGAGAAGGAGCAATTTTTATTGTTTCTAAAGTTATATTTTAATAAGTGAATAAAATTCTTGTAAAAGTGTCAAAGGCTGACGGTATCAAGGCTTAATTGATACTAGTTAATTGATTGCCGTCTTTGAGTTAAATAAAAGATAGACTTTGGTTCGTTAATAACACAATTTAAAAGTGTTTGAGTGCTTATGTGTTATTAAGCCTTAACGCTTTTACCGTTCATGTAAATTTAGAAAGAGAGGAAAACACATGGCTAACAATCCGTTGGAAAATATCATCCCATCACAACCTCCTGTAGACCAAAGAAAATCCGATGTTCACACATTGAAGTCTCGTTTGGAATGGGGAGAACCGGCATTTACCATTCTTGACGTGCGCGATCGCCAAACCTACAATGAAGGTCACATCATGGGCGCGTTATCAATGAGTATGGGCGGTTTAGGGGACACAGCAGCCCAAAGTTTAGCTAAAAGCCGCGATATCTATGTTTATGGTGCTAACGATGCGGATTCGGCTCAAGCTGCACAAGCTTTAAGAAGTAAAGGTTTTGAAAACGTATCGGAACTCAAAGGTGGACTCAGCGCATGGAAAGCAATCGGTGGTCCTACTGAGGGTATTCTAGAATCAATGACTCCTGCTGGTAAGGATGATTATAATGTGATCGATCGAATGAAAGACCAAGCGGCAAATATGGATAAATAAATTGTACTTATTATTTATCTGGGAGATTTTCCCCGAAGCCCACAAAGGTGGGCTTTGTTTTTGTAGCCTCAGATTTCTAGTACTTCATTTGATTAATTTTGGGGAATTAAGGTAGTGCGAGCTTCTAGCTCGCTATTGGCCAGCGAGCTAGAAGCTCGCACTACAACCTCGCACTAGAAGCTGGTACTACAAGTTACGAATTTATGATGTATGCATCAAAACGAATCAAACGCACCACTAGTCTGAGGGTTAATTATGCTCAAACAAATCCTTGAATTGTAATAAATCCAAACTTACTATTGTTGGTAAGCACTTAAAACAATCCTCGGCTAATTCTAATCTCTCTTCACGTTTAAGCATTTCCGCTAACTTCCGCTGTATGCTAACCAAATAACGCACATCGTTAGCGGCGTAATTTAGTTGCTCGTCGGATAAATTAGCCGCGTCTCCCCAATCAGAAGATTGAGCGCTTTTATCGAGTTCTACTTTTTCTAATTCTTGCACCACTTCCTTGAGTCCGTGTCTTGGAGTATAGGTACGAACTAATTTACTCGCAATCTTGGTACAGAAAACGGGATTTACCATTATACCCAGATGATGACGCAATGTTGCCAAGTCAAAGCGAGCAAAGTGAAATATTTTCAGGACATTAGTTGCTTCTAAGAGCTTTTTCAAATTTGGGGCTTGAGTTTGTCCCTTTGCAATCCGGACAACTGTAACCCTACCTTTATTGTCGGCTATCTGCACCAAACATAAACGGTCGCGTAGAGGCAATAATCCCATAGTTTCGGTATCTACAGCAATTGTCTCGCTCTTTAAATATTCTGAAAGAGTTGTTTGGTCAAAATCGCGATCGCAAACCTGAAAATCTTGTAATTCCATGAATCTTAAAAAATCAATGTAGTGTTGAAGGCTATAAAAAAGCAAACACTACTTTATAGCTCAAAAAAATCATAAATCAAACTCATCTACTAAGAATAAAAATTTGTGTCAGAAAAAACTCGCCTTCACTATTAGCAGCGACACCAACGCCAGTCAGGTTATACTTACCATGAATATTTTTGAGATGTCCCGGACTCTTGATCCAACCCGTTACCGCTTCCGCAACAGGATCATCATATCCAGAATTGAAAGCAACGTTTTCAGCCGCATTGTTATAGCTAATAGAGATACTATCAACTCGCTTGGCAAATCCATTATGACTGAAGGGTACTTGATGCTTTGCCATATTTTGGCTATGAATCCTCGCTTGCTTAGAAATTTTCTCATCTAGCTTTAGTTTTGGCAATTTTTTAGAAACCCGATACTGATTTATTTGGTCAAATATTGCCATTTCTAAATCAGTAGTTTTTATATTAGTAGATAGTTTTATCGGACGTGATGGAATTGACAGTGGCTTGTTTACCGTCGGTTCGCTTGTAGACGTATGACCAGGTACAGGTTTTGTCGTCATTGCGCTACCCAGAACAAGTGTAGTAAAAGCAATACCAAGAATAGTTTTTCCGCTCATGGACAATTACATGGTTTATACGGTCTTGAGACGCTAATTGATAATTATTAGTTTCTTTATATACCCGTATTAGAATAAGTATTTTATTAGTCTCCAGATTTTTGCATATCCTCATCTAGCCGTCAAGACTAGCTAATTAAAGGAACTTTTACATTAAGCGATTCCAAATTATCAATGAAGACTTCAAAAAGTTGAAACACAATTTAAGCAAATATTCGGACTCAGTATCAAAACTATCAATTTGAATAAAAATTAAGTATTGATGACTACAGTATACTTAATTAAGTAATAAATACTACTTTTAGTTAGAAGCAAAAATTTATTTAATATAATAATTTAATATTAATAACTTCATGAAGTAACGATATATTAAAACTTGCTATGCCAATCGTGAATGATCCGTGAGAAATTATATTCTCATTGTTGCTATGAGTGTGGTAACAGCAAGTTATTTAACAGGGCGTTGCTTGTATAGCCCCAGACTAGAAGTCTGGGGGTAAATTGTACTTTCGTGGATAAGTCGCGATCAAAATAAATTTACTTTCGAGTATTAAATAAATTAAATTAAAAAAATATAGAGAAAAATGTTGTAGCTATAGCTTGCTAATTAATGAATGAATCATTGTCATCCACATCCGCGAGTCTGATTTTAACTGCATTAATTGCCGTTGGATTAGCGTTAACCCATTTATTTTGTGGAAAACTACGCTTTGCTAAAATTCCTCGTAGTCGCTGGTTGAGCGGTGCAGGTGGGGTATCTGTTGCTTACGTTTTTGTACATATTTTGCCGGAATTAAGCGAACATCAAGCAGTTTTAAATCAAACACAACAAGAGTTGACATCTTATTTAGAAAATCACGTTTACCTACTAGCATTATTAGGACTAAGCATATTTTACGGGTTAGAAAAAATGGCGAGTAAATCTCGTGAAAATCAAGAAAAAGCAGGTAAAAGAGACGCAACAACTCAAGGAGTATTTTGGGTACATATTGCTTCTTTTACATTTTATAATGCTTTAATTGGCTATTTATTGACGCATCGAGAAGAGCAAAATACCCAAGGTTTATTGTTATATAGTTTAGCAATGGCGCTGCACTTTGTTGTCAACGACTTCGGATTGCGAGAAAATCACAAAGGTATTTACGACCATATTGGACGTTGGATATTAGCAGCAGCAATTATTGTAGGATGGGTAATAGGTAGTGCGACTCAAATTGGAGAAACAACAATAGCCGTTCTTTTTGCTTTTTTAGCAGGAGGAATTGTTCTTAATGTACTTAAAGAAGAACTTCCCGAAGAACGAGAAAGCTGTTTTTGGGCTTTTGCATTGGGTGCAGCAATTTATAGCGTGTTACTTTTAGCTTTGTAATCGAGCTTAATATTTTTTATTATATTTTCTGCAAATTTATGCAAAGTTAATTTTGTTGAAATTAAAATACTGGAAAAATTGTCTTCTACTATCTCTAAGGATATTCAACCTTCTTTCTAAAGATAGATTATGAAAACAATCATAAATATTGCCTTAGCTAGAAGAGTTTATTATGAAAAAATTATAAATTAAAATTAAATTCAATAAATCAATTCAATAAATGATTTAATAATTTAATTAATTGATAATAATTAGTTTATATTTATTTATAAAAATAGATAATTTTCATTTATTACCTATCACCTATTGCCTATTACCAAAAAACTAATGTGAATATTGAAGAGGTTTTTATGCTTAAAGAACAAAGAAAAATCAAAAACTGGAAAAAACTTTTAAGCGGATTAGCAATTGTAATTCCATTCCTTCCATTAACAGCATTTGCGATTCCTGCTCGTCCCAATCCGAAGCGTAATCCCTGCCCGAAAATCTATTACGAGGAACCTTACAATAGTAAGTTAATAGTACCAGCAGAATGTACACCTAATGCTGCTACTATCCGTTGGAATCAAACCGGACAAGCTGTAGACCAATCAATTAACGTAGTACCAAGAGCTACCAATGTAAGACCGATACAGCCACCTGCACCGGAAGCTCGTCAGTCTGCTATTGCTACCGTCAAGCCAATGATGGATGGTAAAGTCAGCGTCACATTAAAAAATGACACTAACGCTCGCATATCCTATCAAGTCATTACTCATACTCAGACTAGAATCTTACCGGCAACAGAAGAAGTAGTTTTACGGGAAATTCCTACTCCTGCGACCATTACTTTAGTACGGGAAGATGCAGGATGGTTGAAGGTAATGCCAATATCTACTGAAGACGGTATGCTAACAGTTTCTTTGGATGAAGAAACGACATTGGATGATAACCAAGGTGTTATTAGGATTCAGAAGGATGGACAAGTCTTCTTGAATTAATTATTAAGAAATAGTGCAATCTATCTAATTTCACAGAGTGAAGAAAAATGAATCGAATTCGTCAACAAAGAATCAAATTTAATTTAGGTCAAAATAAGGGTAAATTTATGAAAAAATTTGGGAAATTTCAGGGTGCAATCGCTTTGTCTTTAATGGCTCTAGTACTTCCCGCTTGTGCTAATAACGAAGAAGCAAATATTCCTGGTACGGGTAACGTTACTACTGAGGATGTTGTAGATAATACTGCTGCATTAGCTGGTAAAACTGTAACTGTAAGAAGCGAACCAGTAGATAAAGTTGGTCCTGCTTCCTTTACTGTTAGCGACCAAAAATTCTTTGGTAGCGAACCTATTTTAGTTATAAACGCTTCGGGAGAACCTTTTACTCTACCTGCTGATGATATAGAGGTTCAGGTAACGGGTATAGTTCGCAATTTGGTAGTAGCAGATATCGAACGCGAGTATGATTTAGACTTAGACACAGAATACTACACAGACTACGAAAATAAACCTGCAATTATCGCTCAGTCTATTGCATTAGCACCCGATCCTGGTGATATTACCAAAAATCCTCAGAAATACTATAATCAACGACTTGCAGTAACAGGTGAAGTTGAAGATATTCAAGATGCTAACACCTTTACCCTGGATGAAGAAAAGTTATTTGGTGCTACAGATTTATTAGTTGTCAACCCTAATCCAAAAGTAGCGATTCAAGATGATCAAGTAGTAGCAGTTACCGGGGTACTTCGTCCCTTTGTACTTGCTGATTTTGAACGCGAATATGATTTAGGTTGGGATTTACAACTTAAACAGAGTATAGAAGCTGAATACAGTACTAAACCTGTATTTGTCGCTGATAGTGTATATCCTTCTGCAATTTCCGAGTAAGTTAAATTTGTTTTTTGAACTCAGGCTGGGATTAGAAATTTTATTATCTTATCTCAGTCTTTTCAATGTTTTCAGGAATGGCCGCAAGTGTCACAATCGGTAATTGGTGGGTGACACACAGGTTCCTTATTGTTACGTTCATAATTTGAAGATTGGCGCTGACTGGAGAAATAGAAAATATTAAAAATCCGAAAATGTTCACCTTGGATGAAGACGATTTGCTTGGTGAAGAAGATTTATTAGTTTTGAATCCGATTCCTGCAATGGCTGTAAATAATCAACAAACAGTAGCTTTAACAGGTGTTCTGCGCCCATTTATAGTTACAGAATTAGAAAAAGATTATAAATTAACTTGGGATGCACAATTAAAAGAAGAATTAGAATTAGAGTACAAAGAAAAACCCGTATTGATTGCCGATACTGTTTATCCTTCTAGAGTTTCAATTTTAGATTGATGATAAACATGACCTTTATATTTACTAAATTTATAATGGGTAAAGCTCATGAATCTGCTTAAAAAAGTATCTCTAAATTTGCGGTTAATTAAATTAAAACGGTTCTTTGGTTCGCTCTTTTATTCCATGCAAAGGGATAAACTAGAACGCAAATTTAAGGATGTCAAACTTTTAAAAGCGACTAAATTACCAACTAATATTATCCGTACCGAAAAAATAGCAAATGGAGGAATATTTTATTTTCAAGAAGAAGTCGAATTAGAAATTTATTTTATAACTACCAATTTAGTCAGAATTAATTGGAAACCAGGTAAACTTCCGGTTCCTTATGCAATATCTCATCATAATTGGGAAAAAGTTGAAGTTGATTTTCAATCAAAAGATGATAACTGGTTAATTTCTACTGATGATTTGCAAATAATTATCGCTTCCGATGGTAGCCTTAAATTTCAAGATGCTAAGGGAGTTACACTACGTGAAGAACTACCTCCACAGCGCAAAATTAAAGCTAACCTAACAAACCATGGTTGGGTACATCAAGCAAAACTACGTCCTGATGAATGCATTTACGGTTTAGGAGAAAGAGCTGCACCCTTTAATCTTCGCACTTCACCAGATAACATTAATCAACCTAAAACTTACCGGATGTGGAACTTTGATGCAGGTGGTATATATACGAATGGTACCGACCCTCTGTATCTTTGTATTCCTCTATACATGGGTTTGCACAGTCATGGTAGCTATTTAATTTTTTACGAAAATACTTTCCCGGCTAATTTTAGTTTCCAAGACTTTGCAGTTGCAGATTTTGAAGACGGCGCATTACGCTATTACTTTACCATAGGTTCACCCCCTCAATTAATCCAACGCTACACCCAATTAACCGGACACCCACCGTTACCACCACGGTGGGCTTTTGGCTATCATCAGTCTCGCTGGGGATATGAAAAGGAAGAAGTATTACGAAAAGTAGCCCAAGGATTTGAACAGTATAATTTACCTGTAAGTGCAATCCATCTTGATATTGATTGTATGGATGATTTTCGTGCCTTTACTATCGACCCTGACCGTTTTCCTAGCCTGCGTGAATTTACGCAAGAAATGGCAGAGAAAGATATTAAATTAATCACTATTATTAATCCAGGAGTGAAGAGCGATCGCCATAATAAATTATTTGAAGAAGGACGCGCTCAAGGTGTATTTTGCAAGCAACCGAACGGTCAACTAATTTTAGCACCAGTCTGGGGAGGAATGTGTGCTTTTCCCGATTTTACAGACTCCCAAGCTCGTCATTGGTGGAGTCGTCAGTATGAATATCTGCTCGATTTAGGTATTGCAGGCTTTTGGCACGATATGAACGAACCGGGGGTATTTACCCTTTGGGGTGACTCGACTTTACCTGCTTATTCTACACAACATTCAATGGAAGGTAGAGGTGGTGACCACCGAGAAGCACATAACGTTTACGGATTACTTCAAGCACAAGCTGCCTATGAAGCTTTATGTGAATATCAACCAGAAAAACGTCCATTTATTGTTTCGCGCTCCGGATGGGCGGGACTGCAACGTTATGCTTGGACATGGACGGGAGATATAGAAACCTCTTGGGCTGGTTTGCAACAGACTATTCCGACTCTGTTGAATTTGGGACTGTCGGGAATACCTTACAGCGGACCAGATATCGGTGGATTCAAGGGTAATCCGAGTCCAGAACTTTACGTGCGTTGGTTCCAGATGGCTAGTTTTTTACCATTTTTCCGTACCCATTCGGCAAATAATGCCAAGCCTCGCACCCCTTGGGGTTTTGGTGAATCAACTTTAAATATTGTTAGTAAATATTTGAGACTGCGCTATCAACTAATACCGTATTTTTACACCTTAGCGTGGCAAGCAACTCAAACCGGATATCCTCCAATTCGTCCTTTATTTTGGGCTGATTTACAAGATACTCGACTTTGGAATATAGAAGATGCCTTTTTATTAGGTGAAGCACTGCTAGTGTATCCAATTATTCAAGAAGGAAAACGCAATCGCAATATAATTCTACCCAAAGGAAGATGGTATGACTTTTGGAACGATACCTCCTTAGCAGGAGGACAAGAAATCACAATTAACGCACCCTTAGAAACAATACCGTTATTAGTTAAAGCAGGCAGTATTTTGCCTTTAGAAGTGGAAAATAAGTTAATTCTCCATATTTATCCACCACTAGAAGCAAGTAGCGGAGGTGAAATTTATAGTGATGCAGGAGATGGTTACGGTGATTGGCGTTTAGATAAATTCTATCTCAAGTGGGACGAAAAAAACTTGAAATTAACACATCAACAACAAGGAAATTATCCTTTGACTTATGAAAGAATCCAACTTCATCTCCACGGGTTTGAATTACACAAAGCTATTGTTGATGGTAAGCAGGTTAATTGTGAAAAAAATTGCTTAGAAATTGAGGAATTTGAAGAAGTATTGTTTGAAGGAGAATTAATTAGTGAATATGAATAATCCGCTTTTGCCAAAATTTAATTTCTTGCATTGAATTCAATAATCTTTTAGGAATAGCCGCAACTGGCACATTTTTCTTGTAGGGTGTGTAGTTTAGAGTTAATTTGAGCGTAGCAA
This sequence comes from Plectonema cf. radiosum LEGE 06105, assembly GCF_015207665.1. Classification (GTDB taxonomy): domain Bacteria; phylum Cyanobacteriota; class Cyanobacteriia; order Cyanobacteriales; family Nostocaceae; genus Rivularia; species Rivularia radiosa_A. The sequence goes on from NZ_JADEWL010000012.1 coordinate 32,302, forward strand.
TAAGGTTTGTAGCGTCACGCACCATCCGAGTTTTGTGACACTTGCGGCTATTCCTGTCTTTATCCAACTTTATCCAATAAATATAAGATTTATATATAAAATTTAGGTAACGATAGAGTATAACTAATATTAATAGCTCAAGTAGTTGTTTATCGTTGTTGCAGCTAGGGCAATTACTTGAAAAAGCGGGTTATTAATATAAGAAATTATTATAATTTAAGTACAATATTGCTATAAAGATTTATATTTACTTCAAGAAAATTAACAAAAATATTTTTTGATAAACAAAATCGTGATTTTACATACTTCTACCGATTAAAAAAAACTATCTTATGACATAGCACTGGTCAATATTTTAACCTAACCATAGATAGGTGTATGAATCTGACTTTTTGAGATATCACTTTAATAAAAGTTCTTAATCTATTCAATTTATGTAAAGTTCTTGTTGTCACTAGATTGTAGATGTAGATTGAGAATTAACGAGCAAAACCTCACAATGTTTAAGAAGAGACGACGACCTTTCTGTTTCGATATTCTTAATCAAAAAATTACTAAAACATTCTCCTTTAGCGACAGATAAATAAATTAATATTTCATAAACTAGATTCACAATTGTCAACCTTTGAAATTAAAGAAAATGGTCAAATGGCACCCAGGACAGAAATTATAACTCAACCAAGCACTCGCGAAATATCGCCAAATATTCCGCCTTCTGGCGAAGTCACGAGCATCCAAACTGGACTAGCAATCATTCCTGTGGCTTTTGTCATCACTTTGGCATTTGTTTTTATTAAGCAAATTAAATATCGCAAAAATTTATATACCCAAGTTGTTAGTCTCAAACATTTTTATTCTATTCCTTGTCGTAAATGTCAGTTTTTTGATAATAACCAACACCTTCCCTGTGCGGTACAACCTGCGCTGGTTTTGAGTGTAGAAGCCGTAAATTGTAGTGATTATGCACCAAAAAGGAGATAATAAATGTAAAACTGCTTCGAGAAAACTTAAATTCTAAATAGTTGTGTAGTTTTTGGAAAGCTGTTAACTTATACAACTAATAGCAATTTTGAAAAAAATCTGAATTTATAATATTAGGCATCTCCGAAATTAAGCTTAAACCCATTGTAATGACTGGAAGAAAACTTATTTACCAGAGATATCTATTAATTTTAAATCAGACAACAAATTACTTAACTTAAGGAGAAAATCATGTATACGAATGAAATGCAACGTGCAGTTGGTACTTTTGCTTCTCGTCCAGAAGCAGAAAGAGCGCTTCATGAATTAAGAGACGCTGGCTTCAATATGGATAAAATTTCCATAGTTGTCAAAAATGCTGAAGGTCAGGAGCAGGTAAGCGGTACGGATTATGAAAAATCCAACGATGAACAAGTTAAAGGAGGAGCCAAAGCCGGAGCAACCGCTGGAGGAGTCACGGGGGGAATAATTGGTTTAATACCCAGTTTAGGAGTCTTAGCAATTCCTGGTGTCGGTCCAGCAGCGGAAATAGGGATAATCCTGGCAAATACTCTGATTGGTGGTGGTATCGGTGCGGCTAGCGGTGGATTACTTGGTGCTTTGATTGGTTGGGGAGTACCCGAAGAACGAGCAAATTATTATAACGATCAACTTTCCCAAGGATATTATGTCGTGCTGGTTGAAGGAACCCCAACAGAAATTAACACCGCTGAATCGATTCTGAGAAATCAAGGAGTGCGAGATTGGGAAATTTATAACTCACCAATGACTGGAAATGTTCGCAATCGCGCTGGATTGTAATATTTGGTAATAAATACCAGTCTACAGACGCTTCTTATTTATCAGACCATTGTTGTTTTACGTAGAATTATAATGAGGTAGTTTGTGGATTCGCAGGATTTGTGGCATTGGCTATACATTGCAGGGATGGCAACGGGAGCGTTCTACTTTATAATACTCGGTAGAAAGCCTCGTGGTGTCCCTAAATATGAGTATTTAGTTGCTGCTTTTATTCCCATCTGGTCAGGACTCGCTTATTTATCGATGGTTTTACCAGGTGCGGAGTTAGAACAAGGAAAAATTGAAGTAGCGGGACAGGTGACTCATTTTGCTCGCTACATCGACTGGATTGTGACCACACCTTTGCTACTCTTAGCCTTGTCTTGGACAGCAATGCATCGTCATCACAAAAAAGATTGGACGTTAATTGCCTCTTTGATGATGACTCAAGTGATTGTAGTTGTTTGTGGTTTGATTGCCGATCTTTCAGTTGTGCCTTGGGTGAGATATTTGTGGTATGTCAACGGTGTCGTCGCCTTCTTGATTATTTTAGCCGGAATTTGGGGTCCGTTGCGTGCTAAGGCTAGTAGTCAAGACTCAGCGCTGTCCGGTTTTTACAATAAGATAGCTACCTATTTCACAGTGCTATGGATCTGCTATCCGACTGTATGGATTCTTGGTCCTTCGGGTTTTCGAGTTTTCGATCAATCAGTTGATACATTTCTATTTTGTCTGATTCCCTTCTTCTCCAAAGTGGGCTTTAGTTTCTTAGATTTGCATGGTTTACGCAATCTAGGTAGTTCTGACACCCAAACTCGTCTGGATCAAAGTGTAGATGGTGTAATGCGGATGATGGGATTTGCAACTTTTGTCGCACAACCAAGGCGATCGCACTCACGTAGAAAAACACGATATTTACCAGGAGACATCCAATAATGCAAGCAATTGGACATAAAAGATGGGCGATCGCAGAGGGTTATATACCAGCTTATAGCAATGGACCAGAACCGCAATTCACCAGCCATGAAACAGTTTGTATTCTCAATGCTGGTGACGAAGATGCCCACGTGGAAATCACCATCTTTTACAGCGATAAAGAACCTGTAGGACCTTATAAAGAAACTGTTATGGCCCGACGTACAAAGCATATTCGCTTCAACAATCTCAAAGAGCCCAAACCAATCCCCCTCGATACCGACTTTGCCAGTGTTATTGAATCGAATGTGCCAATTGTTGTGCAGCACACCCGTCTCGATTCCCGTCAAGCAGAGAATGCCTTACTTAGCACCATAGCCTATGGCAGCAATTAGCGAGTACAAAGCCATAGAAATTTTCTACCTCTGGACTGGAAGCCATTCAGAACAAGAAGTATGCCATGCCATTCGATTTAAGAACCCCTGTCACTTCTAAATCCAAATTTTAGTGCAGATTTCTGGCAAATATCCCTTGCTTCTTACTCACATACTTATTATTCTCATCCAGTTCGGGCGCGTGCGAAAATTCTTTCTTTTATTAGTAATAATGGAGACATTTTTCTTGTGAAATAAAAGCGATAAAACTAGAGAAAATACATCAAGATAGGCGCTATCATCTTAATTCTGATGAATTAAAATAAATGCGCCTTTTTTACTTGTCTGACAGTTAATTAATCCAGCTTTTTATATATATGCCGAAGCTTTAACTGTGGTTAAATTAGTGGCTATTTTGACCACCTTTACGACCAATTTCGGACATATGTTCTTTATCTTGGCTGGTGACTTCACCGCCTTTTTTGCCAGCTTCTCTAGCTTCTTCAGAAGAGAACTCATGGGCATTTCCTTTCTCATGAGCAGCTTTTCCACCTTTACTAGCGATTTCGCGTTGCTTTTCTTCATCCATAGATGCGAATCCGCGTTGGTCTTTATTATTATCTGCCATTTTGGTTTTCTCCTAAATTAATGCTTCATTAAAAATCTAGTTTTAGTTTATTTATCTTGGAAAGCTTATTAACCCCTCTAAAGGCATAACCAAAATGCTAAATTTTTATCAAAATTATCTTACTAAAGTATGAGATAAAAATCATAAATTTGAAATAATTAAAACTGCTATTGAAGTCGGGTTTTTATTACTATCTATTTTTTGATGTGAGCAATATTTATTTATCGTAAAAACCCGACTTATGTGATTTTTCTCCAACTCACGTTATCTTACTAAAGTATGAGATAAAAATCATAAATTTGAAATAACTAAAACTACTCTTCTCTAAAAACTATGGCTAATCAGTAGTTAGTATGCTAATTAAATAGTCGTAAGAAGGCAGAAGGCAGGAGGCAGAAGGCAGAAGGAAAGAAAAGAAAGATATTAGTAATAAATGAATTGAGTAAGACTCGAAATCTTTGCACAGCAAATACTACAGCCATTTTTTACTCATATTTAGCATACTATGTACTGAAGAACCAAAACTATTTACCTGACACATCGAATGTATAAGTCTCGCCGTGGCTCAGATACTTTACTCGTTCATCAAGTCCAGCTTCTGTAACTGCTTGCATAAATTCCTCAAGAGATGACTTCATAACAGTGTAATCATTGTAGTGAATCGGAATACTTAAATCTGGTGCAATAATCTCAATCGCCTGCACACCTTGTTTAGCATCCATAGTTAACAGAATTCCTAAGATTTTTGTTCCTCCGAGGTGAAGCAAAGCTAAGTCAATATCGGGATATTTTTGCGGAATTGCTTTTATGTCCTCATACATCAAAGTATCTCCACTAATGTAGAGGCGAAACAATGTTTTATCTATATCTATTGTTGACCCAAACTCTAACATATTTCCGTTTACTGACGGTAGTAATGCACTGAGTATTTGCGGTCCATGTCTTCCCGGCATCGCTGTAATACGCACCCAGGCATCATTTTTAGTAACAGTCATTGTTTCCCAAGTATTTAAGGCTTGGCTAGCACTAAACCCTTTACTTTCTAAACTACTAGCCGCTTGATGGGTAGTAATGATAGGCAAATTTTTATTTAGTTTTGCCTCTGCCACACGGTCAAAATGATCCTCATGCATATGAGACAGCACAACCATATCTAGAGCAGGCAAATCCTCTATTTCCATTGCCGGATTAGTTCGGCGTGCAGAGCGTATTCCATAACCTAGATGTACGTGGTTACCCTGATGCAAAAAATTCGGATCGGTCAAAATTGTCAATCCAGCATAGCGCAGCAGCACGGTGGCGTTACCGATAAAAAACAGCGAACCACTATTAAAGTCTGCTTCTTGACTATTTCCATTGCTCGGTAGGGCTAATTGTCTTATTTGGTTCATAATTCTAACCCTTGATTCCTATTACCTAAAGCTATCGCAGCCAATGAAGCGACGGCTCCTACAGCAGCTAATGCTCCCCACTTCAGCGCCGGATTTTTCACCAGCCAATCGGAAATACTCGGTATTACTAGCTCGTTAAAATCTCCCTCAACCTGGTTGTATCCCTCCATTGGTGTAAACAAATTGTTAGGTCCGTCTGCTGATTTGAGTTCATTCGTTTTCTGTCCTGAGAAACCAATTGCCGTTAATAATCCATCGACTAATTCCGGCGAAAGCCGCTCTAAAGCATCTAGAATTCGTCCCACATCTCCCACAATATATTCACGGGTAGGATGTTCTGCCACGTAAAGAATAGCATCAGCTACTAACTTAGGTGAGTAATAGGGCGGTATTCCCGTGGGTTTGACTCCTAATTTAGTCAGAACATGGTTATAATAAGGAGTATTGATTACTGCTGGTAAAATGCTAGTAACACTAATAGGGATGCCCTTGTGTTGCAACTCTACTCGCAGGGATTCTAAAAAGCCTTCAAGAGCGTGTTTGGCAGCAGAATAAGGGCTTTGCAGTGGCAAAGCACGTCTACCTTCCATTGAGGAAATATGAATCAAAGCTCCTTGTTTTTGCTGCTTTAAATAGGGTAATGCTGCCTTTACTCCATACACTTGTCCCATAAAAGTAACGTCAATCACTCGCTCAAACTCTTCTAGAGTAATTTCTTCAAAGGGTGCAAGCACACCAGTCGCAGCAGCATGAACCCAAGTGTCAATTCGTCCATATTGCTCAACTGTATAATCAGCAATTGCTTTTACCTGGTCAAAATCGGCTACATCGGCAGTAATTGCCTTTGCTTTACCCCCATTCGATTCGATTTCGTCTACCAAAGACTTTAGTCCTAGTTCGTTTCGCGCTGAAACTATTACCTTAGCTCCTCGTTTAGCAAAATCAAGAGCGGTTTGTCTTCCGATACCACTCGAAGCTCCGACGATAGAGACTACTTGTTGAGGAATTGGCTTTAATTGCATAATGAAATTGTTCCTTATTTTGATTTATTACACTTGGAAGCTGAAGCAAACGGCGAATAATATCTCATAATTACAAAAATAATTACAAAAATTAAATAATCATATTTGCATGATTGATAATTCATTTTTTCTGATTAAAAATATTTTCGCAGCTTAACTATTAACTTAATTTTTGTAAAAATAAAATCTTAGTTAAGCACAATCTTTAATATAGTAATATTAATAATATTTGTTTTTTTTAACAGAAGATTAATCTATCTATAGGGTGAAAATCAAAATATAACTTTATACATCACAAGGATGATTTGCAAGTAATCGGTACTGAACGAAATTTAAGATAGTGTAGTTCATCTCCATAATCAAATGCCTGTTACTACTCTTGCCGATTTAGATCCGACGCACTTTAATATCGCTTTACTTGCCTTGGGTGGTTTGATCTATATTTATGCCTTGCTCTCTCGCTTTATCAAAGAACGACTTTATCTTTCTGCTCCGATTTTGTCGGTTTTACTAGGTGTAATTTTTGGACCAATTGGTCTTAACATTTTTGATGTCAAAGCTTGGGGAACCCAGGATATCATTGTTGAACAAATAGCGCGTCTGACGATTTCTATTCAACTGATTTCAACCGCTTTACGGTTACGTTCGGCTTATCCGTTTTCTCACTTACGAAGTCTCGCAATTTTCCTCGGACCTTTGATGTTAGCGATGTGGATTGTTAATAGCGCACTTATTTATTGGATTTTGGATATTGACTTTTGGGTCGCTGTTTTAATTGGCGCAGTGGTTACACCTACTGACCCGGTGTTAGCAGCTACTATAGCTACGGGTAAATTTGCCGAAGATAAATTACCGTCTCGCGTTCGCAACCTGCTATCGGCTGAGTCTGGACTCAATGATGGTTTAGCTTATCCATTTGTGTTTTTACCGCTTTTACTATTGATGCGACCTCCTCAAGAAGCGCTATCTCATTGGTTCTCCGTCATTTGGTTATGGGATGTAGGAGTAGCGATTCTTTTTGGTTTACTATCTGGCTATCTTGCTGGAAAACTGCTCAAATTGGCGCAAAGAAAAAAATTAATTGATAGACAGTCATTTTTTACTTATGTACTTGCTCTTGCTTTTATGGTACTCGGCGGCGTTAAGCTAATTGGTAGCGATGGCATTTTATCAGTGTTTATGGCTGGAATTGGTTATGACATGGTAGTAGAAGAGAACGATCGCATCAATGAAGAAAATGTTACTGAAGCGTTGGATTTAATTGTCACTGTTTTGATTTTTACTCTCTTTGGTTTAGTGATTCCTTGGAGCGAATGGTTAACTTTAGGATGGAATGGTTTGTTCTTGGTAATTGCTATTTTAGTTTTTCGTCGCTTACCTGCTTTGTTATTATTGAATCGCTTTATACCTCATACTAATGGTTTAAAAGATGCTCTATTTATCGGCTGGTTTGGTCCGATTGGTGTTGCAGCTATCTACTATGCTAATTTGACCGTCCATAAGACGGGTATTGATCAAATCTGGTATATTGCGAGCCTTTGTATTGCTGGCTCGGTCTTAGTTCATGGTGTCACGGCTGTTCCTTTGAGTCTTTTATATAGCCAGTCGAGTAAAAACAAACAACAAAATCAAGAGCCGGAAACTTAAGAAAAAGAAGAAAATTAACTATCCCAAAAAATAATCATGCAAACATTAAGTATTATTACGCAAAAAAATATTTAACCGTAGCTAACGAATCAAATGGCGTTTATCCCAGAAAAATCTATCTATAGGTAATTTCTAAATTTTATATGGCACTGAATATGTCTAAAGGAATACAAAGATTTTTATTCCTTTAGGAGAAGTAAAAATAAATCTAAAGTGAATAGTCTTGAAATTAATACAGTTAATTGTTGATAAGCAAATCGAAATCAAGGAGTTGAATTATGGGAACTCGTAACTTTGCTCTAATTATGGGTATTGTTTTTTTAAGTATTGGAATCATGGGATTTATCCCTTTTTTCGTGACCAAACCTGCAACGACATCGCCAGAGTTAATCATCGATACGGGATACGGCTACCTGATGGGTTTGTTTCCCATCAATATTTTGCATAATATCGTACACCTGGTCTTCGGTGCTTGGGGAATTGGGATCAATGGCAATCTTGTGTTGGCGCGTCTGTATTCTCGCAGTTTAGCTGTAATTTATGGTTTACTTGCGATTATGGGCTTAATTCCGTTTGCTAATATATCATTCGGCTTAATTCCTATTTTCGGGAATGATGTCTGGCTTCATGCGCTGATAGCAGTTGCAGGTGCTTACTTTGGCTTTATTGTTCCCAGTCAAGAAAAAACCGGAACAGTTCAATAATAGTTCGTATTTTTTGACTGATTTGATAAAGACAAAACTTGAATATAAACACCTAAATTAAGAGAATTAACGATGAAAGCAGTTGTTTTTCATGGAATCGGAGATATTCGGCTTGATGATGTTCCAGAACCGGAAATTCAAGACCCGACAGATGCAATTATCCGTCTCACTTCCAGCGCAATTTGCGGTACCGATTTACATATGATTCGGGGAACGTTTACGGGAATGAAACCCGGAACGATTTTGGGACATGAAGGCATTGGGATTGTAGAAGAGATTGGCGCTAATGTGCGGAATCTCAAAAAAGGCGATCGCGTTGTGATTCCTTCTACTATCGCTTGCGGTTCCTGTTCTTACTGTCGTAGCGGGTATCAAGCTCAATGCGATAATGCCAACCCCAACGGAAGTGATGCTGGGACAGCGTTTTTCGGTGGTCCAGAAAGCACGGGTCCTTTTAATGGATTGCAAGCGGAATATGCTCGGATTCCTTATGCAAATGTGGGATTGGTGAAGTTACCTAACGAGGTAACAGACGACCAAGCCATCCTGATTTCTGACATTTTTCCTACAGGCTATTTTGGCGCTGACATTGCGGAAATTCAACCAGGAGATACAGTAGCCGTTTTTGGCTGCGGTCCGGTAGGAATGTTTGCTATAGTCAGCGCCAAATTATTTGGTGCAGGACGTGTAATTGCAGTGGATACAATCCCTTCACGGTTGGAAATGGCACGAGAACTGGGTGCAGAAGTCATTGACTTTAATGCTGAAGACCCGATTGAAATGATTCGCGAACTTACCGGCGGAATTGGTGTAGATAGAGTCATTGATGCTGTTGGTGTCGATGCTAATGCTCCCGATAGTGGACCTGCTGCCGAAAAAGCACAACAAAAAGCGCAACAGTTTCAGCAGCAATTAGAGCAAATTGCCCCTCAAACCAATCCTCAAAACGGAAATTGGCATCCGGGTAACGCTCCTTCTCAAGTATTAGAGTGGGGAGTTCAAGCGTTAGCAAAAGCCGGTACACTCTCAATTATCGGCGTGTATCCACCAAGCCATAATTTCTTCCCCATCGGTATGGCAATGAATAAGAATCTAACTCTCAACATGGGTAACTGCAATCACCGCAAATATATTCCTACGTTGGTAGATATGGTTCGCAATGGAACAGTAGACCCTGCAAAAATCTTGACTAAAATCGAGCCGCTGATGTCTGTAATTGATGCATATAAAGCATTTGATCAAAGGCAAGCTGGTTGGATGAAGGTAGAGTTGGTACCACAAAAAGTGGCAATTTAACAAATCTCTGTATTGGATTCTGTATTAAATTAACGTCAATTCGACGGTGAAAAAACGACCTCACATAATAAGTACTCAGACAAAATTAATTATATATTTGTCATTGCGAGTGGAGCGTAGCGTAACGTAGCAATCGCAATACTTTGAGATTGCTTCACTACCGTTCGCAATGACACAAACTATTTTGTCCACTCACTTATATATAACAATATAAGAAGTCGGGTTTTTATGAGATTTGTAAGTGTGTTACAGATATTTATACTCAAAAAGCCGACTTCTGTTATGTACAAACCGAAGCGATGGTTGTCATCCAATTGACGTTAAATTAGGTAAAAGCGAATAAGTGGGGAATTATTACCCCCACCTAAATTATTTGATCTAATAATCTAATAAATAGATATTTTATGATATCAACAAAATATCGCATAAATATAAATGCAAATAATATCAGGTTCGTTTGATACAATCATTTTCCGAAGAATAGGTATGACAACTACACAAGTAACCTCAACTAAACTGCAAACCGGAGTTCTGGCTCCGTCTTTAGAAGTTCAAACGGTGGATGGTGATGTTTGGAAACTAGCCGATCAACACCCTCAAAACTACACAATGATTCTATTTTATCGGGGATTGCATTGCCCGATTTGCAAAGAGCAACTGGGTGAATTGGAGCAACGGTTAGAGGAATTTAAAGAATTGGGCGTGGAAACGATCGCCATCAGTGGAGACAACCAAGACTGCGCCCAAACAACTAAACAAGAGTGGAATGTAGCACAGGTTCCCATCGGCTATGGTTTGAGTATTGAATCAATGCGGCAGTGGGGGCTTTATATCTCCAAAGGAGCCTCAGAGAAAGAACCGCCTCTGTTTAATGAACCCGCTCTATTTCTGATTAAACCCGATTGCACGGTCGCTTATGCCGTCATCAACAGCGGTCCTTTTGCTCGTCCCCATTTGAGTGATATTGCATCGGGCATCGATTTTATATTGAAAAATCAATATCCCTTACGTGGCACTGAAGCATAGGGACATATGACTGGTTGGCTCAATAAGTCGCCTTATTTAAGTAATCTCGAATCGGTAAACCATTACATCATGAAAGAACAAAGTTTGAAAGGAGAAATTGCTGTCGTCACAGGTTCTGACTCTGGAATTGGTCAGGCAACTGCGATCGCCTTTGCCAGAGAGGGTGCCGATGTTGCTATTACATATCTCGATGATCGCAACGGGGCAGAGCATACCCGTAAACTCGTTGAAGAAGCGGGTAGCAAAGCGGTAGTTGTGCCGTTAGATCAAGCTCAACCCGATCAGATCGATCGCTTATTTCAAAAAACGCAGCAGCAGTTAGGTACACCTACTATTCTGGTAAATAATGCTGGGATAGATTCAGCCGGAATTCCAGTAAAAGATATGCCCTATGAGCGCTTTGACAAAGCATTGAAGACCAATCTCTATGGTCCGTTTCTGTGCTGTCAACACTTCATTCGTGGGTTAGAGGGCAAAGATAAGCGGGGTGTAATCATCAACATCACCAGCGTCCATCAGGAAATTCCTAGAGCCGGAGCGGCGGACTATGACATTGCCAAAGGTGGTCTGCGGAACCTGACTCGCACATTAGCGTTAGAGGTTGCAGAAAAAGGCATCAACGTCAATAACATTGCACCAGGAATGGTGCTGACTCCCTTTAATGAACCTGCCAAAGATGATCCAGAGGTTTGGCAAAAGCAGGTGCAGTCCATTCCCATGAAGCGGGCAGCTGAACCTCAAGAAATTGCCCATGCCGCTGTATTCCTCGCTTCAAGTGATGCTAAGTATATTCACGGCACCACGTTGGTCATAGATGGCGGACTGATGCAGTTTATGGGACAAGGAGCGTAAAAAAGTGGTATCTAAAACAGATTTACGACAGCACGCAAGGGAAACAATGATTGGAGTTGAAAATACGATTATACCGTCGTTTACTCCAGACTTGGCACAACTTGACGAGCAGGGAATTCGTCATGATGTTCGACAGTCGATTAAACATGGGTTTTTCTCTTGCTTAGCTGCAACGGAAAGCGGATTGAGTTTTGCAGAAGCTAAAGAGTTTGTTTCCATTGTTTGTGATGAAGCGGGCGATAAAATCAAGGTGACAACAACTTTACTTTTTGACTCATGGAATCAGCAGTTTGCGATGCTTGAACACGCTCAAAAAGTCGGAGTGGATGCTGTTCTACTCGGTTATCCGACAGCTTGGTATCCTAACACTCCAGAGCAAATTTATGAAAAGTCGCGCAACATTTGTGAATCAACGAATATGGGCATCATTCTCTACCCAAGCCCTCACTTCAATTATTTACGCTTTCATCCCTCTGGTTTTCCCATCGATGTTTTACATCGTCTTGTTGATAACTGTGAAAATGTGATTGCTGTAAAGTTGGGTGAAATGGGACTGATTGCAGAATGTCTACATCGCTTTGGTGATCAGGTACTTATCGGATGTCCCATTGAAAGTTATCAACCTACTTGCTTACTACACTTGGGTTTACAGTGGATGGGAGCAGGAATTTACGAGGTGTTTCAGTCACCCGATAAACCTTACCTGGTTGAATACTTCAACTTACTTTTACAAGCTCGACGGGAGAATGATTCCAATAAAGCCGAGCATGGGATGGAATTGTACTGGAGGCTGACACCAGCACGCAGAACCTTTGAGTCAATGTACAATCCGATGCTAGGAACTTATCATTGGACGCGCCAAAAATTTTACCAATGGTGTGTCGGTGGAAATGGTGGAGTTACGCGCCAACCATCAATGAAACTCCACCAACATGAAATGGAACAGATTCGCCAGAGCTATCGGATGATTGGCATACAACCCGATGGCAATGATGAGGCTTTTTACCTGGGGCGGAGTAATTATGAGGGCGTTTAATTGAATTGTTGTGTAACGAGCAGTACGAACTTGTTAATGATGAATCCTTCTCTATTCCGTTATCAGCTTTCCCCATAACAAATTATTTTCTCAAAAAAATAATTATGCCGACTATTGGATATCACGCTTCCCACGAACAATTTAAGCCCAGCGAACTACTTAAGTGGGTGCAAATGGCAGAACAAGCAGGCTTTACCCTCGCTTTGTCTTCCGACCATTTCTATCCTTGGAGCGAACAACAAGGACAAAGTGGTTTTGCTTGGTCATGGTTGGGTGCAGCGATGCAAGCTACTCCAACAGTTTCCTATCGTGTAGTTTGCGCTCCCGGTCAGCGGTACCATCCAGCGATTATCGCTCAAGCTGCGGCTACTTTAGCAGAGATGTTTCCTAATCGCTTCTGGCTAACTGTAGGTAGCGGTCAAGCGCTTAATGAACATATTACCGGCGAACACTGGCCGTGTAAATCTCAACGTAATGCCCGTCTGAAAGAATGTGTCGATATTATCCGCGCTCTTTGGGGGGGAGCTTTGACTAGTAACCTTTTTTGTAGACAAGCAATGTCAATTCGGGACAATTGTCTATATTTTTTTGATGTATTTTATGCTTCGTTTTTTGCTAAAATCTTAGAAAAGCTTTCTTGATTGATATGCAAAAACCGTAGCTACATCAAGATGTTTAACAATCACGCGGATGGCTTAACCGTGTAAGCTTGTTGAGGGTTAACCGCTCCCATGCCCCCGTTGAAACAAGAAATAAAAGTCTAGACTTGTCTAGTTTTTATATAGCAGAGACAGTAACTCATCACGGTTTAGTTTGCGTTGAAGAAGCAAAACTTTATACTCGTCCGCAAACTCTTCCCCTGATTTTTGGAGCCGCTATCACCACTGAAACCGCAAAATGGCTTGGTAGTTGGGCTGATGGATTGATTACGATTTCTCATCCACTTCCTAAACTAAGAGAAGTTGTTGATGCTTTTCGTGAAGGTGGTGGAGAAGGTAAACCGATGATTTTAAAAGTGCAGCTTTCTTACGATCGCGATGAAGAAAGTGCGTTACAAAAAGCTCATCAGCAATGGCGAAATAATATTTTTAAGAACATTGTGATGGCAGAATTACGAACTCCTCAGCAGTTTGATGCTGCCGGGGAGTTTGTTCAACCAAAGGAATTATACGATTTAGTAAAGATTTCTTCAGATACTCAGCAATTTGTCAACTGGCTCCAGGAATATATTGATTTAGGATTTGATGAACTGATTTTACACAATGTAAACCGAGAACAAGAGTTGTTTATTAGGGTATTTGGTGAAAAGGTTTTACCAGCATTCGCAAAATAATATATTTAATAACCGCCATGTTGTTGATCTTGTTACCAATCATCGTAAGCGGGGTTTTCCTGGTTCTGTTTTTGTTAGAGCGACTTAACCCATTGCGGGAACCCACACGTTCGCTCATGGAACGTATTAAGGTCAATGCTGGTGTCAGTGCGATCGCCGCTGCGATCAATTTGGTGATGGTGCAAACAACTGCTTTATTCACAATTGAATGGGCAGAGCGACAATCGTTTGGACTGGTTCGTCAGATGCCTCTTCAACCTCTAGTGCAAGGGGCGATCGCCTTTTTGTTGTTAGACTTAACGTTCTATTATTGGCACCGAGCAAACCACCAGATTCCTTTTCTCTGGCGCTTTCATAATGCTCATCACATCGACCCAGATTTAGATGTTTCGACGGGCTTCCGGTTTCACTTTGTCGAGATGATACTATCTATCGGAGTGCGTGGGATACAAGTGGTTCTCATTGGTGCTTCTGTTTGGGCTTATGTCATCTACGAGTTGGTTTACCAAACCAATACCCTTTTTCACCACAGTAACGTATACCTGCCCCTGCCGTTGGAGCGTTGGCTGAATCGATTGTTGGTAACACCTCGGATGCACGGCATTCACCACTCCTGGGTACAAGAAGAAACCAATTCTAATTATTCGGTCATTTTCCCTTGGTGGGACAGGCTGCATCATACTCTACATTTGAACGTGCCTCAATCAGAAATTACAATCGGGGTTCCGGCTTATTCAGAGCCAAACGATAATATGCTATTAAATGTTCTGCTCATCCCCTTTCGTCATCAAAGGAATTACTGGCTCAAAGCAGACCAAACTTCTGTTAAAAGAAATCCGGAGGTCTTAGGTGAAGACCCCACCCACATGGTCAGTCTTGAAGAGGTAGATCAATCGAGCGATCGCCAGGAAAGTTATAGCTGAAATAAAGTGTAACCTAGGACATCTGACTTAAGGATGAGGATGAGGAGTTGCCAGTTCCCTAAAATGAACCGAAAGGCAATACCAAAGAGGACTACAGCTTATGAATCCACAACAACTAAGCCACGAGCTACGGGAAGGCAACAGCCCCGACCTAAATAGACGTCGCCAAATTGTTAGCTTATCTATGCTCGGTGCGTCGATGGGGCAAATCGTCTCGCTCTACCAAACTGGAGTGATTGATCACTTACCAGATCCGCCGATATCGATTTTTGATGCAGACCGTGTTGATGCATCTGAATATGCTTACAGTCGTTTCAATAGTCCGGATGGACCAATAATGTTGGTCAACTATGGCATTACAGCATGGTTGGCTGCCGCAGGTGGACAGGATCGGGCAGAGAAAAATCCACTCCTGCCGCTTGCAATGGGTACAAAAATCCTGGTTGATGCAGTCATATCTGCCGAGCTAGCGCGTGAGGAATGGAGAGAGAATAAAGCGTTCTGTGAATACTGCCAAATTGCGACGCTTTGCTCCTTTGCCTCTCTGGCCCTCGCGATACCTGAAATGACCAGTGCCGCCCGCACCCTACTCGGTCAAAGCAAGGACAACTCTGGCACGAGTGCGTAAGGTGTGGGGAACCCTTGAGCTAATGATTGATAGAGGCAATATAAATCACCTCTATCTTTTACCTAATATTCTCTAAATACCCTAACTTACTTCGTTTTCTCCTCTAAATTTCGGGGACTAGTAAGTTTTTGTTGAGGATAGCTCGACCATTGATTTGAACCTATGCCAATTGCAGATTTCACCTCTTGGCTACGTTGACGACTAAGAGTACGATTCATTGACTCTATTTCTTCAGGAGTGTGGCTGTTTCCCTTGATAGGATGGTCTACCATTCCCTTGGTTTGCACTACGTGGGAGTGTGGGTTTTCGACGTACTCCCAATTTTCCCCGGCTTCCCATTGTCCTTAACCCTCGTTCCATGGTCTACGCGCACTCGCTCCATCTGACATATTCATGTAAACAGTAGATAGGCGATACTACAAACATTTTTACAACCTAATTTTTAATTTTGATATCAACAAATACCAAAATTAGAGTAAATTTATGCCTTTAGTTATACAAAAATTTCGAGGTTTTATATCTATCGAACGAAGAATTAGTTAATTTTTATTTTTATGCTTGAATCATAAGCTTTAATGGAGTAATTATATTATTGTTTACTAAATACAAATAAAAATTGAAGCCATAGATAAAATAATTAATTATATTAATTAATATGAATTTATCTCAGTTTCTAAGAGGGTGTTGATTAATTCGGCAAAAATCGCGATTTGTCATGCTGTAGCTTGCTTCCCATCCGGGGAAGCAAGCTACAGCATCTCTCAATTATGCCGCAAAACCTAGATTCTGAACGTTCCTCAGAATGACAGAATTTTATTTATAAACACGCTCTAAGTTATTTGTTGTGTAATATTTGTTCCATACAAGTATTTATTGGATATTTACGATAATGTAGAGACGCGGTACACAAGTTTATTTATTCACGAGGATTATAGCTAGAATAAATTTCATTTTCGGATAGGTCTATTGAGGTTTTATTAAAGAAATTTTGCTATTTGGATAAAACCTTGTTTTGAAAAAATAAATCAAGAAAATATTTGTTTTTTATGGCATATCGACTTGAAAATAAAGAATCTATAGGCAGAGAAATTAAACGAATTGCTTGCGAACAAACTGATAAAGCAATCGAAAAATTAACTGAAGAAATTATAAACAATAATATTGATACGACGCAAAGTGCGGTAGATGTAAATGAGCGCACAGAGGCAATCCACGATGTACGAAAACGAATCAAAAAAATACGAGCAGTTATTAGATTAGTTAGAGACGAGCTAGGACAAGAGGTCTATAAAAGAGAAAACAGTTGCTTTCGAGATGCTGGCCGTCGTTTGTCTGAAGTGCGAGATGCTCAAGTATTATTAGAAACTTTTAACAAATTAGAAAATAATTTTGCAGAATTTATTAATCCAGAAGGATTCATAGATTTACAACAAATATTAGTAGAGCATCATCAAAATACTTGTAAACAAGTTTTAGAAACAGGAAATACAGCTTTAGAAGTGCTTGCCGAGATTAAAAATGCAGGAGAGCGAATTCTTAATTGGTCGTTAGAATCAAGCAATGGTCAATCAATATTAAATAATGGTTTACACAGAGTTTATAAAGGCGGTTATCAAAATTGTCAAATCATATTAGAAGAACCATCGACAGTAGAAAAGCTTCACGATTGGCGGAAACAGGTTAAATATCTTTGGTATCACCTGCGGATTTTCCGTCCAGTTTGGCCAGATTTAATTAAAGAATGGAGTAAGCAAACCGAACAATTAGCTGAATATTTGGGAGATGACCATGATTTAGCCGTACTGCATCAGTTTATTAATAATCCGCAAGAAGTATTGATAAATCAAGCAGAATTAGAAGTCGTCAACTCATTAATAAATCGTCGTAGAAAACAATTACAAGCATCTGCTAAATCTTTAGGACAAAGAATTTATGTAGAATCACCAGAACTTTTCAGCAGTCGTATCAAAGCTTATTGGCAAATATGGCAAAAAGAAAGTTAGCAGACAACTTGAATTCGATGATGTTCAACTCAAAAATTTGGGAGAAATTATCAATTCGGATTACTTGAGCATAAACAAATAATACTGAGGAAATCATGCGATTACGTGCCATAGTTATTCTTAGTTCTTTACTGGTCTTTGTTGGCTTTTTAGGTTTTCAATTAGAATTGACCTTGCCAGGAAGACCACCGAATATTAATAACACTTACACACCTTTAACACAATCTCCACCAAAAGGAATTGGTTCTTATGATGTGTTAGGTTATGCCGTTTCTAAGCCAGAAGCGGATAAACTCTTGCAAACTGAAGCCGGACAGGAAGCACTTTCTCCTGATAATGGTGCAGTTAAAGTTACCGAAGAATTGATCGACCTTGGGCGTGATGCTTTTTACCGAGAAACTTTTGGTAATGAAACCTTATTTACAGATGTTGTAGGAATTCTAGATGGTCCGATCAATTTAGGTAGTATTACTAAAGCAGTCTTAGGTTTGAAAGGAAAACCAACTACTAATTTACAAGTCTCCATAGACGAGGATATTACCGTTGGTAAACGCACTTTCAAAGCCGGTACAGTTTTGAATACAGGTATAGATGTACCCGGAGGTTCCTTACTTCCCTTGGGGTTAATGACTCATCTTGATAAAGGTAAAATCCGCGTAGGAGTTAGCTGTGCTTTGTGCCATGCAACAGTCAGTGAAGAAACCGGACGTGTTTTAGAAGGTGCAATTAACACAAACATCAATTTGGGTGCGTTATTGGCAATGGCAAGTAATTCTGCTGCACTCTTCCGTCAGACAGATGTCAATCCAAATCAAATACCACAGGGTGAACATACTTTTATCAATAACAAAGGGGAAACAGCAAAACTTCCCGATCAAAAAATCATCGAAGATGAAGTTGATGCTGCGATACTTTCATGGCCGCCCGGTAACTTTGTTTCTAATGGAGATTTGAAGAATAACTCAGCCCAAATTCCTACTTCCTACACCCACGAAACTTTTCCCTATGCTTGGAGTGGAGTTGCCTCTATCGGTTGGTTCCACGGACTGACTACATTAAATAATGCTGTATTTGGATTAAATGCTGACCCCACAACTACAGCAGATGCAAGTCAATCAGTATTCGGAATCGACAAAGAAGTTTATTTAGGCACTATACTGCAAAATTCATCTAATCGAAAATTTCGATTACCAGAAGGTGCAAAACCTTCAGAATTCTTCGATAAAATAGACCCCACTCCAGGGGAACCCGGCATAAACAGTGTAATTAAGATGCCAGAATATCCCAAAGGTAGTTTGTTTATGCAAGACGGGTTAATGGCAAACACTCCTGGATTACCCGTTGCGGCACAATTGAATGGAATGTCTACATTTCAAAACTCTTTAGCACCACCTCCCCATGAAGCTGCTGATATCGATACTTTAAAACGGGGTGCTGCTATTTTCACGCAAGCTAATTGTGCTGAATGTCACAGTGGAAGATACTTTACTAATCATCAAGTAATTCCAGTCAGAGAAATAGCAACTCAACCCAAACGCGCACCAGCTTCGCGTAAATTTGCTGAGGAATTTGTACCACCAGATACTTATCCTCCAAATGTACCTGTTCCCTTACCTCCTAACCCACCTGTATTACCAGTACCAACTGACATCACCCCACAGGAAGATATTGAACTTGCTTATGCTCTGAGCGACCCAGATGGGGGTTACAAGGTACAGAATTTAATCGGACTATATCTGAGCGCACCTTATCTTCATGATGGTGGTGTAGCTGCTAGTAATGAGTCAATTAAACAAGATAAAAATGGATATTTTACTATTGCGATAAAGGATGAGTTGGGAATGGCTGGAACTTTGATGCGTGGTATTGCACCCGACCCAGAAGCTAGTTTACGAGTATTACTTGACCGGAATTTGCGTCCAGATGTAGTCGCAGCCAACCGAGCCAATTCCGATTTGCAACGGTCAAATGTTGACGGTAGAGGACATGAATATTGGGTTGATAAAAAAGCCGGTTACAGCGCTCAAGAGCAAACAGATTTGATTAAATTCCTGCTTTCAATTGACGATCAACCAGCAGTACTGCTTGAGAGATAGCACAATTAAAAAGACCTAAATGGATTAATCCGATGACAGGGAAAGCAATAACAGGAGGAGCGCCTGAAAATCCTTTGGGTACCCATTGGATTGGTTTTTGGACAGATGGACAAAATTGGGTTGGATTTCATGGTACTCCTAATCCTGAAACAGTAGGTAAAGCAGTTTCTCACGGTTGTTTGCGTATGTACAACAGAGATATTAAAGAATTATTTCAGCTAGTGAATTTAGGAACACCTGTAACTGTGATTCAATAATTCAGGTCAAGATTATTTCTAGCTAAACACTTTACTAAATAAAAATAGTAAAGAATATCAATAATTTTAATAAAATACTTATTAAGTAGTAATATTATTACTACCTAATATAGCAATCTTATTTGTATGTATCGAAATCACGGTGTTCAGTTCTCCGACTTCTTGAAGAAGTCGGGGAACTAAATTCTCATATATGATTTAGGATTGCTATAACTATTTATAGATAAAAAAGTATGTCTAATGAATTGACATTACCACAAATGTCAACGTTTTCTCCTATAGGCTGGCAAGAACTGAGTTTTCGTTTAGCTATTGCTCTAATTATCGGCATTGTTATTGGTTTAGAAAGAGAAACACAAAGAAAAGCCGCAGGACTCAGAACTAATATGTTAGTATGCTTTGCTTCGGCTTTACTGGTAATCATTCCCATTGAAATCGGTGCAGCACAACATGATTTAAATGTTTTAGGACGAGTTATTGCCGGAGTAGTAAGCGGTGTTGGTTTTATCGGTGGAGGAACTATTTTACGTCAATCGGAAGTTAAAGGTTTAACTTCTGCTGCTACCATCTGGATGACATCTGCTCTCGGCATTGCAGTTGGTTGTGGTTTGTGGCAATTAGGTTTAGCAGGAGCATTAATAACTTGGATAATTTTGCGGGTGTTTGATAGGTTGGAAAATTATCTTTGATTATTGTTTATATTAATTCATAAAAATACAAACCTTTCCAAACAATATTTAATAAAAATTAAATGCATAAATATTTGATTTATAACTTTGGATAGAAACAAATAAAATCAGAATATATTAAGATAATCGAAAGTAATATAATGAAAAACAATGAAAAAACTTAGGCAAAATTATGACTATTAATTGTTTTGAGAAACCTAAATTTTATCAACAACAAAAAGTTAGCTTTATTGGCGGTATGGGGAAAGTAAAAAATCTGCAAAAAGAAGCTGATACCTGGATTTATATTGTTGAAATGAGTATGGGTCCGGAACCAGATTTTGGACGAATAGGTGCGGAGACAACTATTATTTTGGAAGAACAAGATATCTGTAAAGCAAAACCATAGAAGATTAATTAAAGTTATTAAAAGATTATTTGAATAACCTAGTTTTTTAAATATACAAAAAAATCTGTATATTTATTATTTTGGAGAGCTTTCTATCTTGCCTAAAACTATCGCAACTCCGCGAGTTGCATCAAACTCCTGGCAAAATAAGATAATTGATATTGTCATCGGCACACCTAATATTGCACCAGGAATTCCCCAAACCCATCCCCAAAATACAATAGAAACTAAAGCAATAAAAGGTGATAGTTGCAGACTTTTTCCTTCTACCCATGGATCGACAAAATTACCCATCACCACTTGGATAACAGCCAATCCGATTAAAGTAGCAACACCTCCACCGGCTCCTTGAAATATAAACGCGACAAGAGTTGGTGGGATAACAGCAATAATTGAACCTAATGTAGGAATATAGTTGAGAACAAATGCGATTAATCCCCAGACAAAGGCTAAATCCACTCCTAAAACAAAACACCAGATGCCAGTTAAAATACCCGTTAAAAAACTGGTAAGCGTCATAACTAAAATATAACGCCGTAATTTTTCGCTAGTATTTCCCACAGCATCAATAATGCGATCGCCAGTTCGAGAAGAAAAAGCTCTTTGCACCTTCTTCCGGTATTGACTGACTTCTAAAAGCAGCAATACGAGCAATGACACCACTAAAACAAACAAGCTTATTGTTGATAACAACGACTTAACCCCGCCAATAGCTTGCTGCGTAAATTGAGATAATGAGCCATTAAAATTAGAAGTGAACTGTCCAATTGGCAAACCACGAGAGCTAGCCCATGATTCCGCTGTTTCCACCATTTGTTGGAGTTGATTGAGATATTGAGGAACTTTAGGTTCAATAATCTCCGCACTCAATGACAAAATTCCTACCCCCAAACCTAATATTCCCAAAAGAAGTAGTAAAACTAAAATCAGACTCAACCAACGAGGTAAACGGTGTTCGAGATGACTTTGGACTGGATGCACTAAAATAACAATAAAAAATGCAAACGCTAAAGGCATAGAAATAGGTTGAGTCGCTTTCAGAGCCGCTACAATCAAAATGATGGCAATGATTGCCATTAAGATTTGGGTTGTTTTGTTCGACAACTGCATAGCATATAGAAGAATGTTTAATATTTCCGTTTACTTTGGTTGGGGAAATAAAATGAGTGTTAGTAATATCACGCGCTAACTGGTTCTTTATAGCCTTGAATATTCTCTGGTTCAAACTGACGTATTACCCTTGTCGCTTCTCTTATTTGAGCTTCAGTTCCCTTAAAAACAATCAAATATTTACCAGCATTCAAACGGTTACGGTAAGCCAACGCATCACCGCTACCTACAGTCCAACCGACCGCACCTCCAACTAATATTGCACCCAAGGCTCCAGAAGCGGCTCCTAAAATGCCTCCAATGATATGATTTCCAATAGCACCAGCCCAATTAAATATTTCAATTCCCGTAAGTAAATTAAAGGCATAGCCAGCCACAAATCCAAAAGGAATAACCCAGTAAATCAGTTTTTTTGACTGTTTTCCAGCTTGTTTATTTGGCTGAATCAATCCAAATTCATCTGCACTTTTGTAACCTTCTCCTAGAATGCTTATTTGCTCCTGAGAAAAGTTTTCTTTTTCAAGGGCAGTATAAGCGGCTTCAACTTGAAAACGATTGGATAATACAGCAATTAAAAAATTCATAAATCAAATTTAAACTTAATAAATTACAAAATGTTATATCTTACACCTCTCTGAAAAATAGATTTATTAAAAATTGTTAAACTAAAAAATATTTTTTCAGATGAAGTTGCCCGATTTGTTTTTGGTTATTGACTTTGGGGTACAAGATATGGTGTGAAATTTCAAAAATGGACTTCAAACTAATGAAAATCAATTTGGGGTTGGAGTAATAACAGTATTGTACCCACAATTACAAATGATAAAGTTATCCAAAACAGAACTAAATTAAGTCTCATTGTTTTTTCTGCTATTTCTAAGTTAACTAATAATTAATCAAAAAACTCAAAAAGCACTATCTACTGTGACTAAGCTAGATTCAAATTTAAACTTGAAAACTTATTTATTTATCCCTCACCCGATAGAATCTGTCTCAAATTAACTTATGTCAAAAGTCTAACTACAGCAAGTTGCAATTGTGCAAAATTAACGTATCTAACTTTTCTTCAAGCAAACTAATTAATAGTTTTGACGGTGATACCGCATTTTTTTGTCGAGACACCAAAATAATATTCAAAAAGATTCAGGTTGTTCGTTCGGGACTACCGAAAGAATTACTTCTTGAACGGGTGAGACGTGAGGCTTCTGCCCGATTCAGCTAAAATAAAGTTGAGCTTAATTTTGAGAAATTCAACTTTTATTTGAGTTAAGTGAAATCACTAGGAATATGAATAATTTAGGTAAAAAAAGATTGGATTCTGTATTGGCGATCGCTCGTTATGCTGTAGGTGGTGGAACTTTAGCTGCTGCTCCTCTTCCAGGTGGAGAAGTTCCTAAGCAAATTGTGCTAACTACCTCTGATATTTTTATGTATATTTCTATTTGGAAAATCTATTTTGAGGAGGAATTGTCCCATAAGCAAGTGTTGACAATGCTTTCCGAGTTGGGTTTGATTGCAGTTGCTGCTGCGGGAACAGCATATGTCGTAGCTAAAAGCAGTACCGCAATATTAGCAGAAATTGCCAATCGTTTTGGGCTAGTCGGCTGGGGTATTGCAACAGGGAATTCCTTCGTATCGATTGACCATGAAAACAGAGGTAGCAGTTAGTGGGGCTAGAATATCTGTGCGTTTACCAGATTTACTGGTATTATCTGAGGAATTAGCGACGGAAATGGAAGGGGCAAGCAGATCGATTATATTAATGGATATGCCACCACCTCTACTAGCTGTGGAAGTTGTCAGCCCCAATCAGGAAAAGCGAGATTATCGTTATAAGCGCAGTGAGTATGCAGCTAGAGGAATAGCCGAATATTGGATTATTGATCCGCTTCAACAACAGGTAATGATATTGGAATTGGTTGAAGGTTTGTACGAGGAAAAAGTTTATCGAGATAGCGATCGCGTTTTTTCACCTTTATTCCCCCAAATTAATTTAACAGTCGAGCAAGTGTTACAAGCAAGCTAATGCGGATGCTTCTCCCATGTCGCTTTTTAACATTAAAGGTAATTCAAAATATAGATACTTTATCAGTTTTTTCCCAAGGCAATTCTAAATCCATTCTGCCCATGTGTCCGTAACTCGCTAGCTGTTGATAAAATTTACCTTGATTGAGAGAGGGTAATAATCTCAGATTAAACTGGCGAATAATTCCTGCTAGACGGAAATCAAAATGCTGTTGAAGTTGCTCGATGATTTGTTCTTCAGCAATTTTACCCGTACCAAAAGTTTCTACTTCAATACTTACTGGTCTAGCTTGCCCAATGGTATAACTAAGCTGTACTTCACATTCATCTGCAATATTTGCTGCTACAATGTTTTTGGCTGCATAACGAGCAGCATATGCAGCTACTCTATCTATGCGGATTGGGTCTTTACCGCTAAGTGCTGCGCCACTATGTTTAGCATATTCGCCATAGGTATCGATCGCATTTTTTCTACCAGTTAAACCAGCATGACTTGCTGGGCCTCCAGGGGAGTCTATACCATCGGGGTTAATAAAAATATGGGTATTGGTATCGGGTTGAATACTCTCGTCGGTGAAAGCCGGTTTGATGACGGTTTCGTAAATTTCCTTTTCCAGTTGTTTCAAGTCGGGATAAGATGAATCTTTTTGACTAGCAACAATTGTAATACTATGGATTCGATAGGGACGGCGATATGCCGAAGGCATCACGCTTTGCGTATCGCGATATTCTACTCCTACCTGAGTTTTACCATCTGGGGCGAGATAGGGTAATATTTCTTCCTGTCTCACTTGATCTAATCGTCTTGCTAGTTTGTGTGCTAGCCAAATTGGTAAGGGAATCAAAGTCTCGGTTTGATTGCAAGCAAAGCCAAAGACCGTAACTTGGTTTTTCACGCCAATTTGCTCTATCTGTGCATCTGTAAGCTGTTTTTCGTCAAATTTCCCTTCTTTACTTACTGGTAATTCTTCTAAACTGGTTAAAATACTACAGGTTTTATCATTAAATGAAGGTTGGTCATAACCTACATCTTTAATGACTCGTCGCGCTACATTGGTGAAATCAACATTGGTATTGGGTTCAAAACGAGCGGAAAGAAAGACAATACCCGTTGAGACAGCGCATTCGGTAATTATACGTGAGTAGGGGTCTTGTTGCAGCATACGGTCTACAATAGCATCACTAATGCGATCGCACAGCTTATCTGGATGTCCTTGAGTAACTGATTCCGAGGTGAACATGAAGTCTTTTTTCATGGTTATTGCTTATTTATGGTGATTTTTTGGCGTTGATATGGGAATGATTCAACATTAATCCTAAAATCTCTGCGTTCCTCTGCGTATCACTCCGTGTCCCTCTGCGTTGAAAAAATGTAATTAGGGACAACTTATAAACTACTGCTACTAGTTTTTGTACTTTCATTGATGATTAAAGGCAAACCAGCACTACTAGCAATTACCAACCAATCAAGAGGATCGAGAGGAGCTAGTTGCAATAGATTACCCAATCCTGGAATAAACAAAGGTAAAAGCTGTAAAGCAGCTGAACCGACTACTGCTCCATCTACATAGGGATTATCCGGTAGTCTTTCGCGATCAAAAATACTATGGGTTTCGGAACGACAGCTAACCGTATGCAGCACTTGTGCCAAAGTTAAACTCATAAACAAGATTGTGCTGGCTTGGGGTTTTTGTCCATATTTGAGCAAACCATAACTATAAGCAGTTAGTGCGCTAGTGGAAATTACTCCCGATTCTACGGCAATACGTTCAAAGTCAGACCGTTTAATAATCGGTTGATCGGGGTTGCGGGGAGGACGGTTTAAAACTTCTGGTTCTGGAGCTTCCATTGCTAAAGCTAGTCCGGGAAAAATATCCGAAACTAAATTCAGCCACAGCAATTGCATGGTATTGAGAGGTTCTCCCAGTCCTAAAGCAGTTGCTGCTGTAGTCACAATGATTTCACTAAGATTAGTAGAAAGCAGGAAATGAACGGATTTTCTGATATTGCTATAAATGGTTCGTCCCCGACTAACGGCATTAATTATCGTTTCTAGTCGGTCATCTTCAATAACTACATCGGCAACCTCCCTAACTACATCGGCTTTACCCGAACCCATTGCTACTCCGACATCAGCTGCTTTTAAAGCGGGGGTATCGTTAATACCATCCCCAGTCATAGCAACAATTTTACCTTTTCCTTGTAATGCTTGGACGATTTGCAGTTTATCCGCAGGACTAACACGAGCAAAGACATCTACCTGTTGGCAAAGAGCTTGTAACTTTTCTGACCCAACTTCAGCGAGGTCGGAAGAATCAAGGATTTCTAACTTATGGTTGCGGTTGAGATTTAATTTTTTGGCGATCGCATAAGCTGTAGGACTTTGATCTCCGGTAATCATGACTGTATCGATTCCCGCCTGATGGAATTGTTCCATTAACTGGGCTACTCCTTGCCGAATTGGGTCTGCCATTCCGGTTAAGCCAAGCCAAATTAGGTCGTGTTCGGGGTTTTCATTCCCGTTATCCACATAAGCATAAGCAACTCCTAATACCCGTAGTGCTTTACCTGCCATGCGCTCATTTTCTAATTCTAAAGCTTGTTTATCTTCTTGTGTTAAGCTTACAACTTCACCATTTTTACTCACCCTGGTGCAGATTTTGATTACTTCTTCGGGACTACCTTTAACCGCGATTAAGATTTGCTCACCTTCGGTTTTATGAACCGTAGTCATAATATTGCGGTTTTCGGTGCGGGGATAAGTTTTAATTAGAGGATGTTTGGCTTTGAAAGCTGGAATATCCATACCCGCAGCTATTGCCATGTAAATTAAGGCATTTTCGGTAGCAGAACCTTTGACCTCGTATTTTCCATCTTCTCCTGGAATTACTTCAGATTCGCTACAGAGAACTACTACCTGTAATAGTTTAGACAAAGCTTCAGATTCCGATGGATTAAATTCTATATTATTATTATTGTTATCTTTAATAAAACCATTGTCAGATAGGGTAATAATACCAATATCAATATGCACCTCGGCAACTATCATTTGATTTTGGGTAATCGTTCCCGTCTTATCCAGACAAATAGTCTGAACCGAACCCAGCGCTTCTACCGCATTCAAACCACGAATGAGAATATGACGCTTTCTCATATCATGCATTCCCAAAGCGAGAGTAGTAGTTGCAATGGTTGGTAAGCCTTCGGGTACCGAAGCCACAGCTAGGGAGATAGCAGTTTTGAGCATCGGTAAAAAACCATAACCCCGCAGCACCCCAAGAGCAAAAGTAAATCCGCAGACTCCGCTACAAAGCAAAACCAATTGGGAGCCAACTTCATCTAATTGTTTTTGTAGGGGAGTTTGACTCGATTCCGCTTGACTAACCATCCCCTGTATTTTTCCCATTTCGGTAAATTTGCCCGTGGCTACCACTACAGCTTTTCCTTTACCTGCGGTTACAAATGTTCCTTTGTAAACCATATTGGTACGTTCTCCCAAAGGAATATTCTCCCCTGTAAGAGTTTCCGTATTTTTACTAACGGCAATACTTTCTCCTGTTAAAGCTGATTCATCTATACTCAGATTATCGGTTTCAATGAGCCGAGCATCGGCAGCGATATAACTGCTATTCTCGATAATTAGAATGTCTCCAACAACTATTGCTTCAATCTCTATTTTCTGCTGTTCGCCATTTCTAATAACTAATGCTGATGGTATTTCATCGCTTTGTAGAGAATTAATAATTTTTTCTGACTGGCTTTCAGTAATATAGCCAATCACAGAATTGGTCAAAATTACTCCAGTAATCGCGACTGCATCCGCAAATCCTCCACTAATAAGAGAAATTCCCGATGCTACACCTAGTAAAGCTACGGGTAGAGATTGAAACTGGTCAGCAAATATACTCCAATCAGAACGTGATTTGGATTTAACAAGGGCATTTCTACCGTATCGTTCTAGATTTTGACTAACAGTATCGCTATCTAATCCAGAATCTTGAGAAGATGAGAATTTTTCTAAAACTGAATTTGAATCTAGTAGATGCCAATTTTCTGTGGGCTGTTCTTCTGCTTCAAGAGCTTTTTGGCGCGATTCCGGTTTTTGTTGTTGATAATTAGCAATGCTTTTTTCAATTAGAACCGCAATTTCCGCATCTGATTTATCGGGCTTAAATTTAACCAACAAGTTACCCGTCAAAGAGCTAGCTGTTACCCCGATTATTTCTGTATATTGGGAAAGCGATCGCTCTAAATATTTTTGCAGCGATACCGAACGATAAAGTTCTCGAACATAATATCTCGCCCTTCCTTTAATAGAGGTATGTATTGCTTGTACCATAAAAAATCTTTGAACACTTTTACCGAATCTTTGGAAGCGTTTAAAACAGCTATGTCTATATTAATGTTTTTTCACTGGTTTGAATTTAGATGCGTTTGCCCTATACTCAACGGCGATTAAAACTTGAACCCCAACAAATTCCAATAGTTCAGAACTGGAATGAAAATCACTGCGGCTATAGTAACTATAGAGTAGAGCGATCGCCCCCAGAAAGACCAAGAGCGGCTTGTCCAAGCTAGGACGGTAAATACTAACAATCCTACCGTCACAAAGGCGGATATCAACGGAAGACAAAGTAAAGCCACAACAACAGCTGGTACACCATACACAAGCTTCCACAAGCCTATTATCCACAGTGATAAAGGCAAGCCAACGATGAATACTAGATTTAAAGTACCAACTAAACCTGCTATTGCCCATGCAGTATTATGTCGCCCATTAGGAAGAAAAGACTTTCCTCTGAAACGACGAATCAAAGGGCGTATAGTCCAGATGATAGAAGCTAACAAGAAAACTATTGTACAAAAGGCAATAATTCCCAACTGCATCCAAGTAGTTTCATACCAATGAACTTTCTCATAAGCTCCTATTTTAGGCCAAACTGGATTAAATGCAAATGCGATTTTACCATCAACTGCACCAAAAGCAGTATATGCATCATCATCAGACCGCTTAAATAACAAAGGTTCTACAGGCAATAACCGTATTTTTGAAGGAGATGTTAGAAAAAACAGACTGGGTGACGAAACCACCAAAGCCCCCTTACCATCTTTCTTGATATTAAGATGCTCAAATGGTGCAGATACTTTAGCGAGGGTATGGTGGGGGTACTCTAAATCCCAATAAGTTCCTGTAAACTGATTGAGTTGTTCCTCAGTCAAGGAAATAGTTTTCGGAGGAGCAGGTTT
This sequence comes from Plectonema cf. radiosum LEGE 06105, assembly GCF_015207665.1. Lineage (GTDB taxonomy): Bacteria > Cyanobacteriota > Cyanobacteriia > Cyanobacteriales > Nostocaceae > Rivularia > Rivularia radiosa_A. The sequence goes on from NZ_JADEWL010000012.1 coordinate 61,653, forward strand.
TTTAGCAACAGGGAAATAGGTGTCTAAAAACGGAGTGAGGAATTCGCTACTCACCCCAGTAAAGCTATTAGTAGCAATAAAAATACCAATATTTTGGTCGGGCATCAAAGTTAAAGAGCTAGAATAACCACGCAAACTGCCCAAGTGTCCTATCATCCGCATATTGTTTTCTAAACGTTCCCGAAAACTATAGCCAGTTCCAGGTAGTTTGGGATGGTGGGTGAAGTGCTGTTCGTGCATCAATCGTACAGTATCTTCCTCAAGTATCCGTGAATTTTCAAAACGATCAAGAAGTAGATGGGCAATCATAAAGTTAGCCATATCTGTAGCCGTCGCACTCATTGCTGCACTAGGAGCAATATTCAAATAAAGATACGGAACGGGCTTTAATTGACCGCTTTGATACTGATAACCTACAGCTAAATCATCCGCTAACTCTGGGGGCGGTGGCTGAAGGAAAGTGCTGCGGTTCATGTTAAGCGGCTGGAAGATGTTTTTATCAATGTATTCAACAAAAGGTGTACCAGAAATTTTTTCTACTAAGTACCCTAACAAGGCAATACTATGGCTGCTGTAGCTGTATAATTCCCCCGGTTGCCAGATTACAGGTGGCATATATTTTGCCAAGTAATCACCTAAAGGCATCATTTCGGTTTCAGTGCGAGCTGCAATGTGAATGCGTCGTTTCGTGGTACCGTCGGTATGAGTCATCATCCTTGCAGCGGTGACTGGCTCCGGGAAGGGATTATCTATCTGAAAATCTGTTAAGTACTTGTTGACATCAGCATGCAAGTCCAACTTTCCCTGTTCGTACAATTGCATTGCTGCTGTACTTGTGAAGAGTTTGGAGAGGGAAGCAACGCGAAAGAGCGTTTTATCTGCAACAACTGGAATCTTTTTGTCTACATTGGCATAACCGTAGCCTTTGGCGAAAAACAGTTTCCCATCTTTTACCACTGAGATAACAGCACCAGGAATACGGGCTTTTGATACCTGTTCATACATGATATCGTCTACAAAAGCCTCAAATTTCTTTGGATCATTTAATTCCCGTGCAGGTAAAGGTGTTTCCGGTGATTCAGGCGGATCAATGGGTTCCTGCTGCTGGGGTTGTGTCAGAGGGAATTGAGAGCCTGCATCGTTTTGAGCCAGAATCGGTAGACCCGATAGTGATAAAAATAGAACAAACCCGATTAACCCAGCAATCAAACGTTTTATCCACAACATATCACGACATATAAATTGTGATTTAAATAGTACCGCCCGAACGCGATCTAAATATCTAACTCTCGGACTATTTGTTGAAGGTCTTTCTTGAATTTTAAAACGAAACAACCTGTAGGCTGATCTCTAATATGTTTCGTTCGGTTGTGGTCAGCAACTGTGTCTCAAGTTTTATGTACTTTTATATATACATCATACATATATCCCCTAATTGGAGGAAAATACCCAAAGCAGCAATATTCAATCAGGACGGTTATTAGCAATCAATAACTCTGACATATGATTGATGTTTTCTTAACAATGCCTTCATAACATTGAAATATAACAAAACACAAAGCAAGCACCACAAGCTAGTTGAGTAACTATCAGGGTGGTTTCAATAACAGCCACTTGCTCCCGAGGTACTTTCACAAGTTTGAGCGAATTGTACCTGTAGAACTAAGCCATTAAATGGAAGTTGGATTTTCATTATCTAATGGCATCAGTTGTGGCTTGTTTTGAATTGATTTTGTTGTGTTGTTACCAAGAGGTTTTTATCATCATGTCTACTAACTTTCTCCGTTCTGGTCTTATTGCACTCGGAGCCGCTTCTTTCCTAGGTGTAGGTTCAATATTTATGGGCGGTTTACCAGCCAAAGCTCAAATCCTAGCTGACGGTAGTCTTGGCGAATATAACGCTGCGACAGCCCCTACATTAGAGTATGGTGAAGTGGGCCCAGCTGTTAGAGATGTTCAACTTTTCTTAGAAAACGCCGGATACTATGACGGTCCTATTGACGGTATCTACGGTCAACAGACCTATGGAGCTATCCAAAAATATCAGCGAGCAAATAACCTTGTAGCTGATGGCATCGTTGGCGAAGAAACTTGGGGTTGGTTTGAGAACGAAGAGGACGAGATTCTGTAAATAACGTTCTTAAATTCAACTAATTTGTACCAGTGCCGTATTGCTTTATGATATGGCACTGATATTTCTAGTATTTCCTAAAGCTACAACTCAGTACTGTTGGGTCATTTTGTCTTTGGTTATTCTAAACTTCTACCAAGACAAAAATGTCCTCTATCTATCAATCAATAACCTTTAAAAGTGTATTATATGGGAGAAAACTACGGCGAACACGAGCGTACAAAGGCTGATCCAAAATCAATTGAGAAGACTATTTGATGATTAATAGATTTAATAAGCTCTGTATTCCCAAACACCACCAACTTAATCATGATGACTTAGTTGAGGCTTTTTGGAAGACTAGCGGAGCAATTGCTCTATAGTTTTTTACGCTAATTCTTCCTGCATGCAACTCTTCAGAGGGTCCCGAAGCTGGTACAACTACAAGCGATGTCGCTCAAGAAGTAGGTGCCGACCTTATAGGCGAAACAGTCACTATTAGTGGTGAAGTTGGAAGAGTGATTAGTCCAAATGCTTTCACGGTCGTATCTAATGAGTTCTTGAACAATCAAGCTGCGTTAGTTGTGGGTGTTATTCGGAGTTTCCATATTTGCACTCCAACCGAATACCCTCGTCCGCGTAACAGGTACTGTCCGCCAATTGGTTATAGCTGAGATCGAGAAAGAGTACGATCTAGATTTATCTTCCGAATTGGAAGCGGAATTGAACAATAGACCTTATATTGTTGCTTCAGCAGTAACAGTTGCCGTACCAGGAGCAGCAGCACCGTAGCAACCGCAGCAGCAATAGCAACATTTGCATTTACTACAAAATTCCACAAACCAGAAATGGTTGCGTCAGTAATCCCCTTGCTCCCGATTCATCTTTGTATCGTTCATTTTTCTTACATCCTTAAACAACTAGTCAAAGCATAGAGGAGATAATCCATATGAAACTGTCACTTAAATTATTTGCTGGTCTTGCTAGTGCTGTAGGTTTTACATTTGGAAGCCAGATTCCTACCCTAGCTCAAGTTATCCCCAGCCCAAATCAAGTTACTCCCAACCCAACTCAAGTCAATCCCAGCCTAAACCAAGTTACCCCTACCCCTGGAGCTGTTCCTACTCCTAATATAAATAATGCACCTGCATCCACCCTCCCCTTCTTCACCAGTGCAAACACTATTGTTATACCCCGTGATTCCCAGTCTATGACTGCTGCTGAGGTTGTGTCCTTAAGTCCATCATTCGAGATGCTCAACTCTCTTTTGCGAGTAGCTGGACAAAACTCCGATCTCATCTATGAATTTAATAACGATGATGATTTTTACAGAGTTTATGCTCCTACCGATGAAGCTTTTGCAGCTCTGCCAATCGGCACTATTAAGCTTCTAGTACAACCGGAAAACCGAGATTTACTCAAACAAATTCTCTCTTATCATATTAGACAATCAGAAGGAGAAGCAGAATTTGAACAAGTTGGTATTGGAGACACTTCTACAGCCTTATCTCAAGAGCCTGGATTAACCGGAGAAGTGAATGAAGGGTTAGATGCACAGACCTCTGAGGAGTTAGTCAGGTATCAAGCTCGTGTCATTGGTGCACCCGTTGGAGTAGATAACGGTGTGATCTACCCTATTAATCGCTTGCTGATCCCACCCGAACTGCAAACTCAGCTGAATTTAAATACTGTAAATACTCAGCCTACTATGAGTAACTAGATTTCTTCGTAGTTTAGGGCGATTACCGTAAGGCAATCGCCCTAAAAATGTTAACTCTCTATCCGAGTTTGTTTCCAACAATTCAATAAAATTAAGATGTCTTCATCTAAATATGTTATCTTCGATGCCCATTTACATGGCGTTAATTTTATTCAGCAAACTGACGGCTTTGACGCTTTACTTCGAGAGATGGACAAAGCACGTGTAGAAAAATGCATCGTTTTTGGATTGCCAGTTTCTAAACAATGGCCCGAGTGGGAGAATGAAGAACCAACCTACTATCTTTCTAACGAAAGTCGTTGTTATTATTACTCGCTTACAGATGCAATTATTGCTCAAGCATACATGAATCTAACTGCTGAGAATAGGAAGCGTATTATTCCTCTCATATGTGGTTTTTCGCCTGTAGATAGGTATGCAATTAAACATATTGAACGGATTATGGACTTGTATCCTAGCGTTTTTAAAGGCATTGGTGAAATTCTTTGCAGGCATGATGACCTGACTAATCTAACCTATGGACAACCAGCACGCGTTAATCATAAAGCTTTGTTTCCGATATTTGACTTTGCAGGTCAACATCAGCTTCCTATTTTAGTTCATCAAAATGCCACATCGGTTGGTCGTACAAATCAACTATCTTATACTGATGAAATTATTGAAATGCTGGAGGCTTTTCCTCATACCACGCTAGTATGGGCACACTGCGGCGTTTCTCGTCGGGTGAGGATAGAAAAATTACATGAAGTCATAGACAACCTTTTATGCAAGTATCACAATCTTTATGTCGATTATTCCTGGCTGGTTTTTGACCATTATATTTGTCCTCAAGGACAACCTGATGAGAATTGGCTCAAATTAACAGAAAAACATAGCCACAGAATTTGTTTAGGTTCAGATATATTTGGTCATTTTGAAAGCCTTGGAGAACGTTTAGGAAGATATACACCATTCCTTGATTGTTTAAGCAAAGAAACTTGTGAAAACGTTTGTACAAAAACTGCTAATCGGCTTTATGCATCTGTGTTGCCTGTGTAGGCTTTATTTTTAGATGCGGGCAGAGAAATATTTTTTCTAAATATTGTTTCTAAAAAGCTAAAAAAGTACTGTTTTGTCACCCAGACAAATTATCGTCTGGGTGACAAATGTCATGTTCGCTAATTTTTTCCTCAAAACCCCGCAATATGGTCTGAAAAGGCTTGATTCTTCGTGATTGGATTGGCATTTTTTAATGATGAAGTAGCAGAGTATTAAACCCTAATATGACAAGTCTTTTTAGCCCACCTTGCAGAAAAGATACAAGGTTCTCGGTTAAATACCTAATAGGTTTCATTGGGGTAATCACGGTATGGTGCTCCCATCACACCTGGAGTTCCTGTTTGTGTCGTTCTGGTGCGAACATCATCAAGTAGTTCAAGGGTAGCTAGTCGCTGAGTAATGGTATTAGCGGGACAAGCCGCAGGAACCACAACCCTTTGGCTATAAGGTCTTTCGTACCATATGCTTGGGCAAGGATTGCGTGGGTAGGGCGCAAGGTCAGCTACTCTGATTTGCGATAACGGTAACACTGCACGTATATTGGAAGTATTCTGCCGCACAGGTAATTGAGCTACTGTTTCAGCAGAAGCAGCATGGGGAACGGCTGAAATACCCATGACGATGCTACCAAGCGCTGTTCCAATTAGCCCCGCATATTGTGTCAATTTCTTGATGAAAACCTCCTATTGTCGTCAATTGATGGTTGCAAAACAAACTTCAAATCAGTTTTTCTTTAACTGATTTCACTGATTTTCAACAGCTTGCCAAACATTTAGCTTGAAAACGAATAATTACAGTTGTTAACTGTTAATTCAATGCTGCTTTCATTTCTTGTGTTATGTTAATTCAAAGATAAATGATTTCATTCACTTTCTTCCTCATGCTATGGAGTCATAAGTCAATCTACCCCAAGGAAGAAGAGCAAGCAGGCTCACACAGGACTTAAACAAAAAATCAAGTAAAAACACGGTATAATGCTTTGCCAAACCAGGTTTTACGTTAAAACACCCTATGAAAGAGACAACCCCCGCAGCAATACCACCATGTTTTGAAAAATTGTGTCAACAGTTTGATGAAGCGTTTACGCATAAAGCCCAAAAAAAAGGGTTTAGGAATTATTTAGGGGAATTATTGGGGAAAGTGAGCGAAAAAAGCTATATCAGATGGCAGAGAACGCCATAGGGGTAGAATACCATATCTTTGGAAGCGTTTAGAACAGCTATGTCTTTTCGCTTTTTTGATTGGTTGACTCATAATTGTGACGTGTTTGCAGCTTATAAAGCCAGTTTGGGTTACATTTGGGCTTAATTTTTGTTTAAGTTCCACTAATCGTTATCGTTAGCAATTTCATCTTTTCTTGACATCTTAACAGGTGTTAAAGCTTGTCTTTCTTCACCTAGCCATTGCGACTTGGATTCTGGTTGATTGAGCTTGTTAAAACTATCAAAGGCATACCAAGCTAAGTTATACCAGGGAATTTTATCTAATTGCGGTCCTTGAGTTATCAATTGTCCTAAAGCTAGAGTTCCCAAACCCAAAGGCATCAATAGCCGTAAATCCACATAGCCATTAGTAAGCCAGCCAACTTGGTAATTCAATTCTGACACTGCATCAAGCATTTCCCCCGCCACTTCCGATGTTCCTTCCGAGACATGGGTGTGATATCTGGAAGAATGGGGACGAAGAGGTTCTGAATCTAACTCTGGCTGTTGTTCTTGGTCTAATTCTGCCTGTGCTTCTGCTAAAACGTCTTCAAATCGCTCTTTGGCATCGGCTACTGCTTCCTTACACCTTTGAGAAAAGGCGATCGCTTCTTTAACAGTTTTTTTGGCTAATGGCTGATTAATCCCAGCAGCCAGAGGTAGCACTAATGGTGCAACCATAACTGCCGTCAGCCCTTCGAGGATTTCTGATACTTCAATCTCATCCCAATCAAATTCTGCTGCCATTTTTTTGCCGCCGATAATCGTTGCTATCGATTCTATAGATTACTCTTTATCTAAAAATTATTCTTCTTTCTTTAGACAGGTACAAGTAAACAAAATCAAATCCCAATAAATATCAGGAATGGCCGCAACTGGCATATTAAACTTGTAGAGTGCTGTGACACTTAATTAAATTTTTAACGCAATAATATGGGTTGTGGTGTAACGCACCACCCGTTACTTGTGACAATTGCGGCTATTCCTAAATATAAATCCTGCTGCTGTCGTTGTTTAAAAAATAATAAAATAAGAATAGATTAACTGTCTGCAACTTCCTTAAGACAGATGTTCGCTTAAAATGGCTTCAACAGCAGCTTTCTTACTAAGGGGAATTGGTAAAATTTTAAAATTAGGAAGCCCAAGAAATCGCTTTTTCAGCCAAATTGTAAGGATATTTTGTTGTTTCCCTTCCCATTTATAAGATTTTATCTCATCCCATCTTATAACTGCGGTCATAAAACAAATAGCTTTTTCTCGCAACTCTAACTTAGATAGTCCACTTACTAATAACAAGATAGCTAAAGCCCAATTAATAACTAAATTAAATAATAAAATATTATTGTCTTCAGAAAAAAACTCAGATGTCTGAGTAATTAATGTGTAAGTTTGTCCAACTGCTAACAAAAGAAAAATTATCCCAGTCCCCAATATTAACCAGTGACTGCGAGTTCGTCCGACATTTAACAATAGCGAACCAGTCTTTTGTTTGCGCCAAAACCAGATAACAAGGCTACCTATTATAAAGATAAGTGATAGAACTGCTAGGACAAGCAAGAGAAATTCTATATTGGACAAATAATAACCCGAAAACGCTATTAAAACTCCTATGAAAACACCAATAGGAAGAACACTTCGTAAGTTTCTTTGAGCAGCTTCCTTGCCGACAATGAAACTGGCAATAAAGTAACCAAAACCTAAACCAATAATAGCTGCTACCAAAGTGCCCACAACAACGAACCAATTCATCAGCTTTTCCCTCGCCACTCGGCTTTATGATAATTTTGTATATTCATTCTTCAAATTACGTTATCTAAAATCGAGATAAAGATGCATCCAAGCAGCGAAATATATTTATGCTTATAATATTAGCTTAAACACAAATTTCTACCGCTTGCATCCTTGAAACAATTACCGTTTTTATCCAAAATTACTACTTGATTTACTGTAGAAAATTGTGCCAAAGTTTTGTTAATAGCAGTTTTTATCCGGGCATCATCTCCGATTCCTGCTGTCGGAACATTACGGCAAAATTGTAATATTGCAACTCCAGAATTAATAGAAATCTGGAAATCTTGTCCGCAAGTTGATTCTCCTGTGAAATCGAGTACGTCAGTCAAACCATTTTGTTTTTCGCTGTTGGTAGGACCTGCGATAAGTTGATTAATAGCAAAGCGAGCAACAGCTAAATTATCAGTTGTCCTAGTTACTACTTGAGCAGAACTAAATCCAGAAATACCAGTAGTAAGCCAAAGTAAACTGCCAAAAATAGAAAATTTAATCATTGTTTGAAGTCAAAATAATTAAAATCATCGTGCTTGTGTAAGTCCTGAGTCCGTCGGGGAATGAATTCCCCGGCTAATAGCCTAAGTCCTCTTCTTTAGGACTAAAATGCAACTCATCATAATTAATGAAATGGACTACTAGTGGTCCACCACATTAATTTTGAGGAGTTAAAATACCTCTTCGTAGGTTGGGTTAAGCGTTGGCGAAGCCTGTCCGACAGGACATAGCGCAACCCAACGCGGGTGCCGAGGCTCCACTACGTTTTGCTTCGCAACGCTTGCGCGAACAGCCCAACCTACAATATTACATTGATTACCCCTCATAACTTATGTGGCGGAGTACTAGTGGTCCACCACATTAATTTTGAGGAGTTAAAATACCTCTTCGTAGGTTGGGTTAAGCGTTGGCGAAGCCTGTCCGACAGGACATAGCGCAACCCAACGCGGGTGTTGGGCTTCATTACATTCAGCCCAACCTACAATATTACATTGATTACCCCTCATAACTTATGTGGTGGACCACTAGTACTCCGCAATTTTGAATGGTTAGTTTTTCCCAAAATTGTCTAGAGACGTTATACATAACGTCTCTACAGCACGTCGGTAGACGAACAAACCCCTTCTAACTTGTGTGGTGGACTACTAGTTCACCACCTTAATTGTGATGGGTACTTGGTCTAGATTTTCTGATTGATTATAAATCCGTCTAAAATATCCAAATTATTCCTACAAAGGCGGAATTGGGACACTAATGATTGGTTCTATTGTAGTTTTGAACAATTGGATGTTACATCTTTCAGGTGTAAGATTATATTCTGTTTTATGTCTATCAATAGTTAGATTTATTTATTTGATTTCTTATTGGCACAATTTTCCCCACAACGGGTACTTAACAAAGCCAGAACCAAAACCGTGCAATATTGGCTTCTGAGAATTTCCTGGTGGTCTTTTAAAGAAAGTGCTTTGCACAGACTGCTTTGTGGCAATTCCGTAAGTCTTGCTAAATTCAAAAATTATCACTTGGGATAGAGCGTTTAATTGAGTATGTCTGACTTTAGTACAGTTTAGAAATTATCTGTAACCGTATGATAAAAGTATACAAACAATTAACTCAACTAGGCATTAAAGCTTTTTGATTCAGGAGACAATTGACATGATTGAAAGTAAGCAGAATCTGGATAAACAAAGTTTAAATAACAACGATAAGAGTATAAGTCAACCTCATAGTGATTCTTTAAATACAAACCCAAGTGTTGATGTATATAAAGTCCAAAACGATAACTCTGTGACCACAACTCAACCATTAAATCGTTCGGTAGGTACAAACACAAGTGTTGAGGAATCGAAGGAATTTAGGAACGAAGTTCGTTCTTCAATTCCAAATACAGGTGTTAAGACTACAAATGAGTCCCAATCCGGTGATGGTTCTTCACAAAAACAATCCCAATCCAATGGTGGTTCTTCACAAAAACAAGGGATGAATTCCACATTGGGTAGAGCATTGATAGGTGGACTTGTTGGTGCGACATTAACAACATTAGTTGGCGCTTTGGCTAGTAAAAGAACATCTCAGGGGATGAACCATTCTTTAAAAGGTTTAAAAGGTGCTGCAAAGTCTGTAGGTGAAGGTCTTAGCCAAGCAGGAAAAGGTGTAGGAGATGGAGCCAAGAGTGTTGCTGAGGGTGTTGGTTATGTTGTTGTAGGTGGTACGATAGATGCCGCTAAAGGTATTACTCAAGGTGTTCAGCAAACTGCAAAAGGTGTATTGCAAGCAGCAGGAAATACAACGACAAATCTTAACCAAGTCGTACAAGGTGCAACAGAGATGGTTAAGGATACAGCCAACAATCTTGCTGAAGGTGTTGAGCAAGCCGCAACAGATACAGCCCAACGTATTAACCAAACTGTAGAGAATGTAGCTGATAATACTAAGCAGACTAGCGAACAAGCTAACCAGGCTGTACAAGATGCAGCCGATACAGCCAAGAAGAAAACCGAAGATGTTAACCAAGCCGTACAAGATACAGCCGAAAAAGCCAAGAATCAAGCTGAAAACATGAAACCTTCTGACGATGGGGAAAACCAAAGTCAGCAGCAGACGATTGCAGACAACGAGCAAGATCATGATTATGAAGTTAAGATAGCTAGTACTCCGATAGTCTACGCTTCACCCTCTGACCCCACAGAACAATCTGTTGTTAATTCAACCCTACCAGATGTCGATCCTAGTCTGGCAACAAATCAAGCAGATCCGTTTAAAGAAGAAATTATTTGATTAGATGGCAGTCCCAAGTTATCACTTTTGACTAAAAAAACTGATCGCTAATAATTTGCCGTGTAACTAGTACTCCACCACATTAATTATGAGTGGTAATAAAGGTTCGTAGTAAGTGGCTCAGCCCTTAATTTCAGGATTAAAGTCAAAACGAAAACCAATCATAATGAATATGGTGAACTACTACTACTTGACCACACAAGTTTTGAGGTGTAGAGGTAGTGCGACCCGAAAAAGTCGCTAGCTACTACCAGCGAGCGAGACCCGAACACTACGAACGCATTACCCATCAAAATTAATGTGGCGGAGTACTAGTAGCCCTTTGCATTAGTTCTGAGGGGTAATCAATGTAATATTGTAGGTTGGGCTGTTCGCGCAAGCGTTGCGAAGCAAAACGTAGTGGAGCCTCGGCACCCGCGTTGGGTTGCGCTATGTCCTGTCGGACAGGCTTCGCCAACGCTTAACCCAACCTACGAAGAGGTATTTTAACTCCTCAAAATTAATGTGGTGGACCACTAGTAGTCGATTGCATTAGTTCTGATGGGTTAAATATTTGTAGTGCGTTAATCTCACCCGGAGGGTGAGATTAACGCACTACGAATTACCAATTTATTACCCCGCATAACTAATGAAAAGTACTACTAGTTGTTAGCAAAAAGCTAGATCCGGACACTACAAATATTTAACGAGAGCATAACTAATGAAAAGGATTACTGATTTAACCAACCCGTAGCAAGAGTTTTAGGCAGTAAAATCACTACTTATTCATCACCACGAATTTTGATATAAAGGACACAATTATGGTAAATGGGAACCAGGAGCATTCGGAGCAACCTGATAATTATCAAGCAGGTAGCGAAAGTAATAATGGGTTATCTAGAGTCGCAATTGGAGCAGTTATTGGTGCAACATTAGGTGCGATCGCTGGGGCTTTAACTACTAAAGGTACAGCCCAAAAGGTTAATCAAACTGTAAAAAGTGTAGGAAATACGGTAAAAAGTGGAGCCCAGAATGTTAACCGAACTGTAGAAGATGTGAGTAACTCAATAAGGATAATAGCTGAAGGCTTTAACGATACTGCAAAAGATGTAGGGGATAGTGTTAGGAATACAGCCCTAGGTGTTAACAACTCTGTAACAAATGCGGTAGATGCGATGACAGCTACAGCAGTAGGAGTTAACGACACCATGACCAATACAGTGGATGTTGTTCAAGGTGCAGCTCAAGGTATTAATCATAACATCCAACGTAAAGTCAATATAGCTACAAGTGCAATTGAGAATGTCCAGCCGTCTGAAAATCAAAGCTCCAACATCGTTAAGATAGGTAATAGTCAAAAGGCTTATATTTTAGTTCCAATGGAAGATATGCCAATCGAAAACCAGGAGTAAAGTAGAGGGTGGTAATCCCCACCCTACTGTAACAGGATAGTATTATGAGCGAAAACAAGCAGCCTATTGATGAATGTGAGGAAAAGCCAGATCATAATCAAGCGGGAGCAGATCGAACAGGCTCTTCTGGTATAGGTGGTGGATTAGTTGGAGTTGCAATTGGTGGTTTACTCGGTCGCCGAGTTGGAGGAATTTTTGGTGCTGTGGTGGGCGCAACAGCTGGCGGTTTGGTTGGCAGAGGTACGGCTGTGTGTGTTAACCGCACTGTAAAAAGTATAGAGAACGCAGCTAATAGTGTATCTGAGACTGTTAACCACAATGTTAACAGTGTAGGCACTGTTTTAAAAGATACGATACAAGAAATCAAGCCCTCTGTAATCAGTGTATTAGATGCAGTAAAAGATACGGTTGATGAGGTGAAGCCCTCTGTAGTAGGTACAGCCAACAATGTAGCTGAAGGAGTTAACTATAGTATCCACGGTGTCAATAATGTAGTGGATACAGTAAAAGATACAGTTGATGAAGTAAAGCCTTCTGTAATCGATGTAGTAGATACAGTAGTTAATACAGTAAAAGATACAATTGAGGAAATAAAGCTCTCTGTAGACAGTGATGAGGACACTACAAAAGATACAGAGAATCAGGCAAAGTCATGCGATCGCGACAATAGCGATTTAGATCAAAAGTCTGTGGTAACAGAGCCGCCTTTGACAACCCAAGCAACTAAACTTGAAAATAAAAATATTCAACCAACCCCAGAAGAACTTGAAACTGATAATCAAAAAACTGCTCAACAATTCGAGCCAGAAAAGCCACAAAGAATTGAATTCCAAATTGGCAAAATCCCAACACTCATAGGAGCAATTATAGGAGCAGTTGCTTTCATTTCTCTAGGTTCAATCTCCGGATTTAGTCCAAAAGAAAACTATGAAGTAATAACATTAAGGCAACCAGCATCTAATCAAAGTCTAACTTCAACAGGAGAAATTGCCGATGGGTGGATTTTTATAGGTAATATCAACAATACCTCAACGCCAGCATTTTCTGGAAAGTCTTTAGTTAAAGGTTCGCAATCTACCGATTCACCTATTGTTCCATCAGTAGGGACGATAGTCACTGTCAATGTTGAACCAGGCTTGACTTTGAGGGAGAATGTACCACAAAAACCTAACTTCTCTTATCAAGAACAAAAAGTTTTAGATGTTCTTCAGCCTCCAGAGAAGCTAAAGATTCTTAAAGTAGAATTTATTACATCTTCTAGAACCACTAAACCTGTCACATCCGTTTGGGCGAAAGTTTACAGATGTGGTAGCGGTTGTTATTAATACTATAACCCCTCTCCAAACCTCTCCCCTCAAAAAGGGAGAGGCTTTTTTATAGTTTTCATTTAGTAATATTTTTAGCTTTCATTTTGCGATTGTATACATCTAACTAAAGTAATAAATTATTTTTCTATCACTCGAAGTATACACAATATTTTTATTTAATTTTAAACGGCAATTTTGTTTACATAATTCAACAGTTCAATATACTAATTTGAAAATTTTTTATATAAATCTGATGAATATTTATTTTTGTTTTTGCATATTATTATGTAGTGTGTTGAATATTTTTGAAATCATCCAAAAATATTTAATTATGACTTTGGATAGAAACCATGTAATTCATAATTGAATAGCATGAATACAAGCAATTGAAGTAAGTACTAAAAAATTGCTTTAATTCCTTAATTAATAGAAAGTTAGAAATACTTTACTGAGAAGAATGTAAATGAATCAACTAAAAAGTACGGTAAATTTTCCTTTAACTCTAAAAAAAGGAATTTGGATTTTTGGTACGAGTTGTTGGTTATTTGGTATTAGCGACCGTATACTTGCTTCCTTGGCTGATGGTTATTTATCTGCTATAGATATCATTCAGCTATTTACTGCCTCATTTTTCTTTGTTAGTTGGTTGTTTTTGAAGCCAGAGTAATATTTATGAGTGTTAATTGTCTTACTAAACCCAAATTTCGTCAGCAACAAAAAGTTTACTTTATTGGTGGTACTGGCAAAATTAAAAAACTTCAAAAAGAAGTTCATACCTGGATTTATACTGTTGAAATGAATATGGGTCCGGAACCCGATTTTGGGCGAGTAGGTGCAGAGACAACTATTCTTTTGGAAGAACAAGACATTCGCATAGAAAATGCCAATTAAAAAATAGTTGCAATCGCCCAGTTTGCTAAAAGTGGTACGAATAAACATCCCTCAATCCAAATACTGTAAACCGAACGGGGTGTTTCTGCTTTAACCGCCCAGATATAGCTGATAGTAACTGCTGTAGCCAGGATTATTTCTGGATGGAAAGTCATTGTATCGGTTATCCATGCACTAATTATTATTAGCAACATCAATAGGTTAATAGTAGTCAAAAGAGTTTTTGTTCCCTTGATTCCGACCATAATTGGTAATGTAACTACACCCTTTTCGCGGTCAGATTCTATATCCCGAATATCAAAAACATGGGCATTAGAAACAATAAACACAAACATAAACAAAGTTGTGAATGCTGCAACAAGATTAAATTTCGCTCCAGCATAAGCTAAAGGTAAAGCAATAACCGCATAGGTTAACGTGCTACCAACAATCCAGGCTTTTGAGCCGGGGATATCCTTCAAGCGATACCAATGCAGTCCCGATTTAGTTTTCCAGGGAAATAAAGGCGTACCATAAACTAAGGGAATAATACCAGCAAAACTTACATAACGGACTCTTAAAGGCGCATAGTAGAGTAATGCAGCAGTCGCTGCGATCGCTGAAAATAATAAAACAAAAATATAAGGTTTTCGGAAAAATAACTGCGCTTGAGCTTCGGGTATTTCCTGTATGTAGGAGTCAAAAATGCGGTCTAAATTGTAAGGAATTAAAGCAGTGACAAATATAAAAGCAATGGGTTGCCAATTATCCCCCAATTCTAGTACCCTCTGGGTAAACATTCCTAAAGATGCAATCCCCGCAGCAACCCAAATACTAGGATAGATAAAAAAATTCAAAAAAAGTTGGTACAGCCATTTAGAAACAGAAAATTTTCCTCGTTCAAGGTGGTTAAATGTCATTACAAAAATCAAAATTATTGTGTTCTTATTGCAATAGTATAAGAATATCTTTGTTTTGCTTGTCGCCTGCTTTTCACTAAGCGAAAATCATTATCTATATATAAATGCTCGAATTGAGGAGTAGCGCCCAAAGCCGTTTGATATTTTTTAGCAGTACAACTATCTAAGTTTTTCAATTCCACTTGAGTAGAAGTATTTGTTGTTTCGCCAGTCTGTTGAGAATAAGATTGAACTACTTCCGTAAACCAGCTATCTGCTTTTTCAATCGTTAAAGGAATTCCTTGCCATCTTAATGCTTGTTTGATACTAATATTTTCAATCAGCCATTCACCTTCTTTGATTTGATACTTTTGTACAATCATCAGGTCAAAAGCCAGTAATACCGATGCTATTTTTTGCAACCAGCCTAATTTAAGCTTATTACCGGGCGCATAGCGAGCGATATTTGCATAAAACCCATCATCATGAAATATTTGATAAGATTGCCAGGGTAAACGTCCCGGTAAAGTGTCTTGAAAGGGAATTGTGGACCAAACGGGTTTCCAGACACCCAAAATCAGCGGTATTTGCTCTTCTGTTTGAGGAAAAGGATTGCGCTGGCTTAACTCGGTGAAAATCGGTGCTAAACAATCTTGATAAAATTGTACTTTTTGCTTCAGTGGTTGAATATCTTTGTCTTGAGTCACTTGCAATAATTCTTGCTTTAATTCTTCTGTAGTTTTTTGATTTAGTTCTTGGGGATTTAATGGTGTATTTTTAATCATAAAAAATAGTTCCGTGTATTTATGAGAATAAAAGGGAATAGGGAACAGTAGAAGATCAGGTTAATAATTCATATTTTACACCTGCCAGGAAGTAACTATGGTTGGTGGAGTTGCAATGATGCAAGTATTTAAGTAAATTACGACCGGATGGTGCCTCTAACCTAAGACATAGCTGCTTGAATAGTTTTTCTTTGCCGATAATCTATTGATTGATAGATGTAATTATTTTTCAAAATAGATAAGTTATAAATGATTCGCATCGATTACGGATAGTGAAAGGGAGTTTGGCTATTTTTTTAGTGCAGGTGGTGGGTGACGCGACAAAACTTATAATTACGTACAACATTTATTGAAACATTAGCCAACGGCAATAGTTATTAAAATTACATTACAATAGGCTTAAGTTTATGCAAGGTTTTCGATTAGGTTCCCTTTTTGGGTTTGAGATTCGTATTGATTTATCGTGGCTATTAATTTTCTTTTTGATTTTATGGACATTGACAGTAAATCTATTTCCAGCTAATTATCCTGGTCTTTCTGGAAGTACCTATATATTTATGGGTATAACGGGTACTGTATTATTCTTCGTTTCGCTAGTGTTGCACGAGTTGTCTCACTCACTAGTCGCTAGAACAAAAGGAATTCCGGTTGAAGGTATTACTTTATTTGCCTTTGGTGGAGTATCGCGGACTAGAATGGACGCTGAAACCCCTGGTGATGAGTTTCAAATTGCGGGTATTGGACCATTAACGAGTCTAGGGCTTGCTGGTTTATTTGGGTTGATTTCCTATATTGGTGAAGGTGCTGGCTGGAGTGTTGTAGTAACTGGGATTGCAGCTTATTTGGCTTGGATTAATATCATCTTGGCTGTGTTTAATCTGCTCCCTGGATTTCCCCTTGATGGAGGACGCTTGTTTCGTGCCACTCTTTGGAAATTTACCAATAATCTGAAAAAAGCCACTCGTATAGCCTCTATCGGTGGCCGTTTATTAGGATTTGGACTGATTACTTGGGGATTCTTACAACTGTTTAGTCCCGTTCCCGATTTTATCGGCGGACTGTGGTTAATTGTAATTGGATGGTTTTTAAATAATGCCGCAGAGTCTAGCTATCAAGACCTACTTATTCGCTCAATGTTAGAAGGATTGCGAGTGCGGGAGGTAGCAACATTTAATCCAGAAACTGTACCCGCAAATTTGACTCTGCAAGAGTTGATGGATGGATACTTTTTCAACCGTAGTTATCAATCATTTCCAGTTATGGAGAACGATCGCCCTATCGGTTTAGTCACTTTGAATCAGGTGAAGCAGATTCCGCGAGACGAATGGAATCGACGCACCGTCAGAGACATTATGCTTCCCGTAGGGATGGGAATTACCGTTCATCTTGGTGACAACATGATGCAAGTTGTAGAAAAAATGAGAGAAGCGCGATCGCAACGTTTGCTTGTTACTAATAATGGCAATTTACAAGGAATTATCTCAGCTACTGACCTTGCCAACACTTTACAGCGACAGCGCGAGTTTGGAGAAGATATTCCTCGTCCAAACACTTTTAGCGAGCAAGCAAGGAATAATTTTCGTCAAGAAACCAAGGTTTGATTTAGTAGAGACGTTGGGCTGCAACGTCTCCAGATATTTTAATTTATATCGATAATTTTGTGAAACTGTCCTTAAAATCCTATGACTAAAGCAACCAAGCATTTCTCTAACCGGATTGCGATTGTATTTGATTTCGACGATACCTTAGTACCCGATAGCTTTGACAGCCTTCTAGAAAGTTGCGATATTAATGCTCATCAATTTCGGCAACAACGAATCCAACCTTTGATTAATCAAGAATGGGACAAAATTTTAGCGCGATTTTATGCATTAATTGACGAATCAATTAAACAAAATAATCAGATTACTCAAGAATATCTCTGCTGTTTCGGTAAATCTTTAACTCCTTTTGAAGGAGTATCGCAGATGTTTAAAACTTTGCGAGAAAAGGCTCGTGTTATTAACCCCAAGATAGAAATCGAATATTATTTAATTACTTGCGGTATGGCAGAAGTCGCCCGTCACAATCCTATCGCATCAAACTTTAGAGCAATATGGGGTTGCGAATTTGATTATAACAAAGATGGCGGTATTCATTTCATGAAAAAGCTGGTCACTCATACTGAAAAAACTCGGTATCTTTTTCAAATAGCTAAAGGGATTGACCAAGTGGAAGATGACGAAAAAATGTTTCTTTTTCGCGATATACCGCAAGAGGAAATGCACATTCCTTTGTCTCAAATGATTTATGTCGGTGATGGTGCGTCCGACATACCTTGTTTCTCGGTGTTGAATGAAGAAGGAGGAATTGCTATCGGCGTTTATAAAGATAGCAGCACCCCTGAAGAATGGAGTAAACAAGTAAATATTTTTCGTAACCAAAGAGTAGCAAATATAGCATCTGCTAACTATAGCGAAAACTCAGAATTAATGCAATCTTTGAAGTTAGCAGTAGAGGGAATTTGTAAGAAAATATCGTTGTATCAGTTAAGTGTTGGTGAATAGTTGAATTTAACGTATTGCACGTTACATGACTTAAATTATTAATGATTTAGTTTTTGATATAAATCTCTCTAAATGTTGCACAACGATTACATTTAGTTTATATTAAATATTTATTTGATTTGACCAAACATAATATAATATATGCTCAATTGGATTACTAACATAATTTCTTCATTGGGTTACGTGGGTATTGCTTTATTAATGTTTTTAGAAAACCTCTTTCCACCAATACCTTCCGAATTAATTATGCCCTTAGCGGGATTTACAGTAACCCAAAGTAAGCTAAATTTACAGGCTGTAATTTTAGCAGGTACCTTGGGTTCCGTTTTAGGTGCATTACCTTGGTATTACATCGGTAAACTTGTGAGTGAAGAACGTTTGCGAAACTGGATAAATAAACATGGAAAATGGTTAACTTTATCAACTTCGGATATTGATAAATCAAAAAGATGGATGAGGAAATACGGAAAAGCAGTAATATTTTTTGGTCGTCTTGTTCCCGGTATTCGGACTTTTATTTCTGTCCCCGCTGGTTTAGATAAAATGCCTTTGATACCGTTTATACTATACTCTTTTGGGGGTAGTTTGTTATGGACAGCAATTTTAACTTATGCAGGTTTCATATTAGGAAATAATTTTCAATTAGTAGAAAAATATGTAGGTCTGTTATCTGGAATTATTATTGCTGCGATTATTCTTTTTTTAATAATTTCATTCATTCGTCGTAAAAGCAGACAGAATTAGACTCTTAGGTTTGTAGTCAGCAATAAATCTCTGAATACAAACCGAAAACATCATTTAACAGTTATCAGTGATCAGTTATCAGTTATCAGTCACGTTTATACAATAAAAGTTTAAGTCCCCCACCATCATAGAGGTGGGAGCGCGTTGGTGGCGGGTTTAAATAGAACACCATACTAGGATGTTCACTGTATGACGCTGCGTGCTTCACTGTTCACTGTTTTAAACCCGCTCCAAAATCAAATGATTCTGCTCGGTTAACTTCGCATCCCAATTTGGCTCAACTACAATCGTACTAATCTTTTCCACAATAATTGCAGCACCTTTAATAACATCCCCCGGTTGTAAATCTTCCCTTTGATAAACAGGTGCAGAATACCATTTATCATTAGTAAACATCCTCACCGTTTCTACAGGAATTGGAAATAGATTTAAATCCCGAATACGACAAATCAAAGCTTCTTCTGGAGTATCCATTTTCTGAACAACTTCCACAGAAACCGACTCCACAATCAAATTTTTCTCAGCTTGAACAAAACCATATCTTAACTGATGCTCCCGCTCAAACTCTTGCCGCATCATTCCCACATCAGCAACAAAATCAACTCCTAAAATAGAATCAGTCCCCTCATACTTCATATTCACCTTCCTCACCACCTCTTTGCGCTCCTCTGCGTTTACCTCCGCGCTCCTCTGCGTTTCTAACTCACCCCTCCCTTGAACTTCCAAACCCTCCATCAACCCCCGCAATTGCCCCACCAACTCTTGATCCAAAACCTGCTCCACACCCGCTTCTCGAATAGCACTCACATCAGCCAAACCCATACCATAAGCAGAAAGCACCCCCGCATAAGGATGGAGAAAAATCTGCTTCATTCCCAAAGTATCAGCGATTAAACAAGCAACCTGCGCTCCAGCACCCCCAAAACAACAAAGTACGTAATTGGTAACATCATAACCGCGTTGTAAACTGATTTTTTTAATTGCATTTGCCATACTTTCCACAGCGATCGCCATAAATCCAGCGGCAACCTGTTCTGGTGTACGATGATTTCCACTAACTGTTTCTATATCCTGAGCTAGCTGGATAAATTTTTCGGTAACAACATCTTTATCCAAAGGTAAATTCCCATCCTTACCAAATACCGCAGGGAAATATTGGGGATGAATCTTACCCAACATCACATTAGCATCCGTCACCGCCAACTTACCACCGCGACGGTAACAAGCAGGGCCAGGATTTGAACCAGCAGAGGAGGGCCCCACACGGTAACTCGAACCATCAAAAGATAAAATCGAACCACCACCCGCAGCGATTGTATGTATTGCTAAAACCGGAACCCGCATTCTGGCTCCAGCAATTTCGTTTTCTAACTGTCGTTCGTACTCTCCTTTAAAATGAGCTACATCAGTACTAGTTCCACCCATATCAAAAGTAATTACTGAGTTGAAACCAGCCCTCAAACTAGTTTGTACTGCACCAACAATACCCCCCGCAGGCCCGCTTAAAATGCTATCTTTACCTTGGAATTGTTGAGCATTTATTAATCCGCCATCGGACTTCATAAACATTAATTTAACACCGGGTAATTGACTAGCTACAGAGTCAACATAGCGACGTAAAATAGGAGTTAAATACGCATCAACAACCGTTGTATCTCCCCGACTAACTAACTTGATCAACGGACTAACTTGGTGAGAAACCGATATTTGCGTAAATCCGACTTCACGGGCAACTTTAGCTACCTGCTGCTCATGTTGCGGATAATTATAACTGTGCATCAACACAATTGCACAGCTACGAATTCCCGTATTATAAACTGCTTGTAAATCTTTTCTTACTTCTTCAATCTCTACCGCGATTAACTCATTACCTTTGGCATCATATCGCTCGTTTACTTCAATTACCTGCTCGTACAGCATACTTGGTAAAACAATATGACGAGCAAAAATATCGGGACGATTTTGATAACCAATTCGCAACGCATCTTTGAATCCCTTGGTAATTACAAGTAAAACGCGATCGCCTTTTCTTTCCAACAGCGCATTTGTCGCGACAGTAGTACCCATTTTTACCACTTCAATTTCTGCGGTGGAAATAGGTTCGTTTAATGAAAGTCCAATAATATCGCGAATACCTTGAATTGCTGCATCTTGATAACATTCGGGATTTTCGGAAAGTAACTTATAAACGATTACCCATTGTTGATGAGGAAGAGGAACAATTAAAAAGCGCTGGGGATGATTTGCGAGTTGATTAATTGTGGCTTGATTGTCAGTAACAGCGACAATATCAGTAAAAGTTCCACCCCTGTCTGCAAATACTTTTAACATAATTTTGGTTTTTGGATGTTGTAGAAGTAGGTTTTATCAAAGAATAGATGATGTAGAGAGGCAAGGGTATCGCGTCTATATAAGAGTTATCGTTATTTAACAAACATTTTACGGGAAGGGGGTATTTTGTATTATTGTAGGGTGTGTTAGACGCACGACTATATGGTGAATTATTGACTTTTTCAACTGATAGTCCGGTTAGTTTTGCAACTAAAGTTAAATCGATTCCTTCATATAACATATTTTCTGCAACTTGGATTAATCCTTGTTGCAAACCTTGTTCCCATGCTTCACGTAACGTTTTAGCTTCGATTACTCCCTCAGACATAATGTTTTATTGTTTGTGTTCTGTTTTTATATTAGCTTGAGAGATGAGGAGTTTTATCAAGCAGCTAAAATGGCTTGTATAGCTTTACACAAGACAATCAGCGATGAAAATTAAAGCGGTAATATTTTTATTATTTCCAGCTTCACGAAAAATATATCAAACTTCATAACAAAACAAAAATGGTGCCGTACTTTTCTACTAACAGCACCCTACAAAAATCAAAAATACAATTGGTGTTAAAAATATTCTTCTTTCTCAACTTTCCTCGCTGCTAAATATTCGTACATCTTCCACCGCTGATTTACTTCTACCTGTGCTTCTTCCATCAACTTTTTGGCAATTTCCGGGTTACTTTTTTTCAACATCTTGAAGCGATTTTCTTTGTACATCGATGCTTCTGGAGAACTTTTCGGTTGAAGCATATCCAATTGCAACGGATTTTTACCTTGTTTAACTAAGTCGGGATTATAACGATAAAGTAACCATCTTCCCGATTCCACTAAAGCTTTTTGATTGCTCATTGCTGTCGTCATATCTATTCCGTGAGCAATACAATGACTATAAGCAATAATTAATGATGGTCCCTCATATGCTTCCGCTTCTAAAAATGCTTTGAGGGTATGTTCGTCTCTGGCTCCTAATGCAACACTCGCTACATAGATATTCCCATAAGTCATAGCCATCAATCCCAAATCCTTCTTCGCTGCGGGCTTACCACTAGCGGCAAATTTAGCGACTGCCGCTTTAGGAGTAGATTTCGATGATTGACCGCCAGTATTAGAATACACCTCAGTATCCATCACCAAAACATTAACATTGCGACCGCTGGCAAGTACGTGATCCAACCCTCCAAAGTCAATATCATAAGCCCAACCATCACCCCCAACTATCCAAACACTCTTCTTAACCAGATAATCAGCAAGCGATTTTAGATTTTGGATTTTGGATTTTAAACTGTTACTCCCAAAACCCTCTTTACCTCTTACCTCAGCGCCCTCAGCGTCTCTGCGGTTTTTTAATCCTTCCTCCAACCATTCCTTTAACAACCCAACCCTTTCCCTCTGCTGCCAAATATCAGCTTCGTTTTTCTGAGATGCATTCAAAATCGATTCAACTAAACCAGGAGCAATCAAACCTTGAGCAGCTAATTCTCTTAACAACTCCGCAGCATATTCAGCTTTCTTATCCACCGACAACCGGAAACCAAACCCGAATTCAGCATTATCCTCAAACAAACTATTAGACCAAGCCGGACCTCTACCTTCAGCATTTTTCGTCCAAGGAGTAGTCGGCAGATTCCCCCCAAAAATAGACGAGCATCCCGTAGCGTTGGCAATAATAGCGCGATCGCCAAATAGTTGGCTAAGTAATTTTAAGTAGGGTGTTTCGCCACATCCAGCACAAGCTCCGGAAAATTCAAATAAAGGCTCTTGTAATTGCTGTTGACGAATTTGAGTTAATTTCAGCTTGTTTCTATCAGGATTGGGTAAATCAAGAAAATAATCCCAGTTTTCTGTCTCCTGCTTCCGTAAAGGCAATTGTGGTTTCATATTAATTGCTTTACGTTCGGGATTATTCTTATCTTTAGCGGGACAAATATCAACACAAATAGTACATCCGGTACAGTCGGAAGGTGCTACTTGAATGGTAAATTTCTCTCCTGCAAAGGCTTTATCTTTAACATCAGTAAATTTAAAAGTTGCTGGAGCATTACTCAATTCACTTTCCTGATAAACCTTAGCGCGAATCGCAGCATGAGGACAAACCATGACGCATTTAGCGCACTGTACGCAGACATCAGCTTCCCAAACGGGAATCTCTTGAGCTACATTACGTTTTTCTAATTTGGATGTACCAGTAGGAAAAGTACCATCAGGGGTTAATACGCTTACGGGTAATTCGTCTCCTCTTCCAGTCATCATTTTTTGCAGCGGAGATTCTGGAAGACGTAGCATTGCTACGTCTCTACATTGAACAACGTCAAATTTATTAACCTCGATTTTGTGCAAATTCTTTAGGGTATTATCTACCGCTTGCAGGTTCATCTCAACGACTTTATCGCCTTTTTTACCGTAAGTCTTTTTAATCGCGTATTTAATCTTTTGTATCGCTTCATCTTGCGGTAAAACACCTGCCAAAGCAAAGAAACAGGTTTGCATTATCGTGTTAATTCGTCCATTCATACCGCTTTCACAAGCGACTTTATTAGCATCAATAACGTAAAATTTCAGTTGCTTGTCGATAATTTGCTGTTGTACTTTTGCGGGAAGATGTTGCCATGTAGTATCGGCATCGTAGGGACTGTTTAATAAAAATGTTGAGCCAGATACAGCATTTTTCAAGACATCAACTCGTTCTAAAAACGTCCATTGATGACAACCGATAAAATTTGCTTTATCAATTAAATATGTAGAACGAATTAACTGAGAACCAAAACGCAGGTGAGAAACCGTCATCGAACCAGATTTTTTGGAGTCGTAGACAAAATAGCCTTGAGCGTAATTGTCTGTTTCCTCACCAATAATTTTGATAGAGTTCTTATTTGCTCCTACTGTACCATCGGAACCCAAGCCGTAAAACATTGCTCTAACAACGTTATCCGGCTCTGTCGAAAAGCTGGCATCATAAGTTAAGGAACGATGAGTCAAGTCATCATTAATACCAATTGTGAAATCAGATTGTGGTTTTTCCTGAGCTAAATTATCGTAAATAGCCCGCACCATTGCCGGGGTAAATTCCTTAGAAGAAAGACCATAACGACCATTGACGATTTTAGGAAAACAGGACTTATCCCAAGCTTGATAAATAGCCGTCACAACATCCAAATACAACGGTTCACCAACACTACCAGGTTCCTTGGTGCGGTCGAGAACGGCAATTGATTTTACCGTATTAGGTAAAGCTTTAACAAATAACTCCGCGTCGAAAGGACGGAACAACCTGACTTTGACAACCCCTAATTTTTCTCCACGAGCATTGAGATAATCGATAGTTTCATGTACCGTTTCGCAACCGGAACCCATTAACACTATTAACTGTTCCGCATCGGGAACACCATAATATTCAAATACACGGTAATACCTACCAGTGCGTTTTCCAAATTGATCCATTACCTGCTGGACAATTCCCGAACAAGCATCATAATAAGGATTAATTCGTTCGCGGGCTTGAAAATAAACATCGGGATTTTGTGCGGTACCTCGCAAAACCGGATTATCGGGAGTTAAAGCGTGGTTGCGATGGGCAAAGATTAATTCATCATCAATTAAAGCCTCTAAATCTTCTTGTTGTAAAAGTTCTACCTTTTGAATTTCATGGGAAGTGCGGAAGCCGTCGAAAAAGTGCAGAAATGGTACTCTGGCTTTAAGAGTTGCAGCTTGAGCAATCAATGCAAAATCGTGAGCTTCCTGTACCGAAGCCGAACACAACAAAGCGAAACCCGTCCCACGAGCAGCCATGACATCACTTTGGTCGCCAAAAATCGACAGAGCATGAGTAGCTAAGGAACGAGCTGCAACATGGATGACAGCGCTGGTGAGTTCTCCAGCAATTTTGTACAAGTTGGGAATCATCAAAAGCAATCCCTGAGATGAAGTAAAAGTGGTAGTCAAGGAACCCGTTTGTAAAGCACCGTGTACCGCAGCCGCAGCACCACCTTCACTTTGCATCTCCACCACACTCGGAACAGTACCCCACAAATTGCGTTTGCGGAAGGCAGCGGCTTCCGCATCGCCCCCTGCACACCAAGTATCAGCCCATTCACCCATTGAAGAAGAAGGAGTAATCGGGTAAATCGCAATCACTTCATTCAAGCGGTAAGCAATGCGAGCCACCGCTTCATTTCCATCGATAGTTGCAAATTGTGGCATAATTTTTTCTATAAATACAGGAATCTAATTTGAGGGGAGTAGGGAATAGAAAAAGTGATTCTAAATTCAAAGTTTTAATTAAGTTGTCGCGCATTTAATTTGTATTTTTCTAGCGGGCTATCGGGGCCGCACTACAAGACTTTAATAAAATTTGAATATACAAATTAAACGTTTTTTAGCTTACCCTGTCAAATAAACCCTGATATACCACTATCTCATCCGGGATTAGAAATTTCTCAAGACTTATTATGTGATGTACTCAATATTAAAAAAACTTAGAGATTCAAGGGTTTATAAAGGGTTTATAAAAGATTTATATAATTAAAAAAAAATATCGGGGTAGAGGTTCGGGTTAATCGGTGGGGTAAGAAGTCGGGTTTTTATGACTATGAAAGTGGGAATTACGGATATTTCTGTGAAAAACCCGACTTCTTTGATTGTGATTTTGGAGTAAAAAAATACGAGAGATTTATCCAAGCACATCAAACGCGATCGCCCTAAAGGGCGACGCTAAAAATAGTCCACGAAGGTGGACTTTGTTTGTGTAGACGCGGTAACAAAGCGCCGGTTATAATCAACTACCTTGAGGATAATTGAGGAATTTTAATCGTGATTATTCAGGTAATTCAAATTTAGGAGAACCAATTTCTTCGGAAATTCGCTCGATTTCAAAATTTTCTATATTGCTTTCAAAACGGTTAAATGTAACTCGAATTTCTTCATAACCAATCGCACTAGAAGCTCCTCTTGGAGTACTACACTTAACTTGCATCAAAGTTTGAAAACCACCAAATTCATCGTTAATATAAAATCTGCGAGTACAATCATAACCAATAAAGTTTTCCAATGCCAATTGATTAAGCGCAGCTACTCCCATTCGGCTATCAATTAATGATTTAATTTCATCAATTTCCTGTTGGGGAGTCATTTTGCTCCATTTATTTTTAGACATATTATTACCTAACATTTCATTTAATTTAGACCAAGTTTTTGTACCAACAATTCCATCAGCAACTAATCCTTGAGCGCGTTGAAATTTAATCACAGCATCTTTAGTTGCACTTCCAAAAACACCATCAATCGCACCCGAATAAAAATTTAGTTTTTTCAAACCTTCTTGCAGTTTGACAACTTCTTGTCCTCTAGAACCTTCTCTAAGTACTGTGGACGCAGCATTCATAGTTTTCTCCTTGATAAATTTATTTCTATTTTGTGTATCTGTATTTAGAATCACTCCCCAGTTAGTTGATTCCGCATTTTCAACTATCAGTTTTTATAAATTTATTTGTAGTACGTATAGATTGTTTGGTATAAAATATGACGTGACGACAGAGCGATCGCTGTCAGTTGCAGGTGAGGTGATTAATTTTTCCAGAGCAGGTGGTTGAAATTCTCGATCCAACGCGATTTATCGCACCTAATTTCTAGTTTAAATTGGGCTGGAGACTGAGGATGGATATTAGGAACTTTGATTCTCAATATCACTTTTTTCATAATTAATAATGATATTGTTGATTTCATCCGCAGTTATACCAGCTTGTTCTGATTTAGTATAAATAGTTATAAAATAGGTTCTTCATTACTTGTTATGCTCAAAACTCCTATAAAACAGCTCATATTCCTTGCTAGACAAGAAAGATAGCTTTTAATCTTGGCTTTTGAGACTTTGATATGAAATCAAGGTTATAAATACCTGAAAGCCTTGATGTTAAAAACAAATATCTAATTTTAGTTGAAATTTCAGCATAACACCTACGGAAGAACCATAATCTTTTATTCGGGAAAGTCATCAAAAGCAGGTAGGTTGGGTTAGACACGAAAATAAATTTGTTGATTACGAGTAAATGGTTTTATCGTGTCGTAACCCAACATCGGTGTTTTGGGGAGACGATAAATATTGTATTGTTAATTTAAAATGTAAAACTGCTCACAAATTATGATGTTGGGTTACGACGGAATCAAATTCTCTACATTTATACCAATATTGATTTTCCGTCTAACTTAACCCGAAACTATAATATTAGGAAATAAAAACAAGGTTGTTATCTTAGTTTTGATTATAGTAGGAATCAGGAGAAGAACATGGATTTCAACGGTAAGACAGCCATTGTCACTGGTGCAGGTAGAGGGTTGGGACTGGCTTACGCTCGAACCCTGGCAGACTTTGGTGCTAATGTCGTAATCAGCGATCTAGGTACGGATCGTGCGGGTGCAGGGATTGACGACTCAGTGGCATCCAATGCTGCGCGCGAGTTGCAGGGACATGGTAAAAACGTCATCGCCCATTGCGGCGATCTATCTAAAGAATCGACTTGTCGCGAGCTGGTAGAACTGACGATAAATTCTTTCGGCAGCCTTGATATCCTTATCCATAATGCAGGGTGGGTAGGCTATCAAGCTATTGAGGAAATAGAGGTCGGTTTTATACAACGTGCCATTGACGTTAATATCCTCGCGACAACCTGGATATGTAAGCACGCCTGGAAATATCTAAAACAATCATCGGCACCACGAATAGTTTTGACCACCTCTGATCGTGCCATGTATCAACAATACGCTCAGTCTGGATTGACAGCCTATGCTGCTGGCAAGATGGCTCAGGT
The DNA here is from genome assembly GCF_015207665.1 of Plectonema cf. radiosum LEGE 06105. GTDB lineage: Bacteria > Cyanobacteriota > Cyanobacteriia > Cyanobacteriales > Nostocaceae > Rivularia > Rivularia radiosa_A. The sequence goes on from NZ_JADEWL010000012.1 coordinate 89,956, forward strand.
TGGCATCATGAATGCACTAAGCATGGAAGGCTTGGAACACAAGATTCTTGTCAATGCGGTATCTCCTGTGGCTAAAACTCGAATGTGGGGAGAAACGAGTACGCCAGCCAATCTTAAGCCCGAATGGGTTACTCCTGGGGTCATTTACCTAGTCAGTGACGCTTGCCAAGATACCGGATTTATTCTGCGTGCGAGCAATGGACAGTTTACGGCAACACGTTTTGAGGAGAACTCAAGGGTTGACTACCCGATAAATCTGGCGCGGGTCAAAGCTAGCAGCGCAGAAGAAATTGCCGAATTGTGGGAATCCATCAAGGAATGTTGATATACCTGCTCAGGAAGAACTGCGTAAGTTTGCCAGCATCCGTGCCGATCTTGGAGAAAGCCCAGTGCGTAGGTTGGGTTAGACACGAAAGTAATTTGTTTTGTAACGAGAAAATAAATTAATCGTGTCGTAATCCAACAGCGATATTTTAGAAAGATAATAAATATTGTACTGTAAATTTAATATGCAAAATTACCCACGAATTATAATGTTGGGTTACGACGGAATTCAATTATTTGCGTTTATGCTCAATATTATTTATCCGTCTAACCCAACCTACCTTCTAAGTCTTATTACTCTTTCCCACTGCCGACTGCCCGGCTTAGAAGTCAGAGGACGGAAAGACAAAGTATAAATAAAAACTTTAGTATTATGGTGAAGTCTCAGCAGCTGCTATTTCCTGTCTTACCATTGGCGCTAATTACTGAATTTGTCCGCAGTGAAGCGAACCTACAACTAAAAAAGGCGACTAAGACGACTTTTATAGGTGGAATTAATCGCTAATTGTGATTGTCCGTCTAACCCAACCTACCTTCTACCTTCTTGCTTAGAAAATTTATCTACAAAATCCATAATCAGATTCAAAGCTAAATCACGAGAGTCGTCAAATAGTAATTGCTTCGCTATTTCCTCAAATCTGTCTTTCTCTTCGATTTTTGAAAAATATATGCAGAGTCGTGTGTTATCACGATGAACACCTAATGACCAAAGCTGATCGCAAACACCATCTTCCCTTCCTTCAGAGTTTAACCGAGCAATAAATACAACATTATGTAGAGAAAATTGCCTGAATTGAAATGAATTAATAACATATTCTTTTTGCTTTCCTTCAAGTAGTTCTTTTGCCTCTTCGGTTGTAATAATTGGTGCTTTCCTAATTTCTGGTTCGAGAGCATTGTGCCATGTGTGAGCAAAGCGTTCAAGAGCTTTTCGTTCATCCATTTTTCGTCGGATATCCGAGTCTTCTCCAAAAATACGTGCATCACCACCTCTTGCATGGTAAAGTTTACTTCTGGTATGAATCTTTTCTTCAATCATAGTTAGTAATACTTAGAATACTCTAATTATATTGTAACTAAAAATTTTTTTGTATACGTAACTAACTAACCAATCCAATAAACATAATTAAAAATATAAAAAGCGGGCAAAGATAGCCCGCACTACAATCAACCCAAACTAGCTTTCAAATCCCCCTTTGCTTTCTCCAATGCTTCCGGTAATTTACTCGCATCTCTTCCCCCAGCTTGGGCTAAGTTTGGTCTGCCACCACCCCCACCACCGCACATTTTAGCGACAGCACCAATAAATTTACCTGCCTGTACGCCTTTTTTGTTAATATCTGCGCCGAATGCTGCTACTAAGCTGACTTTTCCGTCTTCAATTGCGGAACCCAAGACTACAGCTGCATTGTTACCGATTTTCTGCTGCAATCTTTCGGCTGCTGTTTTTAAGGATTCTGCGTCAACTCCTTCCATTTTGGCGACGAGATATTTATATTCGCCTATTGATTCAACCGTTTCTAATAAACTGTCGGATTTAGCGATCGCCATTTGCCCTTTAATCTTCTCGATTTCTTTCTGAGCGTTTCTCAGTTCGGTTTGTAGGGTAGTAATTCGATCGGGGATTTCTTCGGGTTTAATTTTGAATCTCTCACTCAAATCTTTGACTACATTATCCCGTACATTCAGGTAATCTAATATTGCGGGTCCAGAAACGGCTTCAATCCGCCGCACGCCTGATGATATACCCGCTTCGGAAATTATCTTAAATACTCCTATTTCCGCAGTATTACTTACATGAGTCCCGCCACAAAGCTCCATTGATACGCCCATAAAGTCGATAACTCGCACTGACTCGCCGTATTTTTCGCCGAACATGGCAACCGCACCTCTAGCTTTTGCTTCTGCTAAAGGTAAAGTTTCAACTTTTGCAGCATGAGCTTCGGCGATCCAATTATTAACTTGTGTTTCAACAGCAAGGACTTCTTCAGGTGTCATGTTGCGGGGACAGTTGAAGTCAAAGCGTAATCGATCGAAGTTTACCAAGGAACCTGCTTGAGAGATACTCTCATCAACGATTTTTTTTAATGCAGCTTGGAGTAAGTGAGTTGCGGTGTGGTTAGCTTGAGCGCGACGACGACAAGCGCGGTCGATTTGAGCAGTTACAGAATCTCCTACTCGGATTGTACCGCGTTCGATGCGTCCGAAGTGAACAAAAAAGTCGGATTCTTTTTTCACGTCTTCAATTCTCACCACAATTCCATCACCGCTGATATAACCGCGATCGCCAATTTGTCCTCCGGATTCAGCATAAAATGGGGTTTTGTTGAGAACAATTTGCACCTGGGTTCCGGCTTCTGCTGCTTCTGTGGAAATCCCTTCAACTAATATTGCTTCCACAATAGAAGTTGCTGTAGCTTCGGTATAGCCAACAAATTCGGTAACTGCGATATTTTCTGCTAATTTATCAAGTGCGCCTTGGACAGTTAAATCGATGGTTTCATGGGCAGCTTTAGCGCGTTCGATTTGTTGCTTCATTTCGGCATCAAAGCCCTCACCATCAACCGTCAAACCTTGTTCTGCGGCAATTTCTTGAGTTAATTCTAAAGGAAAACCATAAGTATCATAAAGTTTAAAAGCATCTTCACCGCTAATAACAGTTTTACTTGAGTGCTTCAACTTAGTGATAACTTCCTCAAGCAGCTTTTCACCACGTTCTAAAGTTTTGAGAAATTGAGATTCTTCTCGTTGTAATTCCGCCTTGATGGCGTTTTCGCGTACCCGCACTTCAGGATAAGCACCTTCAGAAAGCGCGATCGCCGTTTCTGCAACTTGAGTAGTAAATTCCCCTGCAATTCCAATTAATCTACCGTGACGTACCACCCGACGAAGCAACCGACGCAAAACGTAACCTCTCCCCACATTAGAAGCGCGGATTTCATCAGTTATCATGTGTACCACAGCACGGATATGGTCGCCAATTACTTTTAAAGAAGTTTTAGTTTTTTCGTCACTTTTACTATAGTTAATTCCCGCAATTTCAGCAGCCTTTTCAATAATTGGAAAAATTAAATCTGTTTCATAATTATTAGGAACTTGTTGGAGAATTTGAGCCATTCTCTCCAAACCCATCCCGGTATCAATATTTTTATTCGCAAGGGGAGTTAAATTACCATCTGCATCGCGGTTGTATTGCATGAATACCAAATTATAAAACTCGATAAACCTGGTATCATCATCTAAATCTATATTGTTATCGCCGCGTTCGGGGTGAAAATCGTAGAAAATCTCAGAACAAGGACCACAAGGTCCCGTAGCACCAGAAGCCCAAAAATTATCTTCATCCAAGCGTTTAATTCTGGCTTCTGGTACCCCGATTTTATCCCTCCAAATAGCGTAAGCTTCATCATCTTCGTAATAAACACTGACAGCGAGTCTTTCCGGGGGTAAATTAAAGATTTTTGTCGAAAGTTCCCAACCCCAAATTATCGCTTGTTCCTTAAAATAGTCCCCAAAGCTGAAATTACCCAACATCTCGAAAAACGTGTGATGTCGCTTAGTAACACCCACATTTTCAATATCATTAGTCCGGACACACTTTTGAGAAGTCGTAGCACGGTTAAATTCTGGAGTACGCTGTCCGAGAAATATCGGTTTAAACGGAAGCATCCCCGCAATCGTCAGCAATACCGTGGGATCTTCCGGTACTAAGGAAGCACTGGGGAGTAGTTGGTGTCCCCGTTTTGCGTAAAAATCAAGAAATTTCTGCCGAATTTCGTTACCGCTGAGGTATTGGGGATTTACAGACATAGGTACTAACCTCGATGGTGATTAAATAAAAGCTAAATGAAATAATTAAAACTATAAAATACCAAATATCAAAATATATCATTATTTGTCAGTTCATCCCACCGGATTCTTTAACAGTTGACAGTTCTAGTTCCCTGGATGGTGAGGGGAAGTAGAGTTTGGAGGCTCTACCTCCGATTATGACAATTAGTGCAATAACTTGGGTTACTTATCAAGCTGTAGCGCTTCCAAACCAACTTGCATCCTTTTAAAGATATCTTAACCATATCTTTACAATTGTCATGGCTTACAATAATCAATCGGGCTTGCCATCGAACTTAAACTAGGTTAAGACAAATCAATCTTATGCCTTTAGGATATGCTTTTTTTCTTTAAGAGTAGGTAAAATTCCAAAAGAACAATCAATTGAAATCTAGAAAGTGAGGTAGTTAATGGCGCTTGAATTAAAAGTTTCCAATATGAAATGCGAAGATTGTGCCGCAAAGATTAAGGAATCTATCAAGGTTGTGGAACCCGATGCCAAAATTGATGTGGACTTAGATTCCAAGACAGTTACCGTGGACTCTGATGCTTCTGGTGAATCAATAAAGCAAGCAATCGTTGCTGCTGGTTATCACATTGAAGGCTATCAGTAAGTATCCCCGTTATCTGATAAATAAAGTATCGCTCTTAAACTCCCCCAGAAGACGGCATATTAGGATTGAGTTTTATTGATGGAACTTGTGTAACAACATGGGACAAAGCCTGTTTCCTAAAAACTTGCTAATTATGTAAAAGCTGTTATTTCGTCGGGTGAGAAGTCGGGTTTTTACGATGATTGTCTTTCATCACAGATATTTAATCTAAAAACCCGATTTCTGATTGTAGTTATGACTGTGGGATTATATTTGTCGTAGTTGACGTAACTGAAGGAGTACTCACGTTAACAAGATGCCACAAACCCGGTTTTCTAAAAACTTGCTAATCATGTAAACGCTATTATTTCGTCTCATGGGAAACAGAGTTTCTTGCCATACTATTTGACTCAGACTTGATATAGTTACAACGTATATTTACTTAAGTAAATTCCGAATCCTAAAATTACTACTTAAGTGAATATACGTCCGTAAAACGAAATTTTATTTAAGTAATTTTGATGAATTTCAAATATTTCTAGCTAGGAAACATTCCATTAGCAAATTTGATTTACATTTTTACTTTTCCCAATTTCTTCATATTTTCAGAACCATGATTTAGAAAATATTAAAATTTTCTAGTGTCGGTACGTATATGAGTTATTAAATATTGAGTGAAAACCGCATAAATCCCTTGGAGTTGTTATCAATCATCTAGAAATTCTACTGAGTCAATGATTTTATTCAGCGTGACAATCGGTTCTGCATTATTTATAAATACTGAGAAGTATTTAAAATTACTTAATTGGTGGAAACTTGGTGGAAATCACAGTGCTATTTAAAGACTTATCCGGATGATTCCGTGTTTTTACTGTTTGAAATATATGTCCATAGGACAGAAATTAGGGATCGGGAATATTAGTTCTAAATATTGTAGTTAGAGATGCAGTAAAAAGAGGAGATTAACTTGGAATTTGGTTAAGCAGTTAACGAGATAAAAAAAAGCAAATGCGGGGTCACACCCCCTTGGCATAAATCGATTTCTATTGAGTAATTAGAAAGTTCAGCAGGTTTGATTGAGGTTTTACCTTATCCCTCTTAGATCACTATCGGAAAACAAGTATTGACTTCAATTGAAGTAATAGCTTTTTTGTTATGTATAAATTGTAATTAATAGCTTATTTAGAGCCAAACATTGATTGCAATTATACTTGAACAATCCCAACTGATAAAAGAGGGTAATTAACTTGAAGCAAATAACAATTAAAATAAAAAATCATGAACATTTCCATTTTGGTTTTTGGAAATGAGGAATTCCTAGCCACACTACCAGAGCAAATTCGAGAAGCAGGTACTTTCAATTTAGAAGCGATTACGAACCTGCAAATGGCTGTGTCGCGCATTCAAAGTAAACCTCCTGACATCATTCTCGTACAATCGAGCCAGAATGATAGTATGCAACTGTGCTGTTGGTTAAAACAGCAGACAAAACTTTCTTGGATATACTGCATTCTTTTAGAAGATAGTCCCCAACTAATTAGCGATCGAGAAAATCAAAGTTGGGAGTGGGAATTAGAAATGACATCGAGAGCGCTTAGACTTGGGGCTGATGCTTATATTTGGTATGGAGATGTGGAAAATTCCCAGTCAATCCGACAAAGAAAAACAGATTCTGCTGTTAAAAATTTAAATCCCAGCCATCGCTTGCTGCTGTCTCAGCTGACTGTAGCTTTGCGTAAAGCCCATAAATATCGCGATTTGATGAAAACAAATGATTTATTATCAACAATTGCTTTGGCTGATTCCTTAACAGAATTAAATAATCGTCGAGCTTTGGAGTGGGATTTACCCAGACAAATCGAAAAAGCTCGTAGTAATAATTCTCCTTTGAGTTTGATTATTTTAGATGTAGACTATTTCAAAAAAGTCAACGACAACTACGGACATTTAGTTGGGGATAGACTATTAAAATTATTGTCTAGTCGCATTCGTCATAATTTGCGGGTTCAAGATACTGCATTCCGTTACGGTGGAGAAGAATTTGTGATAATTCTCAGTGATACCACCACCGAAGACGCAAATTTGGTAGCTCATCGACTCAACAGCATAGTTAAGGATAGTCCCTTTGCGATTGACAGTACATTAACTATAAATGTCACCATCAGTTTAGGAACCGCTTGTTTACTTCCAAACGATGATAAACAAGGTTTAAGTTTACTACATCGCGCAGACACCTTATTATTAAAGGCAAAATCTGAGGGACGAAACCGTGTAGTGAGTTGTCACAATACAATAGATAACAATTCCTACCTACCAAATGAAGTTAATTGTAAAGATATAGTGCAAAGTAATAGCTATGTTTTCCATAACCTTGCATTACAGCCATCGTATTTAAAAGTTTCCGCAGGATAAAGTCAGGAGTTATGAGTGATAAGCAAGTTACCTTTACTTTAGCCCTCTTGTGTCACTCTCCGGATTAAAATCAGAAATTAGCCAAATTACCCAGAAGACATTAAATTAGAAGATTAAATCCAACTAACTTTCTTAGGATTGGGAAAAAGACTTAACAAGGGATATTTTTAATTATTTAATTATTTTCATTTCTCCCTTAAGAGACATTGGCTGTTAACTTTTCACTCTTAACTCCTTGTTTTATCAGAACTTTTCCGCATTCTTCCACTGTTGCACGTTCTCGCATCATATCAACTAAAGCTTGATATGCAGACCAGTTATTTTCTAATAGAGTTTTTGCTTGGAGAATACTAAAACGCTGTTTTTGTTCGCAAGTAGACTTAGAACAACCTAAAGACTTCAAGACTCCCATCATTTTATTTTTATCATCTGCACCACCTTTATAATCCTTATAAACCAAATTTTCTGCTGCAATTCCAGCCATCCAAATTGTATAGTAGCGTTCTAAAATTCGAGTAGTGATCATACCTTTTTCAAATTGAGATAATAATTCCACATCATCAAAAGTCACACCACCAAGTCCCTGTTGTTTTTGCTTAAGTGCTTCCCAAGCACTCAGACTATAACCCGTCACCGGAACCCCTAAAATATAGGCTACAAGGAAATGTCCCGCTTCGTGATGGAGAATACGTTCCCGATATTCACTCGAAAATCCACCAATCAAATCTAAAAATAACGTTCCTCCCCTACCTTCCAGACTCCAAGAATCAAAAGTTGTGATCGCCAAAATGGCAAAAGTAGCAACAGCAGGAACCGCAGGTGATAAATGAATCAAAGGACCGAGCAGTATTGAAAACGTCATCAAAAATATTGATATCGCCACCAAATTTAAAGTTGTTTTATTCATATATTTGCTAAATATTTTTAAATAAACTGCAATCTTTCTTAATTATGTAGCAAAGAATAGAGAATTGGGCATTGAGTTAGGAGTTAGGAGTTAGGAGTTAGGAGTTAGGAGTTAGGAGTTAGGAGTGAGGAGTTAGGAGTTGTACAGACGTAGCAATGCTACGTCTGTACGGGAGTTAGGAGTTAGGAG
>NZ_JADEWL010000304.1 GCF_015207665.1 Plectonema cf. radiosum LEGE 06105
AGGTAGTGCTTTACGGTCAACCTTACCATTTGGTGTTAGTGGCAGTGCCTCCAAGGTGATAAAAGCTCCTGGTACCATGTAGTTCGGTAACTTTAACTCTAAAAAGCTCCGTAGTTCAGGAATTACCAGTGCTTGCTCTGTTTGAGCAACTACATAAGCGACTATTCGTTGAGAATCTACTGAATCTTCCCTGACTATAACTACAGCTTCTCGTACTGCTGCGTATTGGCTGATTACTGCCTCAATTTCTCCGAGTTCAATACGAAAACCACGTATCTTGACCTGGTTATCAATCCGACCAATGTACTCTATATCTCCACTCGGCAAATAGCGTGCTAAATCCCCAGTTTTATACAGACGTGTTGCTTCTTTAGTAAAGGGATTGGGGATAAATTTCTCTGCGGTCATTTCTGCTTGATTAAGATAGCTCCTTGCTAGTCCATCACCGCTAATATACAGTTCACCCGGTACTCCAGTAGGAACAGGTTTTAAATGTTCCGATAGTACGTATATTTGCGTATTAGCAATTGGACGACCAATTGTAACACGCGAAGGAGTCTCTGCTGGATTAATGCGGGAACAGGTCACATCAGCAGAAACTTCTGAAGAACCGTAAAGGTTTAAAAGCGTACTTTCTGGCATGATTTGGCGAAAGTTCTGCAATAGGTCAAGGGAAAGCGCTTCTCCACTACTTACCCAAAGTTTTAAATTAGACAACCGTTTTCGTAGGTCGCTACAAGTATCTAATAGTACGCGCAGCAATGAAGGCACAAGTACTAAACGTGTAACCTTATTGTTTGCGAGTGTTTCCACGAATTGTTCTGGAGCTTTAACAACTGCATCGGGTATAATTACTGTTGGAATTCCTCTAAGTAAAGGTCCAAAGATTTCCCAAACCGAATCTACAAAATTTAAGGATGTCTTTTGGCAACAAATCTCCTCCTTAGTAAACGGATAGCTTTCCCACATCCAATGAAAACGATTAATTGCACCTTGATGAATACCTAAAACCCCTTTGGGTTTACCTGTGGAACCAGAAGTGTAAATGACATAGGCTAGATTATTAGTCGTAGAATTATTTACAGGGTTATTCTGACTTTGTTGGGCAATATGATTCCAATCACTGTCCAAACAAATTACATCTGCTTTATGTTGCGGAATTATATCAACCCAACACTGCTGAGTTAGCAAAATCGACACTTGGGAGTCTTCTAACATAAAAGCCAAGCGTTCTTGAGGATAGTTGGGGTCTAAGGGTACATATGCACCACCTGCTTTGAGGATGGCTAATAGTCCGATGACCATATCAAGGGAGCGCTCTAAACAAATCCCTACCAATACCTCTGGTTTTACTCCCAATGAACGTAAGTAATGGGCTAGTTGATTTGCTTTGGCATTTAGTTCGTAGTAGGTTAATTGTTGGTCTTCAAATATTACAGCGATATTTGAGGGTGTTTTCTCTACCTGGGCTTCAAATAACTCATGGATACATAGAAGGGGATATTCAACTTCTGTATTATTCCATTCCCGTAGCAACTGATGCTGCTCAGATTCTGTTAATAATGATAATTCTGAAAGGTG
>NZ_JADEWL010000131.1 GCF_015207665.1 Plectonema cf. radiosum LEGE 06105
ACTATCAACTATCAACTAACAAATAACTATGTTTGAAGCGTTAATTGAACCGTTACAATACAGCTTTATGCAACGCTCGCTAATTGTTGCTATTTTAGTGGGTTTTTTGTGTGCGGTTGTAGGTAGTTATTTGATGGTGCAGCGGTTGGCTTTGTTGGGTGATGCAATTAGTCATTCGGTGTTACCAGGGTTGGCGATCGCGTTTATTTTGGGGATGAATATTTTTGTGGGAGCGTTTATTGCGGGGGTTGTCAGCACCATGGTGATAACTTGGATTAGAACGCGATCGCCAATTAAGGAAGATGCTGCGATGGGAATTGTGTTCTCGGCGTTTTTTGCTTTGGGGATTACTTTAATTACTATTATTCAAAAAGATAATAAAATCGATTTAAATCACTTTCTTTTTGGTAATATTCTCGGCGTTACTATTTCAGATATGCGAGATATTAGTGTAATTGCGACTGTTGTATTGATAGTAGTATTTTTATTATATAAAGAATTATTATTTTACACTTTTGACCCATTGGGAGCGCAAGCTGCGGGTTTGCCGGTAAATCGCCTTAATTTTGGGTTGATGGTAATTATTTCTTTAACAATTGTTGCTAGTTTAAAAGCTGTAGGTGTGATATTAGTTTTATCGTTGTTAATAACACCAGGAGCGACGGCTTATTTATTGGTTAAACGTTTGTACCAAGTGATGATATTAGGGGCAATAATTGGAGTAATTTCGAGTATCAGCGGAATGTATTTGAGTTACTTTTATAATTTACCTTCTGGTCCGGCAATTGTGTTAGTTGTATCGGGATTATTTGTCTTATCTTTGTTATTTAGTCCGAATCACGGTATTTTGACGAATATGCAGCGGAAGAGTTAAGGTAATTGTAAAATGGGAATAAAATATATATATATTTAGGATATTTTTTAGTTAGTAATGAAAACTGAACAGGAAAGAAAACAAATAATTGATGATATCAATGTGCTTTTAAATCAAGCATATGACAGTACCTTAGACGAAATTTTTGCATTACTTCAAAGAATCGAAGATGAAGAGGATGAAAATGATTTGAAAGCTTACCATGAAGGTAAAGAAGATATACGAAAAAATGGTACTGTATCTTGGGAAAATGTTAAAAGCGAGATGCAAAAGATGAAAAAGGATGTCGCGTGAGTTACGAAATTCAAATTTCAAAGAGTGCATCTAAACAAATCAAAAAACTATCATCGGAACTCCAAGAGCGTATACAGACAAAAATTGATAGCTTAGCTATAGAACCCCGTCCAGATGGAGTTAAAAAGCTCAAAGGTAGAGAAAACGCTTATCGCATTCGAGTAGGCGATTATCGTATTTTATATGATATTTTTGATGACATTCTATTAATAAGTGTTGTAGAAGTTGGACATCGTAGCAATATTTATCAAAATAAAAGTTAGTAAAGCAAAGTACGAAAATTATAATTTCAATACAAATTAAATTTGTATCTATATTCCCACCCATAAGGGGATGAGACAACAACCAAGAAATTAAAACCGTCAAATAACAGACTTGATGCAAATCTCTGTTTGCTGTATCTTCCGTCATATTACCTATTACACCGATTAATTCTAAAAATTCATGCTACAGCTTGTTGATTACCTAATTATTGCTGTTTATTTAATTTCTATAGTCATTTTTGGGCTTTATTTGGAACGTAAAGCTTCTGCGGGGATCGATTCTTATTTCTTGGGAAACCGCAATATGCCTTGGTGGGTTTTGGGTGCTTCGGGAATGGCATCAAATACTGATTTGGCGGGTACGATGGTGATCAGCGCTTTGGTTTATGCTGTGGGTGCGAGAGGATTTTTTATCGAAATTCGCGGTGGTGTGGTGTTAATCATGGCGATTTTGATGATTTTCATGGGTAAATGGAACCGACGCGCTCAGGTGATGACGTTAGCTGAATGGATGCGGTTGCGTTTCGGTGAGGGAAGGGAAGGAAATACAGCACGGATTATCAGCGCGATCGCAAATTTAATGTTTGCTGTGGGTGCGATGAGCTATTTTACTGTTGCAGGTGGTAAATTTTTAGGTCAATTTCTGGGTATTAGCGATGAATTCGCTTCCATTGGGCTGGTTACTCTGGCTTTGGTATACACGGCGGCTAGTGGTTTTTACGGTGTTGTTTGGACTGATGTTTTTCAAGGTGGTTTGATTTTTGTGGCGATAATTTACGTTTGTGGTTTGGCTCTGCAAATTGCAACTATTCCGGAAACATTTGCGGTTTCTATTCCGGGTACGGAACAGTTAAAGGAATGGAGTTTTGCGGAGTGGAGCAGTATTTCACCGTCTTTAACTGTGGATTTACCCGGAGAATATTCTGTGTTTAACTTATTCGGTGGGGTAATTTTCTTTTATGTCTTAAAAGTATTTATGGAAGGCTTCGGTGGTGGTGGTGGCTATATGGTGCAACGCTACTTTGCTGCAAAGAGCGATCGCGAAGCTGGTTTACTTTCTCTATTTTGGATTGTTTTACTTTCGTTTCGCTGGCCCCTCGTTACCGCTTTTGCGATGTTGGGCATTCATTACGGTGCAACCAAGAGTGTAATATCAGACCCAGAATTAATTTTGCCTACGGTAATTGCTGAATATGTGCCGGTAGGAGTTAAAGGATTGTTAATAGCTTGTTTTTTGGCAGCGGCGATGTCTACTTTTGACTCTATCATCAATTCTAGCGCTGCTTATTGGGTGAAAGATATCTATCAAGCCTATCTCAAACCTCAAGCAACTAATCAACAGTTATTGGTTCAAAGTCGTTTAGCATCTGTGGTAATTGTAGTAGTAGGAATGCTTTTTAGTTACCAGATCAAAAATATTAATGAAATTTGGGGATGGCTGACTTTGGGATTAGGTGCAGGGTTATCGATTCCTTTAGTATTAAGATGGTATTGGTGGCGGTTTAATGGTTATGGATTTGCCCTTGGTACTGTTGCAGGAATGTTAGCAGCTATATTAAGTAAAGCATTGATTATCCCAAGTTTAAATCAACCCCAATATCAAGAATATGCTTTGTTTCTCATCCCTAGTATTTCATCATTTATTGGTTGCATAATCGGGACATTTTTTACAGAACCAACGGATTTACAAATACTAGATAATTTCTACAAAGTTACCAGACCGTTTGGATTTTGGGAAGTCGTGCGTAAAAATCTGCCAGCGAATATTCAACAAAAAATTAAAAATGAAAATCGTCGAGACATTCTTTCTACATTCATTGCGATTCCCTGGCAATTGACTTTATTCATGATAGGAATTACCTTTATGATGAAGCGTTGGGATAATTTTGGAATTCTGTTAGCATTATTGATTGTGCTTTCGATTGCTTTGTATTTTACTTGGTTTAAATATCTTTCTAAAGAAGTGACAATTTCTAAGGATTTGTTGTAGTAAATTTCGCTCAGAAGTCAGGTTTTTATCACACTTGTCTTGTGTTACAGATATTGCAGGTAAAAAACCCGACTTCTGAATGTTTTGTGAAAAGTCGGGTTTTTATCACACTTGTCTTGTGTTACAGATATTGCAGGGAAAAACCCGACTTCTGAATGTCTCATACTTGTCTTGTATTACAACAGATATTTCAGGGGAAAAACCCGACTTCTAAATTTGATGACATTAGTTTTGCACAAAAAGTAAATATAATTGCAAAGAATAGTTCAAATAATTGATTTTTAAGGTGTAAATTTTCAGATACAATGTATAGATGAATTCAGTATTCAAAGCAAAGGCAGAATCGCGGCAGGATAACCAATGCGTAACAAATTATTTGACACTAACATTGAGAATTATCACGTTCTATTGACACCACAAGAAGTTAAATCAAAATTACCTTTAACACCATCAGCAGAAGCAAATGTTTTAAAATACAGACAAGAATTAAAAGATATATTAGATTTTCGAGATAGAAGAAAATTTGTGGTCATGGGTCCTTGCTCGATTCACAATACAGAATTAGCTCTGGAATATGCTCGAAAATTGAAAGAATTGCAAGAGCAAGTTGAAAATAAACTACTATTAATTATGAGGGTTTATTTTGAAAAACCTAGAACCACAGTAGGATGGAAAGGTTTAATTAATGACCCGGATATGGATGATTCTTTCCAGATCGAAAAAGGTATATTAATAGCGCGGGAACTACTGTTAAAAATTAACGCATTAGGATTACCCGCAGGTACAGAAGCTCTTGATCCGATTATACCTCAATATATCGGCGAATTAGTTGCCTGGTCTGCCATTGGTGCGCGTACTACCGAGTCACAAACTCATCGTGAAATGTCCAGCGGGCTTTCCATGCCGGTGGGTTTTAAAAACGGTACTGATGGTAATATACAAGTGGCTTTAAATGCTCTACATTCAGCAAAAAGTTCCCATCATTTTCTGGGATTAAATCAACAAGGACAAGTAAGTATTGTTGAAACTAAGGGTAACGATTACGGTCATATCATTTTACGTGGTGGTGGTGGTAAACCCAATTGCGATCGCGAAAATATAAAAGCAACAGAAGAGCAGTTGAAAAAAGCAGATTTACCTCCAACAATTGTAGTTGATTGTAGTCACGGTAATTCTCATAAAGACTATAAGTTGCAAGCAGGAGTTTTAGAGGATGTGGTGCAACAAATAGTGGAAGGTAACACATCTATCGTAGGGATGATGTTAGAGTCTAATCTCAATGAAGGAAATCAAAAAATTCCTACTAATTTAGCAGAATTAAAACATGGAGTTTCCGTAACGGATGCTTGTATCGGTTGGGAAGAAACCGAAAGAATTATTTTAGCTGCTTATGAAAAGCTCTAATCAAGATTCAACAATCAGTTAACAGTTAACAGTTAACTGTTAACTGCTCCCTATCTCTATTGCCTATTGCCTGATTCAATCATCTTGCGAATAAATTGAGGTAAAGCAAATGCAGCTTGATGAACATCTGGATTGTAATACCGTAAATCATGTTCTTTGACAAATTGAATTGCTTTTTCGTAATCTAAATTCTCAACGGGATGTACTCCCTGTTTAGAACAATAAGTCAAACTCCACATTCCCGTAGGATACATGGGAATAAACACTAAATAACAATGCACCGAATCAATCCCAAAAACTTGTTTGAGACATTGATTTAAATCGACAAAAGCCTTGTGATGAAAAATTGGCGATTCACTCTGTACGGTTACCACTCCACCAGGGCGGAGAGTACGATAAACATCTTGATAAAATGATTTTGTAAATAATCCTTCCGATGGACCTACGGGGTCAGAAGAATCAATTATTATCAAGTCATAGGAATTATCGGCGGCATTTTCAACAAATTTAATCCCGTCATCGATGAGTAAATTCAACTTGGGATGTTCCAAAGCTGAAGAAATAGTTGGTAAAAATTGTTTAGAAGCACGCACTACCGCTTCATCAATTTCTACCATTGTAATGCGCTCAATTTTTGGATGACGCACCAATTCGCGAATTGTACCCCCATCACCAGCACCAATTACCAACACATCTTTGACACCAGGATGAGTCAACATTGGAATATGGGTAATCATTTCATGATAAGCTGCTTCATCCGCTTCAGTACACATTACCATGCGATCAATAGTCAGCATTTTACCTCTATCTTGAGTATCAAATACTTCTACAGTTTGAAACGGTGATACTTCGTGGAAAAGCCTTTCCCCTTTGATACGAATGGATATTGCAAATTTGCCATTACTGTCGGTTATCCATTCAGTAGAATTGATTTTACTTGGTTGTTCTGAAATGGTCATTAGCAGATGCTTAGCTAGATTGTGAAAGTTTCAGATGTTAAGTATATGATTTTAAGGTGCTTAGTTCAAGAGTTTGAATTAATAAATAATTTTTGGCTGTATTTTGACTATAAGTGTCTGTGTCAACATTTAATTTAACATTTCGTTTAGACAGGGTTGAAGGGAGTAGGGAACGGTTATATAAATAATTTTGCTTGACTACTTATTGTTCCAGAAAATAGTTTAACTAAAATCTGGTAAACATAAATTTATTCTCATCTACCTAATCTAAAAATACTATTTAATCGGCTCTATATTTTATTAACAGAGACAATTAAAAAGGAATTTGAATTAAAAACTCAGTACCTTTTCCTGGAGAAGAAATACACTTTAAAATTCCTCCGTGATTTTCAGTAATAATTTGGTAACTAATTGAAAGTCCTAAACCAGTACCTTTTCCTTCTGGTTTGGTAGTAAAAAAAGCTTGAAAAATATCGCTTCGGATTGATTCGGACATTCCTTTACCATTATCAGAGATTTTGACTGTAACTTGATGTTTGTCTATAGTAGTTGCAATGCGAATTTGAGGATTGGTAATTATATTATCATTACTCAAATTTTGACCTTCAATAATTGATTCTTCCAAAACATCAATTGCATTTGCGAGCAAATTCATAAATACTTGATTAAGTTGTCCTGGATAACATTTTATTTTAGGTAAAATACTATAATCTTTTATAACTTGAATTGCGGGCCGTTTCGGATAGGCTTTGAGACGATGTTGTAAAATCATCAAAGTTGCTTCTATTCCTTCATGAATATCAACAAACTTTTTGTTTTCTCCATCAGTACGGGAAAAGTTTCGTAAAGACTGCATAATTCCCTTAATAGTATCAGTACCCAATTTCATCGAAGACATTAGTTTGGGTAAATCTTTTTGGATATGCTGCAAATCCATAATTTCTATTTGTTCTTCAACTTCTATTCCTGGATTTGAGCAACTTTTTTGAAAAAGCTGTACCAATTTAAGTAAATCTTCAACGTATTGATTAGCATAATGCAAATTAGTAGAAATAAAACCAATCGGATTATTAACTTCATGAGCAACACCAGCAACTAATTGTCCTAAAGAAGATATTTTCTCAGTTTGAACTAACTGTAACTGAGTTTTTTTTAATTCTTCTAAAGTTTGAGATAGTTCAAAAGTTCGTTCTTTAACTCGTATTTCTAACTCTTGTTTTTGCTTGTCTAATTCAATATTTAACTTACATAACTTCAAATGCAAATTAATTCTGGCTAAAACTTCATTTTGTTCAAATGGTTTAGTAATATAATCAACCGCACCTAATTGTAACCCTTTTACTTTTTCTTCTGCTTCTGTTAGTGCAGTGATAAAAATAATCGGAATATGTTTTGTTGATGGATTTGCTTGTAATCTCCGACAGGTTTCAAATCCGTCGATTTTCGGCATCATCACATCTAATAATATCAAATCAGGAGGATTGCTTTCAACTTGTTCAATTCCGCTAATACCGTCCATTTCTACTAACACTTCAAAACCAGCACCTCCCAAAACATCATGTAAAATCTCTAGGTTGGTTGGACTATCATCTATGACTAAAATTGTTTCTAACTTTTTATGAGAGTCAAATTCTTCGTCAGGTAAGTTCATATGAGGATAATTATTATTTAACATATTAATCAATATATATATATTATTGAACTTTATTGAACAAAACTGAACAAATAAGTGTACAGGATTAGAATTTTATATTATCTTGAAGAAATTCACGAATTTTATTAATGTTAAAAGATTTTACAAATGAATCTAATTCATCAACAAAATCTTGATATTGTTTATCTAATTGTGAAATTCGCTCTAATTCATGTTTTATACCCTTGATTTTGCCTTGTTTGGCGAATTCGAGTAGCATTGTTAACTCTGAAGCTGGTGGAATAACTATTTGATTTTTTTGATGTGAATTTGAACTCATTATTTTTGTTGTTTCCTTATTACTATAAATCCATGTAAGTTGTAATTGCTTTGCTAATATACGATAGAGTTCTTTCGATTTGACTGGCTTATTTAAAAAGTAGTTTGCTCCTGCTTGAATAGCTTTTTGGCTATCGCGTTCGGATGTACTTACAGAGCAAACAATGAATAAAGTATTCTCCAAATTATCTAAATTACGAATTTTTTTAAGCATTTGCCATCCATTCATTATTGGCATATTAATATCAGAAATAATTAAATGAGGTTGAGAGATAATTGCTTTTTCTAAACCATCTTCACCATTTTCCGCTTCAATTAATTCAAATCCAATAGGTGATAATAAATTGATAAATAAAGAACGATTTTCCCAACTGTCATCTACAATTAAGATTTGCTTTCTTTCACCTGTATAACCAACAATTCTCCCAGTACGGGTGATAGTACTTGTTTCCGTCCAATTTTCAGCAATTGGGAATTCTAGTTCAAATTCAAACATACTTCCCATACCTACCTGGCTGTTAACTTTAATTGTACTATTCATTATTTCTACTATTTTTTGACTCAAAGATAAACCAATTCCTGTACCTTCTGATTTATTTTTAGTTGTACCTAATTGCTCAAAGGGTAAAAATATTTTATTTAATTGTTCCGCTTCTATACCAATTCCAGTATCTTCAATATGAAAAAGTAATCTAACTGTTTCAGAGAAAGATTTTTTGTTAATTTCTAATATTTCTACCTGTAAAGTTACACAACCTGTTTCAGTAAATTTAATCGCATTATTAAGTAAATTAATTAATATTTGTCGTAATCTTCTTTTATCAGCAGTAATACCAGATGGTAAATTTTCTGGAGTTAAATAAATAAAGTTTAAACCTTTATTTTCGGCTTTAATTCGACATATTTCGACAATTCCTTGTAAGAATGAAGGAAAATGAAAATCGCTAGGATGTAATTTTATTTTATGTGCTTCTATCTGCGAAAAATCAAGAATATCATTAATTAAGATTAATAAATGCTTCGCGCAACGATGAATAATTTCGATACCCCGTTGTTCCTGTTTTGAAAGATGAGGAGAATTTTCAATGATTTGGGTATAACCTAAAATGCCATTTAATGGTGTACGAAGTTCGTGACTAATATTTGCCATAAATTCGCTTTTTGCATAATTAGCAGCATCAGCAGATATACTCGCTTCTTCTTGTTGTTTAATATGATTTTTGATGCGCTGAAAAAGTTCATTTAAAGAAGTTTCTAAGTTTCCTAGTTCTGGATTTGCTGTCACGGGTATTTCTATATCATAGTTATACTCTTCTAAAGCTTTTTGAGTTAGGCTGGTAATTTTTAAAATAGGTTTAGTAATCATCCGACTACTGTAAATTCCGATAAAAAAAGTAATGCTTAAAGTGAAAATAAGACTGAGGATTACGATGATTATTCGCAAAGTTTTTGCTTGATTCAAACGATTTTCTAACTGTTCTTCTTCCCTTAGTATCGATTTTGATAAAATTTGTAATTCATCTATAAATTCTAAAGTTTTGATACGTGAATTACTTGCGGCTAAATTCGCGATTTTTCCTTCCACCTCCTGTAAATTTAATTTATTTGAATCAATTTTTTTTAAAGTTATTTCGGAATCTTGAGCAAATTGTTTTAAATCATCATCATACTTTTTAATTAACGCTTCCAAAGATTTTGAACTATTAGCTTTAGCTAATACATTTTGAAAATTATTTATTCTACTAATTACCCTTGACTTTGCTTGTTGAAGCTTTTGGGGTTGTTGTAAATAAGGAGAAATTTCGTTAATTGATTGCAAACTTAAACTAGTATTTAATAGGTTATTCAATAACTCCAACTCTTGACGAATATCTTTCCTTTGTTGCTCTACTCTATCAACCCAGAAATTACCCATACTCAAACCAAAACCAGTACCTCCTAAAGTCATACCAACTGCAACAATATATCCCAGACAAATCTTGTTTTGCAGAGTCAGACGATTAATTATCCTAGATGCTTGGTTAAAAAGCCATCCTGACAAAATCCTGGAAGCTTTTTTATGTTTCTGGATGTCGGATTGGGAACTTGGATGCTTTGAGGAAGGATAATTCATTCGTCTGACAGCGTTTACATTTAGATATGGAATGTCTAGTAATTCCATGATTCCCAAATTGCAACCCAGAATTGTCATAAATTTGGACAAATTATCTTTTGAGGATTATTTATTCGATTATTAGCATCCTTTCTTGCCACTTTTACTTGAATATTTCAGTATTATGACGCTAGATCGAAAATTAATTTTTGTCCCATCGTATGTTTCCTCATTGTTGTAATTGCCATTGATCAAGTATCATGCAACAAATAACTATTGCAGCTTTGCTTACCTATTGCTTTATGGATTTAAACATGAGAATTTGGTTTATTTGCTTTGTAGTGTTGTTTGCTTTAGCACAGCTATTTGACTGGATACAACAATTTTCTCTACCTTTACCAATCTATATTTTAGGTGGAGCATTTTTGGCAGTTGCTTCCAATTATGAAAAACTTTTTGGTAGTCCAATAGGTGAATTAGCAAATCAAACATTTACACAGCAACAGTTGGATGCTACTTCTCAACCGGAAGTATCTACATCTTTTAATAATTATCAATCTCTAGAAGAAATTGAAGAATTGGAAATTGAGGAATAACTTATTTATTGAGATGGTATTAGATAAGAAACAGATTGAACAAAACAAAATCCAGTAATTCAACCAATACTTATCGCACCAATAATTATTTCTTTCATGAGACCAAAGTTTCTGCGTCTTTTAAAAATTAAAATTTTTTGAGGTAAAGATTCTAACAAATTACCTGCACATTTACCCCTAAATTTAAATCAGCCCAAACTCTATCAGTGGTTAGTATTGGCAAACCCAAGGATTTTCCCAGTGACAAGCAAGCTCTATCACCAAATGATAGTCCAACACTTCTTGTTAGAGGACGTAATATCCCTGCATGATAAGCCATTGCTATATCAAACGGAACAACTTCTAACCCCAGAGCGCTGATAACTTCTCTGACTTGAATCTCTGACATACCACTATCAGCAAGTTTTGCTATGACTTCACTCAAATTGACACTACTAATGACAGTTTCAGTAAGGACATTTACAACCATTTCACTACCAGGTTGATTATTTAACAATGCCAAGATAGCAGAAGCATCCAAAACATAATTACTCACTCAAATTCTCCTGACGGCGTTCTTCCAGTAACTCGTCACTAAGCGATCGCCCTTCAGGAATATACCGACGTACTATTTCTTGCGCTCGTTTAACGGCTTGTTCCAGTGTAAAAATTCTCATTTCTCCATCCACCAGTTGAATTATAACTTCGTCACCGACTTCTAATCCTAGTTGTTTGCGATACTCAGATGGAATTACAACTCTGCCACCCTCTGAAATTTTTGTCTTAATTGTTTGCATATGACATTATTTGATGGCTTTGACATAAGCATTCAAATTATACAGCATATTTCAATTTCTTTATGAAGCAGATTCAGACGGGCAAGGATGCCCATCTCACGCATTGTTTCATCATATAATGCTGTACCTCATTTATCTGCAAAATGTTCTATAGGTACTTAACAATTAAAACGGGAACAAATCACATTTGCTGATGGTTAGTTATAGCAGTAGCGATGTTAGGACATTTCCCTGTTGCCTGTTCCCTTAACAACTGGCGGATGATGTCCTAACCAATATGGCCTGCTCCATTCGTAATTCGTAATTAATTCCTGTTATAGTATTAATTACGAATTATGTTGACCATTGCTAGAATTGCATAAAAAACCTCTTAATAATCTTCGTTCAAGATAGAGGCTTTTTTCCGTGTAATAAAACGCTAACAGTCATATATCCCATGACATTGATCAGCGTGTAAAATTTATCAATAAACCATTCCACACTAAGTATTACAGCAATATAATCAATCGGTAAGTTAACAGCAGTAAATACTAATGTCAGTGTCACTAATCCAGCATTAGGAATACCAGCCGAGCCGATTGAGGCAAAAATTGATGCCAGAATCAGAAAGAAAAGCTGTCCTAAACTGAGATTTTGTCCTAGCATTTGCGAAATGTATAAAACAGATGTCACCATCAGAATAATAGTGCCGTCTTTATTTAATTTAGCCCCTACGAATACCCCCAAACCAGATGCTTCTGGTGTTAAAGGAATTTTATCTCTAAAAACTTTATGAGCCATTGGTAATGTCGAACTGGAAGAAGCACTTATAAATGCTTCCCTGAAAACTTCCGAACCCTGACGTAGAAATTCAACTGGCTTTACCGAAGAACCCAATTTGATGATGAAGAGATAGTAGCAAGCTTGTATAAACAAAGCTACTAATATTGTCAACACAAACATAACTAAGGATAATAAAGGTGCAAAACCTTGTGTGACAATATTTTTTAGTAGTATCCCAAATACTGCTAATGGTAATAGCTTGATTACCCATCTTAAAATAACTTTTACAGCCTCCAACAAAACCTCAATCACATTTTCCAAAGGCTGGTAATCCGTCTTTTTTTGGATTATTTGTTCAGATTTTATCGCTCGCAAAACTATTCCCAAACTAAAAGCGACAACAATTATTTGAATGACGTTATTATTCACCAATGGCTCAACAAGAGATGTTGGTACCAAGTTTTGAATAATTCCTAATATTGCATCCCAAAAATTTTCAATATTACTAGGATCTAGTGTTGGCTGTACTGGCTTGACAATGTTTAAAGTAATTAAATTTCCCCAACTACCAGGATGGAAGAGATGTGCAACTACAAATCCAATTAGAATTGCCAATGTAGTATTACTGAATAGCGGGAATAATAAATTACGCCATGTTTTACCAGGAATCTTTATAGTAATTAAATTGTAGATAATTACTAAAAAAAACATGGGGATGGCAAGAGCAACTAGTATTTTAAGTACTAGGAAAGCAGGAAGAGTCAAATATTCAATTAACTGGCTTTGCCCATCTAATACAATTCCCAAAATTGCAGCAAGCAATATAGTTATTCCCCATATCATAACTTCACTCTGCCAACTATTTTCGGATATGCTATGTTGATTAATTGTCTTTTCTGGTTTGTTCATTCTAGTTTAATGATGAATATTAGTAATAGCTAATAGGTGCTTTTTTGGACAACAGACTGTTTTGATAATCTAAAATTATTGGTACTTTTAGAAACTAAATAGTTGATTCATCACTCTGTTTTTTACCCTCAAGTAATATAGCCAAAGTCATATGTCCCATGACGTTAATAGCTGTGCCACACATATCAAGGAACCAGTATATGGAAAGTAGTAACGCGATATAACTTATGGCTAATTCACTGTTAGTGAAAACAGTGTTGAAAACTAATATCATCATTACTATCGCGCTGCCTGGAATACCAGCTGTAGATATTGAGCAAAAAAACGATAACAAGAAGAGAATCAAATACTGAGCGGGACTAAAACTTTGTCCAAGTATTTGGGAAACAAACAAGGTAAACATTACTTGAAAAATAGGGACAGCATCTTTGCTGATATTTGCACCCAAATATATTCCTAAAGAAGCATTCTTTTCTCTTAAGCCGATTTTGCTCACTAAAACTTGGTAAGCAGTAGGCATTGTCAACATTGAAGAAGCA
Organism: Plectonema cf. radiosum LEGE 06105; assembly: GCF_015207665.1. GTDB lineage: Bacteria > Cyanobacteriota > Cyanobacteriia > Cyanobacteriales > Nostocaceae > Rivularia > Rivularia radiosa_A. The sequence goes on from NZ_JADEWL010000131.1 coordinate 13,431, forward strand.
GTGACAAAAGCGAATAGTAAAGCTTCAGAACCCTGACGCAGAAAATCAAACGGATTTACCCAAGAGCCAAATTTGATTCTGACGAGATAGTAACAAGCTTGCAAAAACAAAGCTAATAGCACTGCAATAATCAATGCTCCAAAAGAGATAAATGGCTTAAAGCCTTGTTCGGAAACAGTTTTAGCCACAACTCCAAATACTGCGATCGGCAACAGAGCAATTACCCATTTGAGGATGCGTTGTATAGCTTCAGATAAAGTTTTAATTATCTTCTCTAGTGATTGAAAACTCCTCTTACTTTGGGATTGTTGTTCCAACTTAATCCCACGCAAAACAAAGCCAAAGCCAAGAGCAATCAAAACAAGTGAAATAAAATTATTTTCGACTAATGGCTTGAGCAGCGCTTCTGGTGTCAAACTATCAAGAAATTCCCTGATAATATTCCACAAATCCTGTTTTTCGTGAGATATTCCTATAGATTGTGTCTGATTCAAATTCACCCAAGTACCAGGACTCAGAATACTCACTACTAAAAAGCCAATTAATATTCCTACTGTGGCGTTTTGTAAAATAAACACCACTAAATTTCGCCCTTCCCTACCAGAAATTTCTTTACTGATTAAAGTGTCTAACAATACTAATAAAACTAAGGGAGCAGCAAGAGCCGTTAGAGCCTTAAAAACTAAGTTAGTAGGGATTTCTAAGTTAGTTATTAAGCTTTTGAATTCTGGGTTAGGATTACCTGCTCCTAGTAAAATTCCTACAATTAAGGCAAGTACTACAGCGATAACGATTTGCAATGAGAAAGGAATACCTTTTTGAGACGAAGCGGGTTTCTCTGTTTGATTCATTATTACTTAATTACTCGTATTTATCTATACAAAAAAACAGACCGCAATTAACAATTATGTTGACTATTTCACCAGGATTAGACCAACTTACACAGTTATTTTTCAGCGCTTATTCAAATACTAAAAAAAGCAAATTTATCCCTTTTTTAAGGAATTATATTTCCTCTGGTAGAGCAAAACTTGTCCGTATTTTGTGTGAAATTGAATCATTACTATTAACACTAATTTATTGTGACGTAATAGCATTAAGTAATTAAAGTATAGTCAAAACATTTATAAACAAAAAAATATTGTTTAAATTGCAAAGAAAGAAAAGTTTCAACTTTTTAATTTTAAATTTTGGAGTGCGAATTAGGGGCTATGAGTTATTAATTATGAATTTTAACCTTTAACCTCTAACCTTTAACCTTTTTAACCTTCTTTCTTTTGTCCTTCGGAAACAAGCTGAGAAAGAATACTACCTGTCAAATCTAAAAGTTGGTCTAATACTAATCCGATAGTTCCAATACAGACTATACCTTCAATTATGTTGTTAAATTTACTTTCTTTATAAGCATTCCAAATAATAAAACCAAGTCCTCGATCAAGAGTGAGCATTTCTATCGCGATCGCAGTAAACCAAGCAATCCAAACCGCGAATCTTAAACCTTCAAATATATGGTTAATTACAATTTTAAAATTTCTACCTTGTTTACGTCCGTTTCGGGTTCCTGTAGCGGTATTCAAAATAATTGACCAAATAGCGCTAAAAAAAACAATTGCGATCGCAGCAGTGTCCGCTTCTTTAAAGAATATTAAGGTAATTGGAAGTAAAGCTATAGGAACAATAGTTAATGGTACTTGAAGTATCCATTTACATATTTGATAAACAAACCTATTGATACCAATCAAATACCCAAATAAAATACCCACAACAACAGCAGGAACATAGCCTACTAACAATAATTGCAAGCTTAATAAAAGGTTTAAAAAAATACTTCGTTCCATTCTTCAAGATGTTATGCGGAACATTTTATAAAGAGTGTGACGATAATACCAGCAGAGCAATAAGACAAGCTGTTTGAATTGCACTTAATCCAAAAAAAAGGTTAAAGGTTAAAAATCAAAGGTTAAAGGTTAAAGGTGAAAGGTTAAAGGTCAAATAAATATATATAACATAGCGAGCGAGACGCTCGCACTACTGTCAACTGTCAACTGTCAACTGTCAACTAATTATCTTCCCATATTCCGTTTCATTTCATCCAATTCGGCTTCGGTTTCCCAACGACGGAATTTTTCTTCTAAATCGTCGTAAGTATTAGAACTAGGATAGGTGCTGCTTGCATTCCACCAGCCAGCGTCTGTTTCGATACGTTGTTGTGTTTGGGCTTTGGTACGTGCGGCTTGAGCTTGTGCGGCTTTAGTTTGTACTTCCTGTCGTCGTTGCTGAATTTTTCGATATAATTCTTTGGCTTGGGTAATGCGTTCTTTTACACCTTGCATTTGTCCCCAAAGCTGGTTTCCTTGTCGCAATAAAGCCGCTTCTCTTTCTTCCGCTTTGGCTGCTAAATCCTCTCTACCACCGTTTTTCGCTTTTTGTACACGAATGTGCCATCTTTGGATTTCTTGCGCTGTGGACAATATCTCGTCTTCTCTACGCTTTTCTTGTAACTGCAAATCTGCAATTAATTTTAATGTGTCCTCTTCCTGTTCCCGCAACTGTTCCAATAGTGCATCTAATTCCAAATGCGGATTATTTCGCAGGAATTCTTCTAAACGACTTTCCAAAAATTTGCTCAAATCTTCAAATAAGCCCACTTTCCCTTAACTCCAATATTTAAGCTATTTAACCGCGATCGCGTTTATTGTAACTATTATTGCTAACAATGGGACAGTGAATTTTATTGCAAAAATTGCGAAGTCATAATAATTACATTGATTTACTTAATATAAAAAAATATATATTTGGCATTTATTACAACTTGAAATTCTTTATTATCGAGCCTTTTGCTGGAGGTTTAGAATACCAGAAAAGGGAGTAAGATACTCCCCTTAAATTATTTTTAAGCTTGATATCTTTTTATTTTTCCCATAATTAACTATTGTTCCTTCGTTTAGGTTCTTCAACTGTAGTTATCGGATTACTTATTTTTTTCTGTTGTAGTGGATCGGGTAATCTAAAAAAGTAATCACACACAGCCGCAAGTACTTTATTAGTTTGGTTCTCATAACCACATCCAATAACTACTTTACCGTACTCGTGCAGTTTTTTTGCTAAACAAGAAAATCCCCCATCACCCGATACAATTGCAAAAACTTCTAACGAGGGTTTGCGGTGAATTAGTTCAACTGCATCAATGACTAATTGAATATCCGCAGCATTTTTATGATGATTAAAACCAAAAATCTGCATTGGTTCAATACCAAGTTTTTGAATATCATTTTTTATTTTTTGTAATTTAAAATTACTCCAGTCAGCGTAAGCATACTGTCCGGCAATTTGATTAACTAAATTGTATCTTTTTATGTTTTCGATAATATCCCTTAAAGAAAAATTAAATTGAGGCTCGCTACTACCTAATGTCAAATTTTCGATATCGTAAAAAATTACCGTATTGAACTGTTGAACGGATGATTTTATCTCTTTTATTGCTGTAACTATCGGTTGTAAATCAATTGCTGATTTAGAATATTCTTGAAACTCCATTACTTTTAAAAATTGTGTTTTTAAATCACAATATTGCTGCTTTTCTTGTTTAAATTGTTCTGTTAAATCTTTTATTTGATTCTGAGTTTGAACGGTATTATTCCTGAGTTCGGTAATGGTTGTAGATAAAATATCTTGACGTTGCTGATAAGCATTAACTAAAGTTTGCTGAATACTAGTCCAACCTTGTGGAAAAGTCTCGCGAGTGATAACCGTTAGTGCTGATTCATAACCCGCGATCGCAATCTCTAAATTAACAGCAGGGTTTCCTTGTTCAAAGTTTTGCATCAATTTGCTGAATTTGACAATAATTCTAGCTAAATCAACAGCTTTAGTTGGTTGTGTAAGAAATTGTTGTCTTGCAAACTCTCGCAATTCTAGAGAAAAACTATTATTAAGCTTATCTAAATGCTCTAGGAAAAGTGGATATATATCTTGATTTTGGCTAGTCGCTTTTAAAAAATGACGTATTAAATCATCATGCATTGCTGCAACCCTTATAATGCAATTCTAAATTTAGTTTTCCCAAAAATTAATCGCATCTAACAGGGGATGGGGCGATGGGGGGACAAGG
>NZ_JADEWL010000305.1 GCF_015207665.1 Plectonema cf. radiosum LEGE 06105
TTTAGCTATTTTGCCGTAAGCCTCCCACTGAAACGGTACTCCGTTCAGTGGTGAGATATAAGGCGGTTAAAATTAACGCGACCTCCGACCAATTCAATCCGCAGGATTGATAGAGAGGGAGTCAGCGTTAATTTTAACACTCTCTGTGTTTGGCAATCTATCAACCCAGTCTTCTACTATTTGCGTGACTGTTTTATCTTTCGTTACAGCATAAGAGCGAAGTTTGTTTAATCTACGTTCAGACATTCTGACATTTAATCTAGTAGTTTTGATATTCGTCTACCCCTTGTTGTCACGCTTATGGTATTATAGTCTTGATGGTTGAGGGTGAGCAAGTGAGAACAGCATACCAGTACAAGCTACGACCAACAACAAAACAAGCAAGTGAGATAGACAGGTGGTTGTCTATGTTATGCGCTCAATATAACCACTTGTTGGCTGATAGATTTGACTGGTATGAGCGCAATCGCTCACCGATTAATGCTTGTCCTCTTGTTTGCCACATACCAGAGCTACGCGACAACCCAGACTATTATTCACAAAAGAAGACGCTACCACAGCTTAAAAAAACTCATCCTTGGTATGGCGAAATTTACTCGCAGGTACTACAAGATATAGTTAAACGAGTCAAGGTAACTTTTGACCGTTTTTTAAAAGGTGATAGCAATGGTAAACGAAGTGGACGACCTCGGTTTAAATCACGCGAACGTTATCGCACGTTTACATATCCACAAATGAAGGATGGATGTTTGCAAGGTAATTTAATAACTTTACCGATGTTCGGTATAGTTAAAGTTATTCTGCATCGTCCTATTCCAGATGGCTTTAAAACCAAAACTGCTTCCGTAACTAAGAAGGCTGATGGTTACTATTTAACCTTGAGTCTTGAAGATACAACAGTTCCAAATATTAAACCTGACTTCAATGCGGATTCAATTACAGGTATTGACCTCGGTTTAAAAGAGTTTTTGACAACTTCTGATGGTGATGTTGTTCCAATTCCTCAGCATTACCGTAAATCTCAGAAGCGATTGCGGGTCATTCAAAAACGTATCTCACGCCGTAAAAAAGCAAGTAATCGACGCAAAAAAGCTATTAAGCAAGTCGCCAAGCAGCACAAAAAAGTAGTTGATAAGCGCAAAGACTTTCACTTTAAAACTGCCAACAATCTACTGAAAAAATATGATGTTGTAGTTCACGAAGATTTAAACGTCAAAGGTCTTTCTCGTTCTATGCTAGCTAAGTCTGTGCATGATGCTGGATGGTCAAGCAACAATCAATTCTAAGCACCAAAGCCGAAAATGCTGGGTTATTGGTAATTGTAGTGAATCCATCAGGTACGTCACAAGATTGTTCTAGTTGTGGGGCGAAAGTTCCAAAAAAGTTGCATGAAAGATGGCATTCTTGTCTGTGTGGTTGCAGCCTAGATCGAGATCATAATGCAGCTATCGTAATAAAAAATAGAGCCGTGGGGCATCCGGTTCTTAAAGCTCATCGAGTATCCGAAGCAATAGCTGGATTTGGTGAGAAGCCTACACGCTCTCTGTAATCAGTCAGTGTAGGAGTATGTCAC
>NZ_JADEWL010000132.1 GCF_015207665.1 Plectonema cf. radiosum LEGE 06105
TCTCCCCATCTCCCCATCTCCCCATCCCTTTGTCCTCCCTTCTCCATTCCCAAAATAACAATATCCCCTGGAGGTAAACTAGCAGTATCCCGATGTTCTGAACTGAAACCGTATATGCTCAATCCTTCAATAGTGATATTATCCGCAGCTACCGTTAAACCACGAAATACTTCTTTGTTAGCAGCAGAAGTTATTTCAACTATGGGAATTGGGATTTCAATTTCTGCGGTTGCTGATTTATTCGCTTCGTAACCCGGTTGAGAAGTACCGTCAACGATTAATCCGGGAGTTGTTAAAGCCGGGAGAACCCTTTCGAGGGTAATTTTAGTTTGTTCAGGAGGTAGGTTAAATTCAATTCGTGATTGATTACTTGTAGATGATACTAAAGATTTTTCAACCGGACTTAATTCTTCTAAAGATAGATTACCATTGACGATCGCAATTGCTTCGCGTAATGTCAGAGCATCATCAGCTTGTATAGCTCCATCTTGATTACTATTGACTACTACCCGCAAAGTTAAAGCTGTTGTCGCTGGTTGAGCAAAAGCAATATTCGGAGTTATTAACAATAAAATTGATATTATTCCCAAAAGTTGATCAAAACAGCGAACCCTTAACAGTTCCTTTGGGTTGGAATTGTTCATCCCCTGTTCCCTTTTAAAAAAAGATTTTTTTTGATACTCTTCCAATTTTTTATACATATTTTTTACCGTTTTTTTACTGAAGACAGTTGAGAAAAAAGCCTTTTAAACAAAGAAATATTGATAAAAAAGCTGATAAAGCAAATGTATATTTAGCTTCATATCTCTTTATTCATCTCCTACGTCCCGTCATCAGTTTTTCTAGCGCTGTAATTTTCTGTGTTCCCTGCTCCCTACTCCCTATTCCCTTCTTAAGTTGATTAATCAAAAATTGTCGCTGTTCTATTTCTTGACGGGGTACTCTTTTCTGTAAACCGAAACCGTTAAATAACTCATTAAGTTTGACAGTTAAACCTAAATATGGTCCACTAGCGGAACGACTTCCATCAAAATCGCGATCGTCTATTTCCCCAAAAGCGTAACCAGCAGCTAATCTTAAATTTGGCGTTAGATAGTAACCTGCTTCGACAACAAAGCCGGTTTCGGTATAGTCAGACTGGCTAATTACTCTAGCTTCCCCGACTAAATCCCAACTGTACCCCAAACGATAAGTAGCGCGTAATTGTCCGAGATTTGTCGTACTCTTGGATGAAAAATCATTGGCTAAATAAGTAGTACTGTTGCGTAAAGCATATTTACCGTAAAATTCCCATTGCCAATTTGGTGCGTAAATAGTTTCTATGGCAAAAGTATGGTCTTCTGCACCAGTACCTGTTCCGAATAAGATAGTATCGGGAATTGTTGAGGGATTTTTTCGGTATTCGTAGCGCAATAAAGCGTTGAATTTATCATCTTGAGGATTACGGTATGCTAAACCCATTCTCAGGTTAGCTGTATCTCCTAATGCTCTCAAGGTTTGATTGCTCGAACCTGCTTGTTGATACCGTGCTAAAGCAGTAATTGATGATGAAATTTTACCTGTAGCTCCTGCGGAAATTACGGTATTATTTCCACTGGATGAACTTCTGCGTTCAAAAAGAGCGCTGGCTTTGAAGTTAGGATTATCAGTGTATTCCAAGCCGACGCTATAGCTATCACCGTCAGTAAAACCCAAGGAAGCAGCACTTTGACCGACAGCAAAGGGTTGTGCAAATTGTACCCCTGTACCATTACGACCGAAAAAGTCACCAAAAACGTGTTCGTAAGCTAGATTCAATCGTAATCCAGAAGCTATTGTTATCCCCTGTTTTAAACCTAACGCACCTTGAGTAGTTGGTCCATTTGCTCCACCTAATATAGAAAAGCGTCCGGTAACAGAGGTATCTTCACCAAATTTATGTTCACCGTTGACGTTGAAACTGGTGATGGAATTACCGTCAAATTGTCCTTTAGTGTAAAACTGTTGCGTTAACGAAAGATTAATACCCGGAATTGCTTGCCAATTAATCCCTAAGATGGTTCTATCGGGGAAAACTGCGTCTGTATTTTCGGATAATGTCGTTTCATTTTGGGCTACAAAAGAAAGCTTATTTCCCAGAGGAACGTTCAGACGAGAACGTAATTGATTAGAATCGGTATTCAGAGTTTCGGGAGAGATTCTATCTTCTCGTTCCCGTTTAATCCAATCCACAGATAAATTAGCTTTACCAATTCGCTGTACAATACCAGCGGCAATTGTAGTTAGAGAGTTATCGACTTCACTACCAGGAATTGCAGTTATCCGGGGTGAAAATAACTCTTCAAAGGTATCTATCGGTTGGGGTGCGATACCAAAATTATCTTCATGGTCATATTGAAAGCGTAAATTGGTTGTCTTAGTAATTCTTCCCGTAATTTGCGCTCCGTAACGAGTTTGTCCGGGAACGAAACTAATTGTCGCATCATTAGCAAATCCGGTATCCGCAAAACGGTAATAAGCACGAGTTTGTAAACCAGAGATAAATTCCGCTTCAGCTTCCGCTCTCATCGCATTACCTTCGATCATTCCCATCTCATTGGAATCATTGCGAGAACGAGCGTATTCGGCGATAATTTTACCTAACTTACCAAAACTAAACTGAGCATCTGCACCATACAATTCAAAATCCCGCGAGCCTTGATTTTCCTGTAAATAAGTAGCAGCTAACCAACTATCATTATTAATACCGCGAGAAAAGTTATATTGTAACCGTCCTGCATAAATATCGGTATCAGCACCTGCTCCCTCATATTGATAGGTAGTAACAATACGTCTGACTAAAACCTCACCAAATTCGTTGACATCGGTACGTAAAATCGGTTCGCGGAATAAAACTGTTCCTCTGTCGTAATCAATTTCATAATCGGGGCCACGACTCAATTGTTTACGTTGTAATACAGTACCCGGACGATTGAGTTCTTCTAATTCGATAAAAACAGTCTCACTACCAGGTATTACCAATCTACGAGATAAAAAGTAAAACCCACTAGTTCCATCAGGAGGTAGAGTATCACGCTGAAAACCTTCCACATTATTTCCATAAAAAGCCGTAGCTTGGAGATTTCCAATATTGTAATTAGCTTTAAAACCGTGTAACTGACGAGTCAGAGAAGTAAACTGTTGTGAAGAACGAGAAAATTCTTCAGTATTGTAATCACCCCACATCGCATAATCGGCACTAGCTCCCGAAATCTTAGACGAACGCTCTAACCGTAAATATACGCTGTCGGTAGATGGAGTAGTTGGATTTACTGTTGAACTATCACCATAAACAGGGTAATTCTGTTCGCTAAATTGATAACTTCCAAACAAGCGATTATCGCAGTTACAATCTTCATTCAGCGAACGACTACTATCATAAGCACCCGTTACCAACCATTCACCAATTGCACCAGTTGCAAAAATAGCAGAACGGAATTTTACTTCGGTACTATTATCTTCATCTTCAGGGAGAAAATCCTTAAATCGACTATAAAAATCCGTACCTCTGGCACCTAAACGAAAATCAATTACTCCTGTCATCAAACTCGGACGCAAAGCCGTTTGAAATTGTAATTGAGTAAAGGCTTCTAATTTGCCAATTTTAGCTTGAATACGTACTGTTTTCGCTTCTAAATCCGATTTGAGAGTAGCGGTAAATTCTCCAGCTTTTGCTTGTACTTGGAATCCTGGTTGTCCCGGTTTAAAATCGGGTTCGAGAAACTCTCCTGCTGTACTTGCTAAGGTAACAACTGCATCATGATTAGAACGATTGCCGTTTTCATCGAGTAGTATACCTTTGATAGTTGCTGTAGAACTTCCGTCAGCAGGAATCCGTGATTCTACGGAATCTAATTTCAGTTGATGTACTCCACCTCTAACAATTATTTTTACAGTAACGGGAGCTTCTTTAGAACCGATAACCTGAGCAGAAATGATATTTTCTCCATTTTGTAGAGAAACACCATACCACGTCTGTGTGACCAAATCAGTTTCAGAATCGGTTTCAGTTCGTCCAATTAAAGAGCGATCGGATAATTCTCCATTAACTCGTAATTCCACCTCGTTACCTACAGGAAACTGAATGAGAATTGGAGTCGCTGGGACATCAATAACAGCATCAGGTATTGGAGCAAGGATTCTTACCGTTGCAGAATTATTCGTATCTTTGGGAAACTGAGAAATATATTGAGTAGAATTTGGTGCTAAATTGGGGTTTAAGCTTTCGGGATTAGGTAAAGCAAAGGGTGATTGAGAATAAGATGCTAAAAGGTTAGTAGTATTAGTTAATTTTTGATTACGGTTATCTCCATAAAATGAGTTATATCCTGCTGCTAATTTGATTTCAAAGGAATTTGTAGGCTGTATAGCAACTAATGATGAAAAGTTGTAATTTTTATTTGTAAAATTATCTGTCGTCCAATTTTTAGCAATTAAAATTGGAATATTCTCAGGTGTTTTATTATTATTAATTGGCTCAAATACATTAATTGCAACCAATTTTGAATCAACATCAGCAAACCATTCTTTTATATCTGTTTTTTCTTTAGATATATTTGTCAATTGTTGTTCTGCTAATTTTTGGCTCTCAAGAAAAGGTTCTAAAGCAAGTAAATAGTTATCAGTTTTATCACTTGAATTAATTTCTTGTAACTTATCCGATAATTCCTTGTCTGTGTCTACAGATAAAAATAGATTTTGTGAAGATAGAATTTCTGGAGTTTCTTCAATATTAGGAACAATATCTTGTAATTCTAAATTGCCATTGTCTTTTATTGAAAATAATTCTGACTGACTATCAAATAATTCAAAAGCAATTAATTCTTTTACTTCTTCTCGTAAATCTATTTCCTGATTTCGTTCATCCACAAGTTTTTGTAAACTTTTAGGTAAATTACTATCAGGTTGAAATGGTTTGATAGCAATTATTTTTTTGACTTCTTGTTGTGAATCTATTTCCTGATTACGCTCATCCACAAGTTTTTGTAAACTCTTAGGTAAATTACTATCAGGTTGAAATGGTTTGATAGCAACTAAATTTTCTTCTATATCTACATTGATTATTTGCTCATTTTTTGGATTTACTAATGCGTTTGAACCTTGAGATAACTCTATTTTCTGATTCTTTAACTCATGAGCTTGTACAATTGCCCGTAAACGACTAGATTTACTAATCCTATCCCCATCTAAAAAGACCAATCTCTCATTACCTCTTTCCTCAGCGTTCTCAGCGTCTCTGCGGTTTTTACTTCCATAATCTTCAACCGTTCCTGAATTACTAGTAGATTCAGCACTTGCAACTAATGGGTATAATACTACACTAATAACTCCGGCGATCGCCACGATTAACTTTAAATTGAGTTTCATTTCTTTGCCCCCTCACCAAAGCTGGGAGTAACTGCGAAGTTCATTCTTACCATTCCACCAGGTTCTAAATTAACTAACCGTGATTGACTGTTGCGCTCTTTAAACTTGACATTGGGTGCTAAAGTATAACCCGGTAAACTTTGTAAATCCAAAACACCTGTATGTTTACCAGGCAATACATTTTTGACTGAATACAAACCATCAGCATCAGTAGTAATACGGTTGCCATTTTCCAAGAAAACTACCGCATTTGGTACCCCAGGCTCCCCTGATTGCTGTTCCCCATCAAAATTCTTATCCACAAATACCCGACCGATAATCGTACCACAATCAGCAGTAATACCTGGTCGAATCTTGAGTAAATGTGTCGCTGGACCATCTTTGACTGCAAAATCATTATCAACACGTTGAGCATTAACAGTAGCCGTATTACGTCCCGAACCCCGTACCGCATCCGGAGTTAATTTGGCAGCATAAGCAATATTCAGAACTCCATCAACCGGAATCGTGGCATCAGTACGGAAAGTCACAGTAGAACCATTAACTTCAGTAGTTACCGCAACAGATTCCCCGGCAACTTCACCACGAACAGATTCTGATAAAAATTTAAATCCTAAAGGAAATTGGTCAGTAACAACTACATTATCCAAACCAGCATCACCCGTATTTCTTAACGATAGACGATAAACCGTAGTTTCTCCAGGTTCAGCAGTAGCTCTATCTCCCGTTTTAGTAATAGTAATTTGTTCTGCTGGACATAAACCCAAATCAAATTGAAATGCTAATAAATCTAATCCAATAGTTTCAGCATTGGGGACAAAAACAACCGTATCGCTAATTTGAATACCACCATTAACACTGATTGGTTGACCATCTAAAGATGTAGCAGTGTAACGAACAATATTATCTTGAATACCACCAGTACTTTGATTAATTTCTAACTTAATTCTTCGTTGAGAAAAACCAGAATTTTCTGGAGGATTAACTACTAAAATAAAACTTCTACCAGCATCAGTTTGACCTCTATTAGGATCGAATAAAAAGTTGTAAAAACCCTCATCTAAATTATTTAAAGGAAACGGATTAATATTCGTCTCATTTGGTTCAATCCCTCTAAAAACACCATTCCCTTCAATATCAGGTAATTCCGTCGGAGTTAATGGAGTTAACTGTCCTAATTCCGTTCCCGTGGAGTCATTCGGGTCAGGGTCATATAAAGCGACAGTATATCCTGTATAATCAGGTAAAACTTCTCCCCCACAACCTAAAATTCTTCCTAAAGGATCAACTAATCGAGCATCCGGAATCGTTTCTATTTGACTGGTACTTCCGCGAAAAATTTGATTAGCTTTTCTATTTGTATAACTAAATTCAGCTTGGTTACTAATTGTTGGACTCGGAACCTTTTGAGCGAATACAGATATTGGACTTTGAATAATACTTCCTGCTAAAAAGGTAGCCGCTATCCGTTTCAACCAGCTACTACCATAAATATGGTATCGCTTTTCTTGGCTACACACAAATTTCTCCTCATATTTACTTGTAATTAAACCGCTCACCTTCGGTTGATTTAGAGACTTAATAGTCCACCACATTAGTTATCTCTCTTGATCTCTTTCCTCCGTGTTCTCTGCGTCTCTGCGGTTTTTTTTTCAGTAATCTTTTCGCGGAAAAGTCATTCCACTAGGGAGCGAGACGCTACCACTACAAATAGATAACCCCGCAGAATAAATGTGGTGGAGTATTAATACTGCTAACTTTGTTCAATCCAAAATCTAAAATCTCTTTACCGTACTTTTACCTGATAAGTCCCATCAACCGAGGCTTTGGCAGGAAGGGATTTACCAAAATTCCAACGAATGTGAGTATAAGCAGTATCGGGAGCAGGACGAGTTTCTACCTGACCATTAGGTAATTTCACTTGGACAGTGGGATTTTTGACAAAAGTTTTACCACCATTAATACTGTAAGTAATTTGTGCGCCCGTACTTTTATTTACAGTTGCAGAGTTAAGTACGTAAACCATTCCTTTAGGAATCGGTTGATTAATTGCAAGATTATTAACAGCTTTTTCACCATTATTCGCACCAGAAATCGAATAACGTAGTACTTCTCCTTGCTGCACCTTAGAACCATTTTGTAATTCTTGCCAAATTACTTTTTGCTTACCTTGAGCATCTTTTTGGACAATTTTCTTTTCCGCTTTCAAGCGTAATTGTACTTGTCCTTGTTTGGCATTTTGAGCAATAGCAACCCCATCCTGAAATAGATTAGCAACTACAGGAATCTGATTCCCAAATGTTAAACCTGCAATTAATGCAACTACACCTAAACTTGCCACAGAAGAACGCTTCATATTCATTACCTGAAAAAATTATTACTTATTCTGGTTCCCAGGCTCAGACTGGGAACTAAGATTTGGAGGCTCAGCCTCCTGGTTAACCCTGATTACGGTTGTGCTGGTGGTGCTGGGGGATTACCAGTCAATCCAGTACCATTAATCTGACGCTGGAAGATAAAGGTTCTCATCTCTTGAGGTGCAACATCTTTACTAACTGTCACGACATATTTGGTAACATCAGTTGTAGGGGTTGTACCTGTCTGGTCTCCGTTGGGAGTAAATTGAATATTTGCATTACCAGAATCCTTCGCCGAACCAGTAATATTACTAGTATCTATTTCCCCATTATTATCGTTATCTTTCGCCCAGTTATTACCGAGTTTGTCATCCGTACCATCCTCAGTAATCTTGATATCGCTAGCGTTTAAGATAATGTTGCCAGTACCAGATTGAGGCTCGGAAATGTTCTTATAAGTAATGCGGTATTCTAAAATATTTCCAGGTGCAGGCTTCTTAGCAGTAGTACTGAATGTTTCATCACCTGGTGCTACATTTGGACCAGTAGCTTTCAGTATGCGGGTTTCTTTGACCATTTGTAAATAGCCAGTGTAAACGCGGTCAATGGTGATGTTTTCTGCGGGTTTCCCATTACTGTCGTTATCGGGAGTATTATTGCCATCATTATCAACAAAAGCTTTAATCGGTACTGGATAACCACGCTGTACATCAGTATCGGTAGAAAGTTTGGTACCTGGAGGTAGATTTACTTCCACACCATAATTATCGGTAGCATTCGCTGCAACTTGGGGAATTTTTACTGGAGTTTGACCAGCTTGAATCGTGAAGGTGCCATTGTTATATGTGTAACTTGCTAATTGACTATCGTAAGTGATTGTAACTACCGTACCATTAGGTAAATCAGTCGCAGTATTTGGTGCAATCGGTTGTAAGACAATATCAGCAGCAGCATTTCCAGTATTTAAAACTGTATTGGTGAAGCTCACACCATCTGGGTCGATTGCTGTACCAGGTTTAGTTCCCGCAGGTACTAAAGAAGACTTGTTAGTAAAGTCCTTGTTATTATCATTCTCTGCAACCGCATCTGGTGCATCTTTAGGACCATTTAATAAGGAAGTATCTCCTAGTTGGCTGATTGTGAAGACGTTTACTTCACCACCTGCACCCGTACCCGTGTTATTGTTCTGGGTATCAACACCGAGAGTCTCAGCTTCTTCCGGAATGCCGTTACCATTGGTGTCTGTGGGGACAATAGAACCGTCATTAATTTCACCATCGGGTAAATCATCTGGAGGAAGTTCACCCGGTGTAGTCGTACCAGGGAAAAGTTGAGTTTGCGGATTGTAATTACTGGGATCGTTATCACCAGATTCGTCGTAAACATCCTTACCAGTGGGACTTTCACCAAATAACTGAGCAATGTTAGCAACTATTACTGAGGTATCAGCTGTGGTATCTACTTTCACAGTCACCTTGAATCCACTTACTGCTTGTCCGGGAGCAATGCTACCAGTACGGACGAAACCAACTCTTGTCACGTTAGCTGGTATGTTGGTGAGGTTTAAATTCTGCCAATTAGCTTTAGTCGCTATTGTACTAACAGCAGTGTCAGTATAAACTGCTGTCCAACCTGGAGGAACTACAACACCATCAAGTTTAGTACCTACTGGAATCGCATCAGAAACTAAAATATTATCGCCAGTTAAACCGGGAATAGCGGTACCTTCCAAAGGTGCAGGGCTAATTCCGTTACCCGTTGGGTCAGTATTTTCAACTTGCAAACTTAAATCATAGGTAACTGTATCTTCAGAAGGACCAGCTGCACCAGCAACGGTATGATTACTACGAACTTTTAAGACTTTAGCTAAAGTGTATGTTTTGAGGGTAGAATCTACAACCGCTTCTAAGCTTGCACTAGCTTCACGAACGCCGTTGGCAGGAAGTCCATCTACTTCACCGTTACCAGTTCCATCGGGGTTATCTACAGTGTAAACGTCACCACCATCAGCGCTACGAGGAACGTTCTGTTCATTACCAGGAGTATCACCCAATTTAACGGTGATTTTATCTCCCGCTTGAGCGCCAGATTCAACTTTAACGGGAACCCTGACTAAAACGGATTGGTCGGGGTTGATTGAGTTAGTAGTAGTTCCCCCTTGAACAACATCTTGCCAAGTTGTACCACCATCGTAACTAATTTCCACCGCACCATCGAGTGTCGCTGGACCTGTTACTGTTGGTTGATCGGGAATCCGGAATTTGGTGGGGTCGTTACCGACGTTAGTAACGGTATAGTTATAATAAAGCTTGTCGCCAACGTTAATTTTAGTATCTCCGCCAATATCACCTCCATCTTGAAACTCTGTATTCGCAGGAGTAACAGTGATACCTGCGACTTCAGCAACAGTTACAGTAACTGTATTGGAAGTAGTATTGATTGTTTCTCCTGGGTTGTTGGGGTCTTCGTAAGTCGCTGTAGCGGTGTTATCGATAGGTTGACCACCTGCTGAACCTTCAGCTAATACAGGTGTAACAAATTGAAAAGCACCATTCGCAATCAATGCAGTTGCAACCAAGGAACGGTAAAACTGTCCTTTTTTGACAAAATTCTTTTTCTGTGACATTTTTGAGTTAATAGCAAATTATGTTTTTTTAGCCTACGTTTAAATACGCAGGCTTTTTTATTTGCAACTCTTTACAGAATTGCTCATAGTTTTTACCTAATTAATTTTGATATTTCCTTAGTAATTTGCGAGAAGATGCACTAAACCCCGATGTCTGGAAGCTTCTCCATAACTGTATTATTCTCTAGCTTTTTACTTAGCAGGAACATCAAATGTAATTTTGGTAACAGATAAATCTTAATTTTAAATTTTTACTATATCGTCAGTGAATATATGGAAATTTAGATAATTTGAGCTATTCTTCCGGATTTATTTATAGTTCAATTGAATACTCTTAGATTTGGGATTATTTACGTATCTTGGTCACGGATTTATCACAGTTTATATGTTAGTTCAAAAAATCAAATTATCTTTATTGCTTGATTAATTACTTAATTTTTCAAGAGATTTTCCCTAACTTTTCCATAACTTCAGGACTTACGCAATTGGCACCTGTTTCTCCTGCCTGCATTACTTTGATTTGAGATGCGTTTCTCCTGCCCCCAAAACTAATGAAATGGAGTACTAGTACTCCTTTTCATTAAATTTAAATGTTTGTAGTTGGGATGCCCGCCCTTGATTTGAGCGATAAATCGCAACTACGAACCCAGACAAGCGCTAGATTTTATCTTAATCCCGACAAAAATTATCGGGATTGTTTGACTCGGTATTTGAGGCGTGTTAGTATCAGCCGACAGTTGACAGTTAAACATTCGACCGGGAGGAATACCAAATGCAAGCGGCAACCAACATCCAAAACCAAACTCTTACTCATGCATTTCATGCTTTGAAATGTAAAGAATGCGGCGCAGAGTACGAACTTGAAGCTAAAAATGTGTGTGAGTTGTGCTTTGGTCCTTTGGAGGTAAAGTACGATTACAGCAACTTGCGTAAAACCATTACTCGCAAAACTATTGAAGCCGGTCCGAATTCAATATGGCGCTATCAGAAATTTTTACCTGTAACTAGCGAAAACCCCATTGATGTCGGAACGGGTATGACTCCTTTGGTTCGTTCGCATCGTTTAGCGCGTCGCTTGGGTTTAAAAAAATTATATATAAAAAATGATGCTGTTAATATGCCCACCCTTAGCTTCAAAGATCGGGTGGTGTCAGTCGCTTTAACTCGTGCTAAAGAATTGGGTTTCACCACTGTATCCTGCGCTAGCACTGGTAACTTAGCAAATTCAACCGCCGCGATCGCAGCTCATGCTGGTTTGGATTGTTGCGTGTTTATACCTGCGGATTTAGAAGCAGGGAAAATTTTAGGAAGTCTTATTTATAGCCCGACTTTGATGGCAGTTAAAGGTAATTACGACCAAGTTAATCGTCTTTGTTCGGAAGTTGCCAATACACACGGTTGGGGATTTGTCAATATTAATTTACGTCCTTATTATTCCGAAGGTTCCAAAACATTAGGTTTTGAAGTGGCAGAACAACTAGGTTGGGAACTACCAGACCATATTGTGGCACCATTAGCAAGCGGTTCGTTGTTCAGCAAAATTTATAAAGGCTTTAACGAATTTGTCGAAGTTGGTTTAGTAGAAGCTAAAAACGTGCGATTCAGCGGCGCACAAGCCGAAGGATGTTCACCGATAGCCAAAGCCTTCAAAGAAGGACGGGATTTTATTCAGCCAGAAAAACCCAACACAATTGCTAAATCAATTGCAATTGGAAATCCCGCAGATGGTATTTATGCTGTCGAAATAGCAAACAAAACCAACGGTAATATAGAGTCAGTCACAGATGCTGAAATTATCGAAGGAATGAAACTGCTCGCGGAAACCGAAGGTATATTTACAGAAACTGCCGGTGGTACAACAATTGCCGTATTGAAGAAATTAGTAGAAGCAGGCAAAATCGACCCCGAAGAAACCACCGTCGCTTACATTACAGGCAACGGCTTAAAAACCCAAGAAGCCATACAAGCCTACGTTGGTGAACCTTTGACAATCGACGCAAAACTCGATAGCTTTGAATCAGCCCTAGAGCGTTCTCGTACCCTAGAACGTTTAGAATGGCAGCAAGTTTTGGTTTAATTAAAGTTAGGAGTTAGGAGTTAGGAGTTAGGAGTTAGGGGTTAGGAGTTAGGAGTTAGGAGTTATGAATAACTTTGATTACCCATTACCAATTCCCAATTACCAATTCCCAATTACCAATTACCCATTACCAATTACCAATTACCCATTACCAATTACCAATTACCAATTCGCTATTTTCAAAGATATGTCTGTAAAAGTTCTCGTTCCCACTGCATTACAAAAATTCACTAATAATCAAGCGACTTTAGAATGTAACGGTAGTACTATTTCTGAATTGTTTGATTCTTTAGAAAAAGCTTGTCCCGGTATCAAAGCGCGTTTGTGCGACGAATCCGGAAAACCGCGTCGTTTTTTAAATTTATATGTTAACAGCGAAGATATCCGCTTTCTAGATGGTGCAGCGACACCTTTAAAAGAAGGCGATGAAGTTAGTATCGTTCCAGCTGTTGCTGGGGGCTAATCAGTTAACAGTTAACAGTGAACAGTTATCAGTAATTAAAAAATTTCTGTGGGGTGGACATTTAGTCTGCCCTTTATTGTTAAATTTGCTATATTTCTATTTTTTATATTTTTAATGGGATTTTTAAAGACCTAGGACTTACGCAACCGGCACATTTTTTACTGTAGGGTGTGTGACGCTACGAGATAATTTTAACGTAGCAATAGGACTTATAGCGTCACGCACCATAGACCAATTGTGACAATATCGTAAGTCTTGAGATATTCAAACTCTCGTTGCAATTTATTCCAAGCCGAAGATGATGATTTTTTCAATGAGCAGTTGTTAAGGATTTCATCTATATTTCGCACCCGGTTGTCTGCAATATCAGCCTCGGCTTTTGCGATTAGTCGATCTAATTTTCCTGATGTCAAGTCATTTTCTATTTGCTTATCCCACATTTGCTCTAAATATTCTTCCAGCCATGCACCTAATTGACGAATATCCGAATCGGGTAGTTGTTTTATTGCTGCTTCGATTTCTGGCAAGGTACCCATTGTGTACTAATGTTCCTCAATTGATTTTATTTACATTTTATCGTGGGGTCTGGCGATCGCAAAACTAATTATAATTTATCAGTGATTGATAGTTAGTTTTTTAGAAATTTCTGGTGGGGTAGGCGTAAGTGCCTATCTTTTTTTTTGAGTGGGAAATATAGGAAAATTAAGTTCTGCCGATTACTGTCTTTGATTAGTGCTAAGTAAATCTAATTAAATAGGTTCGATGAAATAGAACAATCGCGAAATTGCTATAAGCTCAAGTCTGACAAATCAAAAGTAAATATCGAGGTTTAATGAAGTTCTTGGAATTAGTAAATCATTTAGCCCCGATAGAATATTTAATCTTCTTTTTACAGTTGTGAGGAGTTCTAATGAAACAAAATCTACTAGTTTCTGCTAGTGGGGCAAGTTTGCTGTACTTACTCGCCGGATTCTCCCCGGTAAAAGCATTAGCTGTGGAAAAAATCAGCAACAGCCAAGCAATAAATCGCAGTGAAAAGTTAACAGCTTCAGAAGTATTATCCCAGGAAAGTTTTCCATCCACGAACACAGTAATTAGCGAAAAAGTAAATAATCAAAATAAAAAAGCGACTCTAATTGCCCAGGTTACCCAAAACCAACAACAAAATTCAATATCGGTGGCACAAGTCACATCGGTTTCCCAACTATCCGACGTACAGCCCACAGATTGGGCTTTTCAAGCGTTGCAATCCCTCGTAGAACGGTATCGTTGTATTGCGGGATACCCTTCGGGCACCTATCGGGGCAATCGGGCAATGACTAGATACGAATTTGCAGCAGGATTGAATGCCTGTCTTGAGCGCCTTAATCAGTTGATTGCCACGGCAACTACGGATTTTGGGAAAGAAGATTTACTTGCTCTGCAAAGACTTCAGGAAGAATTTAAAGCCGAATTAGCAACTTTGCGGGGACGTGTAGATACTCTGGAAGCTCGCAGTGCCCAATTAGAAGCTTCACAGTTTTCCACTACCACTAAACTCCAAGGAGAGGCAATTTTTGCTGCTATTGGTGCAACTGGTGGCGCTGTCGATAGGGATAACCCCAATATCATCCTGACGAATCGGGTACGGTTGAACTTAAATACCAGTTTTACTGGCAAAGACTTGTTAATCACTGGTTTGCAAGCCCATAATTTCGCCGGTGGTGCGGATGGTAGTGGTAGTCTGCAACAAGAATTGGGATTGACAGCACCAGGAGTAAACTTAGCTGCAAGTAGCGCCCGCACGGGTATTGAACCCCAATTTCCCGGCTTCACTCCCAAAGATTTATCTTCTAAAGGTGCTAATAGTGTGGAACTGTACAAACTTCTGTACATTTTCCCCGTAGCCAATAAATTAACTTTATTTGCTGGTACTGCTGCGGAAGTTTCCGATGCTTTCCCTACCATTACTCCCTTCGCAGGAGAAGGGCAGGAAGCAATTTCCCGCTTTGCTGGCTTAAATCCCGTACTGCGGGTTTCCGGTGGTACTTCCGGCTCGGGCTTAGCATCCGCAGCAGGTTTTATCTTTACTCCATCCAAAAGCTTAGATTTTCGCGCTCTCTACGCTAGCGTCAATGCCAATATTCCCAGCAGTGAAGAGGATATTCTTCCCGGAGTTTCCGGTACACCTTTAGGTTCGGGTTTGTTTGGTGGTAGTACGGTTGCCGCAGCCCAACTCACATTTAAACCCAGCAACTCATTGGATATTGGTTTGAACTATGCCAACAGCTACCACGAAATCAATATTTTGGGTACGGGATTGGTGAGTGCCGATACCAATGCTTTAGGCTTAGCAGATGGAAATTTGGGGATTCCAGTAAAACTCAACTCCCTCGGTGGTACGGTAAATTGGCGTTTTGCTCCGAGTATTGCCCTATCGGGTTACGGTGCGGCAATTTTCGTCGATGATTCCTCTACTCAGGTGGATGCTTCCACTACCTTCACCAGTTGGATGGTGGGTTTACACTTCCGAGATATCATCAAAAAAGGCAATACCGCCGGGATACTTTTCGGTCAACCTTTATACCGTATAGAAGCTGATGGTGATGGGAACTTAGCTGCTGAAGGTGTCGAACGCCAGACTCCCTACCATTTGGAGGCTTATTACAAATTTAAAGTAAACGATAATCTCAGTATTACCCCTGGTGTATTTGTGTCATTTAATCCAGAGGGAGATGACCGCAACGACACGACAACAGTAGGTTTATTGCGTACAACTTTTACTTTTTAGGATTTAATATTTACTTGAATAGCGAAGAGTTAGGAGTTAGGAGTTCTCTCCATCCCCACATCTCCCCCTTCGGGTTCACCACTCCCCTCAACGGAGGAGGCAACCCACGGAGGTGGATTCACCATTTCTCCATCTCCCCTTCTAACCTATCTACAATTCCCAATTCCTAATTCATCATCATATGTAAAATAAAGATGATTTAAATCTCAAGGAGTAATCCAAGCAATGGCAGAAGAAACGAATAAAAACGAAACCGGAGACGCTATTCCTAGTACTGTAGAGGAAAAAGCGCCGGAAGTCGCTAGAAACGCTCCTAGTACAGATTCTCCCGAAACCACAGATATTCCATCTGCAAATGCACCAGATCCCAAAGCAGCATCGGGAGATAACCCCAACGCTGCTAAAGCTAAACCCGCAGCTAAAGCAGCAGGTGATAAGAAGCCCGCAGCAGCGAAAAAAGAAAAACCCCCAGCGGTTGAAGATAAACCTTTTGAGGAATTTATGCGGCAGCATTATGTACCTGCCTTAGCTACTGCGATCGCGGGTGAAGGAGTGGAAGATTTACATTTAGATTTTGCCAAGCAGAAGCTGAACATTCCTGGGTACGAGAAAGAGTCAGAATGCTGGCAAGTTTTGGGTAACTTCCGAAATGGCTTGCGTCAATTTAACGTTTATTTTCCCGATGAAGATATTAAGGGGAAAAAAGCGTTTTCTTGTAACGAAGGCAAAACACCAAGTACTCTCGAATCGTTTTTAATTGACGAACGTAGAATTACTCTAGATTTAATGGTATTTGGAGTAGTACAGCGTTTGAACGGACAAAAATGGTTGGGAAGAAATTAAGTAAGTTCGTGAAAAATATAAGTAACGGCTCCATTATCGGGGCTGTTACCTATGTCTACATAACCAGATTTATACATTTCTTTTAAAGTTGTTTCTACTTGTGAAAATGTAGCACCTGTCTCTATCACTCCTTGAGTGACGCTCAATTTACCGCCGCGACGTTCGGCTGCTTTGAGCAACTCTACCATCAGGGTTTCTTGAGGAGAATGATAGATTTCTGATGCTACAGCTTGATAACTTTCTCCTACACCAAAAGGAGATAAACCAGCTTTTAATCTGAGTTTAATTTCTCTTTCTTCTACCATATTAGGAATGAGAAATAAATCTACAAATTGACCCAATCCGAACAAACCAAGGGTAAACATCCATAGCAAACCAGTGGCTATTTTACCGTTATACAAGCGGTGCAATCCACCTGTAAATCCTAAAAAACCCAACAAGTTGAGTATATAAGATATTTTGAGGCGCTCTTTTTCTTTTTCTTTCTCTTTTTCTTTATCTCTGATTTCAACCTTCATTTGATTTCAACTCCACAGAACTCTTCAGACAACTGGAATTTTTGTAATTATTTTGTAGTTAATAATTATCTATATTAACAATCAAATTTGAATCTGATATTTTTAGATATCGGTCAAATTGGTTAACTTGATAAAAATCAGCTATAATGGGATACTATCTTTAATTTATTTTTAATTGATGAAATCCGATGAAATCCATGGCGATATACTATACATATAATATAAGTATTTATTGCTGGCTCTGAATCGCGATCGCAAAAATCCTAGATTACGAATTATTAACTAAAACCAAATTTATTAATTATCTAAATAAATCATCGACCTTTAGCATTTACAGTTATCAGCACCATAAATCCGGTTTATTTTAGATTTATAGGTCAAAGGTTAAAGGTTAAAGGTTAAAGGTTAAAATTTTGTCCATCCCCCATCTCCC
>NZ_JADEWL010000133.1 GCF_015207665.1 Plectonema cf. radiosum LEGE 06105
GTGCCTATGGCACGGTGGAACCACACTGATCCCATCCCGAACTCAGAGGTGAAACGCTGTTGCGGCGACGATAGTTGGAGGGTTGCCTCCTGTGAAAATAGCTCGGTGCCAGGTTTTTAATTTAAAAAACCCTTCTGTGATATTCAGAGGGGTTTTTTAATTTTTATTATAGTTTCCCATCATAGTGGGGATTTGAACTTGGGATTGGGTGAGTGCGTTGCTAGGATGGTGTCACCAGTCGCAAAAAAGTTAAATAACGCATTAAAATAAGATACATCTCAATAGTTCTGCTCCGTATGGCAAAAGATATTTTTCACAACACCGTTAAAACTGCTCTCCAAAAAGACAGTTGGATAATCACCCATGACCCTTACCAATTGCGCTATGGTGTTGTTGATGTCTATATCGATCTCGCCGCAGAACCTGCGATCGCAGCCGAGAAAGAAGGACTTGACTTCTCTCCTGACTAAAGTCGAGGAGATTCTAATAAGGATGCTCAATGAAGGGATAAATCCTCTTCACTACACTTTTTTATCTTTATTAGCTGTCACCCAAAGATTTATTCGGGTGGGACTAGTCAAAACGCCCCTACACAGTTGGTCAAGGTTTAACTTTAACGTCCTGCTTACTTTGCGGATGATATTGGCAGAAGCATTCGCATCCGCATTGATATAAAAATTATTTGATGTTCTATACAAACCACGCTTTGTTCTTTTTCCTGACGGCTTCCAATCACTGGGTTTCTCACCATATTTAGGCAGATAGTCGCCATCTAAAAACGATGAAAGGCTTGTATAAGATTCTTCAGTTTCTATAAATCGTATTCCATATTGTTCGCACAGTTGATATATTGTGTCTTTGAGTCTAGCTGTAGGAATTGGAACAAATTCGGAATTATTCTTTTTACCTAACTCTATTTCATTCTTATTGCCTTTATTCCACCCAAAAATAACAGTACCAATATTCTTTTCTAAACAATGATTGATTACAATTAAAGCTGCTTTATTAATCCCGTCTCTCATTTGACGGTTGCGTTTTTCAGTTACAGCAGCTAGTTTTTTGTTCCAAAAGGCTTGTGGTTTATTTTCTTTTATAGTTGATACTTTTTTATTGTACCAACGATTCATCGATTTGACTTGTTTCCCATCAATAATAAAGCTGGTACCAACGTTCGTTACACAAGTCAACCAATTGGTTAATCCTGGGTCTATTCCCAGTACATTATCTTGATTTAACTTCGGCTTGTCTATAACTTTATTGTATACAAACTCGAAATAAAAACATTTATTTCTAGGCAGTATTCTTAACTCTTTAATGTCCGCAAAGTTGATATTAGTTGGCATTGGTATATGGAAACTATCTAAACCAAACCAACGTTTACAAGTATTGCCTAGAGGTACTCTTATTTGACCGTCTTTTAATTTCAGTGCCTGCTGAGGATAACTAACTGTAGTCATACCTCCCTTTTTTCTATAGTTAGGTATTTGTGGTCTATTAGTTATTTTACCTTCTTGATGAGCTTTAATTAAGCCATAATAAGATTTAAATGATTCTGCCACTGTTCTTAATATTTGTTGTGCAGCCTGCGAGTGCAAGACTTTATAATGATTGTTATCTTTGTATATCTTTTCTAAATCATACTTACCAATTCCTTTTTTAGTTTTAAAATATAACTGTCTTGCATAGTATATTCCCATGTTTGTGAGTTTATGAGACTCGGAACATAGAAATTCTAATATTGCAACCAAGTCTTTATTTTGTTTTACTAAAACTTGCTGACATCCATACATTTGTCTTGTTATAAAACTAGATATATTGTAACATGTCATGGGATAGTTAAAACTATCATTTCTCGTTTTCATCCCTTGTTTAAAAACAAAGGGCTTTCAACTCGTTTTTCTGTAAAATAGCAGTGGAAGTCAAAAGCTTTGCTGGTGGCTCGACTATTTCTGAGTTTCACACAGCCTTGGGTCAGTTCCTCAACTACCAAGCTGCATTAGAAGTCTCCGATGAGCCAGAACGGATGTTATATTTGGCCGTACCCACAGATACTTACCAAGTCTTTCTACGCTTTGAACCAGCTAAAACAGTTATTAAAAAATATAAAGTTCGATTAATTACTTATAGTCCCGCCCGGGAGGTTATAGAACAATGGCTCGAATAGAGGAATACCGCCGCATTGTATGCGATTTTTTACAAGAATTTGCCACCAACGATGAGCAAGCACAATTAATTTTCGATCCCGTGCGCGATCGCTATTTAGTTATGCATAACGAATGGCGAAATGAATACCGCATTTATGGATGTGCAATGCAACTGGATATTATCGATGGTCAAATCTGGATTCAGCACAACAGTACTGAAATTTTTATTGATCGAGAATTAATTAAACGTGGAATTGACAAAAAAGATATTATTCTCGGTTTTCGTTCTCCTAGTGTCCGCAAACTTCTTGCCCAGATGAATTGAAGAATCAACTTAAAAGTTAAAATGTTTGGTTCTGATGTCGCAGAATCATTTTCTGAGTTATTAAGCTCACGGGTTGACAAGATAAACTAAAGATAGTCTCCCGTGAGTCTTAAAAATTAGTTCAAAAGTTTCTTTTAAAGCGTCTCATAGTAAGTGATAGTTGTTAATTGCTAATTGTTCTTCTGTATTTTTAACTAGTTTATATGCAGATGATTCTGAATTGGGAATTATACTGGCAACTCCAAAACTAATATTTACAAATTCCCGTTCTATATTTAAAGATTTGATAGACTTTTTAATTGTTTGGACTACTTCTATTGCTTCTTCAGTTTGAGTATTAGCTAAAAGCATGGCAAATTCTTCGTCACCGTAGCGAGCAATAAAATCGGTGGAGTGCTTTTTACATTTGTGCATAGTGTCAGCAATTTGACGTAAATATTCATTTTTAGCAGAATCAGGTAGTGAAAAATCAATTTTACACAGAATTAAAGAAAGAGATAATTGATACTTTTGTAATCTTTTCCATTCACGCTGTAAATACTCGTTAAAATAGGAACGACTGGCAACTTTAGTTACAAAATCGGTAGAAGCAAGGCTTTGTAATTCTCGATTTGCTGTTTCTAAACTTACTGTTAACCGACATTCTCGTTCAATTTGACGACGAGTTTCTAATATTGCCCATTGAGAAGTTAATAAGCGATGAACTCTTCGTGCAAGTACATCCCAATCGATGGGTTTGGTGATGTAATCGCTTGCTCCTACTTTCCAAGCTCGTTCGATAGATTCTTGGTCATCGAGAACTGTTATCATTAGAATTGGCGGACAATTGTCGCCCATAAGTGCTTGCAATTTGGTAGAACATTCAAAGCCATCCATGCCAGGCATCATGGCATCGAGTAAAATCATGTCCGGCGTAACTTTATCACAAATATCTAAACAATGTTGCCCGTTGCAGGCTTCAATTATCCGATATCCCTGTTTCTCCATTGCTTTATGCAGCACTAGTCGTAAAGTTTTTTGGTCATCCACTACGAGAATTTGGGGTAGATGATTTTGCAATTTAGGGTTATTCATGATGCCTCCTGGCAGGATAGTATTGTTGCAAAGCTGCTTGTACTCGTTGGTACTCTGTATCGAGTTTTTGGACTAGATTAGAAGCAAAAGATATAGTTCCAGAACGACCTATTGCTTCTAATTCAGTGCATATCTGGGCTAAAGATACAGCACCAACGGTGACGCTCAAAGACCTTAAAGCATGAGCATAATTACGTAGACTTTCAGCATCATTTTTGTTAATGGCTCTGGAAATTTCTTGTAGTTTTGGCGGTGCATCTTCAAGGTAACTATCAATTAACTCCGCGAGCATTTCTGAAGCATCATCACCTGCCATATCTTTCAAGTCTTGTAATATTTCAGTATCAAGAACTGGTTCTGTCTCGCTCAATTTTGATTTTTCTCGCTTAAAAACAGCAGTAGAATCTGAGTCTTGATTTAATGATTGTTGTAAATTTCTATAGTTATTAAAAACTTGAATCAAAGCATCAGCGCGAATAGGTTTACTAATATAATCATTCATTCCCGCATTCAGACATTCTTCTCTGTCTCCCTGCATCGCATTAGCGGTAATGGCAACAATCCAAGGACGATTGGGCGGAACCCATTCTTTGCAGATATGGCGAGTTGCTTGTAGTCCGTCCAGGGAGGGCATTTGCACATCCATGAAAACGATATCGTAATCTCGACGGCGCAAACTCGCAAGAGCTTCTAACCCATTACTAGCAACATCAGCACTATAACCTAATCGCTGTAACATATGTAAAGCGACCTTTTGATTTAAAGGCATATCTTCTACCAAAAGAATGTTTAAGGGTAATTTTTCGCTTAGTTGTAAATCAAATTTAGATGGTGAGGATGTGGAAGATAAAATAGAAATTTGTTTCCCAGATAAGATACGAACACAAGTATCGTAAAGTTGGGATTGTTTAATTGGTTTGCTAAGTAAAGTGACAAATTCCGATTTGGCTGCGATTTGTTGTTGAGTTAATTGCTCGACGGAAATTAAAATTACTATGGGTAATTGTTCGTAACCTAATATAGAATGAATTTCGGAAGCCAAGTTTAAACCATTCATTTCTGCCATTTGTATATCTATAATAGCCATATCAAATGTTTCCTCGGATTCAATCAATTCTAAAGCTTGCAAGCTGTCTGCTGCGGTGAAAACAATTATTCCCCATTTCTGCATTTGTATAGTGAGAATTTTGCGGTTGGTAGGATTGTCATCTACTACTAACAACCTTTTTGCGGCTATGTGTGGTTGAATATTCTCAAGATTGCTGACTCCGCAACTTGGTGCTGACTGGGCTGTAATTGTGAAATAAAATGTAGAACCGACTCCTACTCTACTTTCCACCCACATCGTACCATCCATAATTTCGCTTAAACGTTTGCTGATTGCTAAACCCAACCCTGTTCCCCCATATTGACGAGTCATTGAAGCATCAACTTGCGTAAATGGTTTAAATAATCGGTTTATCCTATCTTCAGGAATCCCAATTCCCGTATCCTTGACAGCAAATTCTATTTGATAATTATCTATTGATAAATTACTCGCTAATTGTTTCGCTGTTACAGAAACAACTACTTCACCAATTTGGGTAAACTTTACCGCATTACTCAGTAAATTTACTAATATTTGCCGGACTCGTGTCGCATCTCCAATAATTGAAATTGGAATTTGAGAATCAATTGTATATGCTAAATTTAAGTTTTTTGCAGCAGCTTGAGAAGTTAATAAATCTAAAGATTCTTCGACACAATCACGCAAATTAAACGGAATTTTCTCTAAATCTAATTTGTCCGATTCAATTTTAGAAAAATCTAAAATATCATTAATAATTGCTAGCAATGTATCGCTACTACTGCGGATAGTTTCTACAAAATCTAACTGCCTGGGAGTCAAATCCATATCCAACAACAGCCCGCTCAAACCAATCACCGCATTCATTGGTGTGCGGATTTCGTGACTCATCATCGCTAAAAACTCACTTTTCGCACGGTTAGCAGCTTCAGCCTCAAGTTTTGCTTGCTCCAATTGACTATTCTTAATAGTAAGTTCTTGTTTCTGTTGAGTTTCTTGTTCCAAAAGATGAGCTTGAGCAAGAGCAATTCCTACCTGTGCAGCCACAGATTCTAATAACTCGATTTCATCCCTAGTCCACTGACGATAACAATTACATTGATGCAATCCGATACTACCATTTGACTCACCTTGATATGAAGTGCGAATCACCAACATAGACTTAATTTGCATTTGATGGCAAATATCTAATTCAGATTCTAACAATGCTTCTGCAAATACATTCGGTGTTGCGATCGCGCTATCTTGAGATAACATTTTCTCAATGTAGGGATTACCAAGAATTGGTATTTGATAGTGTCGCATGGATGGTATCCCTGGTTCTAAATATTCCACGACGGTAGGAATCTTCTGAATCGAACCAGCTATATACTTATGAATTAAACAACGATTAACTTTAAAAGTATTAGCAATTTGAATAGCGGTAGTTTCAAAAATTTGCTTTGCATCTAAACTTCGACGAACTTCATGGGTAATTTGTTTGAGCAACAAAGCACGATTAAATTGCTGTTTAAGAGCATTTTCAGCAAGTTCACGTTCAATTTGACTACCAACCCATTGTGCCATTAACTTAAGTAATTCCCGATATGCATTTTGAAACTTTTTTTGTCGCGGTTTGAAGCTAGAAAACGAAAGAGTACTATGAACTTTCCCTGCGACTAATACTCTTGCTCCGATGTAAGATTCCATACCAAATCTTAGATAGCCGGGATGATTACACCAAGAAGAGTTTTTACTATGTGCAATTATCAAAGGTTCATCATTTTCTAGCACTTCGCAAGACAAAGTTTGCTCTAATTCAACACTATATCCCGGATAAAGAAAATCATCAGGAGCCTTTGCCACAGTTACGTTATAGCGGTTATCTTCAATTTTTGCCAAAATGCCAAACTCCAAACCAAATGTCTGACATCCCATTGCTAATAAATATTGAATGCGTTGTTCAAAATCAAAATTACGAGCTACTGCTACTTCATAAAGCGTCTTTAAAAATGCTTCACTTTCTCTAAGTTCTATTTCTATCCGTTTATTTTCTTCTTGAGTTTGAATATCCTGAATTGCTACCATCAAATAATTAGCAACTTCGGTAATTGTATTAATTTCATACTCGCTCCACTTCCGGGGTTGCGAGCAATAAAAACCGAGTATACCAATTAAACCACTTGAATCTCGTAACGGTATTTCTAAAATAGCTTGATTATCAATTTTTAAAATATCAGATGCTAAAGATACTAAACGTTTATCTCGAACAACATCCTCAACAATGAATCTTTGACCGTTTATTAAACTAAAAAAATAATCAGGAACGGTAGTAGAATCAGTAGTGAATCCTTTTAGTTTTGACGAATCTGTTGTTTCTACAGCATGAGTAATAGTTAAAATACCATTATTATCAATATTGGAAAAACCAATTTTTAAATAAGGAAAATATCTCTTCAGTTGTTTGATAGTATCTTGAATTATCTCATCAACTGACATTCCCAAAGGAGCGCCGTTCAGAATTGTATTAAGTAATTTTAAACGATTTTGACTTAAAAGCAGTACTTCTTCTGTTTTTTTGCGCTGATTAACCTCTTGCTTTAATTCCTGTTTTAATTCTATTATTTTCTTTCCTAAAAATAAAATTGCGATAATTGCTAGTAGCACAACAATAATCAATTCGGAGTCAAAATATCGCTCGAAACCCAAAAAAATTAAAAAATATTGTGGTTTCAAACAGTAATTTTCAATCAAAGAAAAGTCAAGATTATAGAAGAATAAGTACACCGTTACATAGTAGATGCGATATAACTTACAACATATAACCTATACGGTGACTTGATGAGTTCAGAAGATATACTGACAAGCGTTATCGGTTCATATTTACGATTTATTGTTTAAGTATAGATACTTAATTTTATTAATTTTTGATATGAGGGTTATGACTTTAAATATATGCCGTAGTTAATCAAATATTTAATCGTGTTGCAATCGGTGAATATTTTAAATTATTAGAATCAGTCTGACTGTCATCAAAAAACGGATTTAAAAACCGCAGAGACGCAGAGTACGCAGAGGAAAGAGGTAAAAAGAGATGAACCGCACCCTACGGGTGAAAGGTAATCTTAAAGCGGTTCGGGGAGTAATTAACGCTCGATCACAACGTGACATCACGCAAAGTTGATAGTTGATGCTTTCTTTATACGTTCGATTCAAAATCCTTTCCACCTCCTACTATAGATCGAAACATAATTGGTAAGTGAATTCTTTTATTCTTGTTTGAGATTTCATACAGTTTTTCTTATTCAATTCAAACCCGATGTAATCAAACCCTTTAATAATCGCAGCTATTGCGGTTGTACCACTTCCCATAAATGGATCTAATACTATTCCTTTCTCAACATTGCTAAATTCAATACAAGTAAGAGGTAAACTTAAAGGAAAAGTGCTAGTATGTTCCTTCATCACCTCTTTGTCCCCAATAAGGAGGACTAGTAATCGCAATATCAATACAATTGTTCGGTATCTGCTTTAGCCCATCTAAGCAGTCCATATGATATATCTGATTCCGTTCAAATTCTCCAATCATATTTCTTTTGTTAAGTCGCTTGTTATAAATACAGACTATAAATTACAGCTTTCATAACATACCGTATTTATTGTATATCTCACAGAAAAATAGTATAACAAAGGTTTTTTAGGAATTATTGATTGCTTTGAAGTATTTTTATAATATATCTACAAAGTTATCCCATTATAATTAAACGCATTATCCCAAACATAATCGATAACTTTCTTCGCATCATCAAGAGGAAGAACGTTACAAAATCCTTCCTTGTCGTAATTTAATAATGATAATAATGGCGTATCGTCCTCAACTACACCATTTTTAATCACCTTACCGCGAATATTTACTAAATTATCCAAAGGACCATGAATATCAAAGTTGATTGTAGTCCCTAGTTTTTCTTTCATCCAAGTTTCGATACGAGTATCTAATTCTTCAGGTTTTAGTGAATTATTGCTAATCATCAAATGGTAATATACAAGAATGATTTCTTTACACTCCTCTTCCTCTGCCAGGTCGATAAAAGTTTGAAAAACGCTGTCGTTATTGCCTAAATTTTTAAAGAAAAGTGTTTCTGTAACATCTTTCTGAAACTTAATTCTCTTACTTTTATAATTACTATATTGTTTAAAAGCAAATCCGCCCAAAGCCATTCCTAACGATAAAGTCGCTACTAAAACCGGCATGACATCTCTAACTTGATACTGTTCAACTTTCAATTGTTTCACCAAAGGTTCTGCATTTAATACTAGTAAAATTGCCGCAATTAGTAACAATATATTTGGTAATGCTCTTAAAATCAAAGGAATTGCAGCACCAATAGCGGGAATACCAAATAATAATCTATCTTTCCAAGTCATACTGGTAGTAACATTGGGGAAAAGTAAATCAATATCTAATTTAGGAATATTTTTATAAAAATAAACATACATTTTACCAGGAGTAAATTTAAGTTCTTGTCTCTTATCCTTCTTAGCCCGAAAATAAGCCGCTTCTTTGAACTTAATCAACAAAACAATTCTTTCAAAAATATCAATTTTCTTTTCTTGCTTCCAGAAAAATAACTTTTTCAAAGAAATTATTTTATAAGAATCACCCCGGTAATAACAGATAACTCTGTCAAAATCATCAAAATCAACTTCGGTTCTTAAATCAATTAGAGATTTTTTTCCTAATGCTTGTTTAACAACATCTTCAGATAATCTAATGTAATTTGCTCTTTCTAAAATATGCTCGAATGCATTAATTACGCTCTTCTCCATCCGATCATATTGCTCAAAACTTGGTGGAACTAAAGCTTCAACATCTGCATTTGGATTAAAAGGTACATAATTATCTTTAATAACTTCTAGCGTCTTATGAAAGCGAAAGTGGTAATATGAAGATAGAATTTCGCAAAAATCTTTAAACTTTTGAGCCTCAGCAGCATTGAACTGATTATCATCCAAGCAAAGTTTGATAATATCGCTGCGACGGTAAGGAATAAATGCTTCTCGATTTTGATTAACTGTCATAAATTGAAGTGAATTTGAATCTAATCTAAATGGATTTACTTGATTAAAAATAATATTTAAACAGCATCCTCTAATTTTGATACAAATTACTAGTACCTAAAGTCGGAACTTATTTATTTTTCACAGTATAATTTTCCAAAAAAAGATTTATTCTTTTCGTAGTCAAGGCTGAAGCACTTTGAAAAAAGCGCTTTAGTGCAACTACGAACATTATTTACCTTGTCGCTAAGGACATTTTACGACTTGGTGGTGGAAAGGCTTTATCCAATTGATTGTGAGTTAAGCAATCAGTAGGTGATAATTTTAATCTTTAATTTTTAATCTTTAATTTTTAATTCTGCATTAACTGTTGGTGGTTGACTTTCCCAAAGTCGCACTGTTTTATCAAAACCACCACTAGCGAGAGTTTTCCCGTCAGGGCTAAAAGCAAGGGAACTTACCCAGTCAGAATGTCCGTAAAGTGAATTCAATAAATTACCTGTTGTTAAATCCCACAGTTTAATACCATCTTTTCCAGCACTAGCAAGAGTTTTTCCCGAAGGATTAATTGCGATCGCAATCACTGAATTATTGTGTGCAGTGAAAGTTTGCAATACTTCTCCGGAATTGAAGTTCCACATTTTTACAGTGCGATCGCTACTTGCGGTAATAATATTATTTCCATTGGGAGTAAAAATAACAGCGTTGATTTCCCGTGAATGAACTTTGAATCCGCGAATTAATCTTCCGGTTTGCAAATCCCAGAGTTTGACAACGCCTTTATTATCCCCACTTACCAATGTTTTACCGTCAGGGCTAATAGCTACGGCGTGAATTAGATTATCAAAACGTGCTAATGTCGCTAAAGGACGTTGTTGTAATAAATCCCATATCCGGATTCCATCTAATGCACCACTGACGAGAACTTTACTGTCTGGAGTTACTGCTATAGATAGTACATTACTGCTATGTGCTTTAAAAGAACGAATAAATTTATAGTTTTGCAAGCTCCAAATATTAACACTATTATCAGTGCTACAGCTAACTAAATATTTACCATCTGGTGAAATTAACAAAGATTGTATCGATTGTTGATGAGCTTTGCGAATCTCACCCAGACGTTTCTTCTTTTGCATATTCCATAAACGAATAATACCATCGCTATCGGAACCACCACTGACAAGCATTCTCCCGTCAGGGCTAAAAGTTAAAGATTTAACGGCTCCCATATGTCCTTTAAAAGTATGCTTTAATTGAGGATTAGCAAAATTATTCGCGGCAATAGAATCTAGAGAATTTATTGTAACTTGTGCGGTAGCTAGATTCGCTGATGGTAACTGAGCAATACCAAAAATACCGATTGCGCCGAGCAAAATTGTACTCAGCTTTTTGGCTACGAATACTTGAGATTTAGAAGTCAAAATTTCAGATAAACCAACAACAATAAATTTCAACTTGATAAAATTATTACCAAAACTTTTCATAAATAACATATATATTGAATAAATACCCTTAAAAAGCACAAAAAAGGGAAACCCTCCTTCCAATCTATTTTGCCTTTTGCCTCCAAGGATTGACAATAGAGTATCCAAGGTTAATTTTTACCTTTATAAATTAAAAGTAAAGCCAAAAGTAAAGCCCTTTAAGCGTCTAATTGTTACTGCGGTGGTTTTTTCTTAGATATACTCAGCATTGGTAAAGCCGATTTTGAAGAACGCTCTGGTAAATATAATTGTTTTACGGGTTCTTCATTATTCTCTTGTAAAGCAACACGTTGCTCCATTTTCCACCATCTGATTACCAAAGCTATTCCGGCAGTTCCTAAGCCAAAAACAAACAATGCCCAACTGTCATCGAGTCCACCAATTAGCGCATCCACTATTCCCATAGTAATTAATATAGTGATTAGCGGTTCTTTACGGTAGGCTGATTTGATCATCCGAGGAAATACAGCATTCATCACAGCGTGTTTTCAGTTCCCTGTTAGTATAAGTTTACTAATATAGCTTCTGCGTAATAAACGCTTTATATCAAAGCATTAATACTATTATAGATTTATTCAATAGGCAAGAACCCAATTCCGTTGATAGCCCTTAGTTTACCAAAAATTTAGGTTTGCTAAGTCTAATTATTATGGAGTTTATTTAGATTCAATTGCAAGTTTAGAACAATACCCATTTTAAAAAAACACTTGTCTATTGATAAAAATTATTCAAAAATAAATGTTGTCTGTAAAAATAATTGTTGAAACAAAAATGAAAATTAGCTCAAAAATAGCTTGTGAAAAGTGTCTAAGGTCGGGAAACTAAAAGTTATTTCATCTTGGTTTCCCATGAAACACTGTTTAGCCCCGACTTTCGGTAAACCTTTAATATCGAGTCCGGCTAATAACTTACTATTAAAAGATAAAACTTTAATCGAGAAGTTTCCACCAATAACGACCAGATTCATTCGACAATTGTTAATTGACAATTATCAATTATTTTACTATCTGAGTCCCAACCACGATAATACCCCTTGATCGGTTAGATATTCAATAGCCATCATAATTACAAAACCAATCATTGCAGCTCTACCATTTAAGCGTTCCGCATATTCGTTAAATCCTAACTTGGGTTCTTCGAGCTTTGGTGTAACGGTTGGTTGCGGCTGTTGTACTGTCATGTAAAATACCTCCTTGAAAGAAATTGAATTTGCTCACCTAGATTTTAATCTTAGGCAATTTAAATACTTTTCACAAAATTTTACTATTTTTTATATAACGTAACAAGGTAGTAACGATGGCTAAAAAAGCTGATGTAATCGGGATTTGCATAACAAGAGGGTATTTAACATGAAAATTGTAATATTTAATTCAGCATGGCTGCTATTTAATTGACAGACTACAGTTAAAGCAATATTAAAGCAGTAAATTAATTTAGGGGCAGTACATGGAAATCGGTGTTCCGAAAGAAACAAAAGATAGAGAGTTTCGAGTTGGGTTGAGTCCTTCGAGCGTTAGAGTTTTAAAGGAAGCGGGTCATAATATATTTGTCGAGACTCAAGCCGGTGCTGGTGCTGGATTTACAGATGATGACTACATAAGTGTAGGGGCAGAAATTGTTACCACACCCGAAGCTGCTTGGAATCGCGAATTAATCGTTAAAGTCAAAGAACCTCTCAAGTCTGAATATAAATTTTTGCAAAAAGGACAGATCATATTTACTTATTTACATTTAGCCGCAGATAGAAAATTAACCGAACATTTAATCGATTGTGGTGTAACAGCGATCGCCTACGAGACTGTAGAACTTCCAGGTGCAAATAAATTACCTTTACTTACTCCTATGAGTATCATAGCTGGTCGTCTAGCGGTGCAGTTTGGTGCTAGATACCTTGAAAGTCAACAAGGTGGTAGAGGGGTACTGTTAGGGGGAGTTCCGGGGGTTAAGCCGGGGAAAGTAGTAATTTTAGGTGGTGGTGTTGTCGGTACAGAAGCCGCTAAAATTGCCGTCGGTATGGGTGCTACAGTGCAAATTTTAGATGTTAATGTCGATCGCTTATCTTATTTAGAAACTTTATTTGGTTCTAGAGTTGAACTACTTTATAGTAATTCAGCCCATATTGAACAAGCAGTTCCTCAAGCGGACTTACTTATTGGTGCAGTTTTAGTTTTAGGAAGACGAGCGCCCATTTTAGTATCTCGCGAATTGGTCAAAAAAATGCATCCTGGTACGGTAATTGTAGACGTTGCAGTTGACCAAGGTGGCTGTATTGAAACTTTACATCCCACATCTCATACAAATCCAGTATATGAAGAAGAAGGAGTATTACATTATGGTGTACCTAATATGCCGGGTGCTGTACCTTGGACAGCAACTCAAGCATTAAATAATAGTACTTTACCTTATGTGCGGCAGTTAGCAAATGAAGGAGTCAAAGCCCTAGTTAATAATCCAGCATTAGCTAAAGGATTGAACGTAGACCATCACAAAATCGTACATCCTGCTGTACAATCAGTATTTCCGGATTTAGTTTAGCTCAAGCAGTAAGAAGCCTCTCGCCTACCTGTAAGGGAGGCTTCCGGCGAGGTTCCAAACCCCGATGTTTACATCGCCACCCGCTCCGAGGAATGGGAAATTACGCGATTAGGTTAAAATTTACTAGCTGGAAGTTCATATTGTTGAGTTGGAATTATTTCAACTTTAAAATTTAAAGGTTTATCTAATTCTGCTTGTAAAAATTGATGAACTTCCTTTACCTGTTCATCTGTAATCAAATTAAAAGGTGCAGCAACTTCCATTTCAACAAAAAGTTGTTTTCCTTGTCGTCTGACTTTAATACTTCTTATATTTGTATCAGCAAAAGTCTGAGTTTTATTATAAAGTAAATAGGAAATTTGACGGCGAGTTTGTTCTTGAATCAACAATGTTTGTAACGAAAAACTCAAGGGTAAACCAAGCAAAAGTATTCCTGTAATTGATACTATCAAACCTTGACGAGCTTTTGCTAAAGAACCGTAACCTTGGGAAAGAAAGACGATTGCACCACTAAAGATAATTCCGGTTAAATTAGCTAAAAACAGTAGACTAGAACCGATAGCAACCGATTGTGAATTCATTGCCAATCCAATACCAACCACACTCAAAGGTGGAACTAATGCAACTGCGATCGCAACTCCAGGTAATGCATCAGCAATACTGCGTCGGGATTTAGCATAAGCACCAGCAGCACCAGCAGCTAAGGCTACTCCCATATCGAGTAGAGTGGGACTAATTCTTCCGGCAATTTCCGAACCTAAAGTTTTAATTCCGACTAATTTAGTGATTAGAAGGGAAATTACAACGGTTAATAAAACACCTTTAACTAAGGTAAAACTAGAACGCTTTAAAAGACGTTGGTTCGCAGCTACCATACTATAAGCGATGGCAATTATCGGTCCCATCAAAGGTGCAACTATCATCGCACCAATAATTGTTGCTGCACTATTTGCTAAAAGTCCCAGAGTTGCAATTATCCCAGATAGTGAAAGTAAAACATAAAAGCTAATTGAAGGAACTGCACCCCTCCACAAACTGCGATTAAGTCCCGCAATTTGCATCGGTTTCTCAGCCAACCAAGGCCAATCTCCGCTATTGCTTTCCCATAACCATGAAAATTGTTGCTTGCTCCAACCACCAAATTTTTTAATTAGCAGAAGCATTGAGAATTACCTTTATTTGATTAAATATGGGGATGAAAAAGTGAACTATATTACAAATGCAGTTCGTATAAATTTAATCAGATTTTATTCACAAGTGCTATCTCACCGAAGATGGAGTTAAAGATTAATCTCAAGTAGTTGTTATCAGTCGCAAGATAGGCTTTTCAAAAAAATCGACATTGGTAACTCAAAAGTCAACAATGCCGAAATTAAATATATCTTAAATATGTATGGGAAGAAAATTAGAATTTGATTCCCAATTGTCCATTAATACCGCGACGTGTATTATAACCAGCACCAAGAAAGAAATTATTGCTAGGGCTAACTTGTACACCACCGGAAACCGCTACTCCTTTACCTTCGGTGTAGTATCCTAACCCAACATAAGGAGAAATCTTTGGTAACGGAAGAAATTGCAAGATGTCTACACCGACAGCACCATCTTCTCCTACTCCCAATTCCGCACCGTAATTTAAAGCCTTGGCACCTACAGCATAAGTGACATCACCATCTTTAGCACCGACAGATACCCAAGGTTGGGGTATTATCTGAGCATCAGCACGCTGGGGTGCAAATAAAGCGAGTATACCCACAGATGCAATTAATGTTTTACCGATAAATGCTATTTTCACTTACAACTCCTACAATACCTATAAAATAATGGTTTGTTAGTAATTAAGTAACAGTGACGGATTTTACCTTGTTTGGGTGCCAGATGATGTTAAATATTTGAAAGTTTTTGGAGAAAATTACTCTTTTCCTGGTAAATTAACGATTTTAAAAAACCGCTGAGACGCTCTTCGCGCTGAGAAAAGAGGTAATTGTAAAAAGCTACTTCATATCGTAACCAAATAAATTAACGTCAACTTCTCCTAATTCCAATTTATCCAAACCATATTCAGCCCATCTTCTCTCAACCATTGCGGCTACTTCTGCATCCGATTCCAAGGCATCCCCCCATTCGTGTTCGGTTTCTGGAGGAATTTTGGTTGTTGCGTCAATTCCCATTCTTCCCCCTAAACCCAACTTTTCGCTGGCAAAATCTAAGGTATCAAAGGGTGTATTCGGTAAAATAAACACATCTCGCGTCGGATCTACTTTGGAGCTTATTGCCCATACTACTTGACGCGGGTCGCGAATGTTTATATCTTTATCTACAACGATGACAAATTTGGTGTAGGTAAACTGTGGTAAGGCACTCCAAAACGCTAAAGCTGCCCTTCGCGCTTGTCCTGGATATGCTTTATCTATAGATATTATCGCCGCTTTGTAACTCAAGGCTTCCATTGGCAGGAAAAAATCGACAATTTCCGAAACCTGCTGTCGTAAAATTGGTGTGTAAATCCGGTTGAGTGCGATCGCCATCATGGCTTCTTCTTTGGGTGGACGACCGCTAAATGTCGTCAAATACACCGGGTCTTTACGGTGGGTCATGCATTGAAAGCGCACTAAGGGTGAATCTTCCACACCACCATAATATCCCATATGGTCGCCAAAAGGTCCATCTGGCAGCACTTCTCCTGGAGTTATTGTTCCTTCTAAAACAAACTCGGAATCTGCGGGAACTTCTAAATCAACTGTTTTACATTTTGCTAGACTTACTCCAGAACCTCCGTATAAACCCGCAAATAGCCACTCGGATAAATCTACAGGAATCGGTGTTGCTGCCGCCATGATAATTAAGGGGTCTACACCTAAAGCAATTGCTACTTCTAACTTTTTGCCGTTCTCGGCAGCTTTACGTAAATGTCTTGCTCCACCACGCACAGAAAGCCAATGTACGGTCATGGTATTTTTCGATTGTAGTTGTAAACGATACACACCTACATTTGGTGTTCCCGTTTCGCAATCTTTAGTAATTACCAATCCCAAAGTAATAATCTTACCTGCATCACCGGGATAGGGACGTATCAAGGGTAATTTATTTAAATCTAAATTATCACCTTGCAGCACAACTTGTTGACAAGCAGGGAAAAAATCTCTTCCGGGTTTAGCTTTAAGAACATCAAATAGCACCTTGCCAAAATCAATTGCTTGAGAAATCTTTTTCGGTGGTTTTGGTTGTTGTAACAGCGCTAATTTTTTCCCCAATTCTTCTAATTCTTGGGGATGTGACATATTCATTGCCCAGCATATCCTTTCGACGGTTCCCATCAAGTTCACCGCTACGGGAAAATCAGCACCTTTAACATTCTCAAAAATCAAACCGGGGCCACCTTTTTGTAGCATCCGGTTAGAAATTTCCGCAATTTCCAAATCCGAGTCAACCAAAGCAGAAATTCGCTGTAATTGTCCCTTTTCTTCCAGAATTTTGATAAATCCCCGTAAATCTCTCGCCATTGTATATATAAATCGTAAAGATATTTGAAGCGTTATTTATATTATCAGCTAAGAATTGGTAATGGGTAATGGGTAATTGGTAATGGGGAATTGGTAATGGGGGATTGGTAATTGGGGATTGGTAATTGGGGATTGGTAATGGGTAATTGGTAATTGGGGATTGGTAATGGGGGATTGGTAATGGGGAATTGGTAATGGGGGATTGGTAATGGGGGATTGGTAATGGG
>NZ_JADEWL010000306.1 GCF_015207665.1 Plectonema cf. radiosum LEGE 06105
GTACCGGTTGATTTGGCAAGTTCAACCATTTCCAGACCTGAAGGCATCATTAAACCACTTTTTAGCAGCTTGCTGACTTTATCCTTGTTCACTTTGCTCCAGTTGCTTTTCGGGTTTCTTTTCGAAAAATATTGATAATAACTTTCTTCATCACGCTTGTTAGGCTTGCTGTCTATCCAACCATAGCAAA
This sequence comes from Plectonema cf. radiosum LEGE 06105, assembly GCF_015207665.1. GTDB lineage: Bacteria > Cyanobacteriota > Cyanobacteriia > Cyanobacteriales > Nostocaceae > Rivularia > Rivularia radiosa_A. The sequence continues at coordinate 191 of NZ_JADEWL010000306.1, forward strand.
GCGCATCATCTACAGCCTGATCATAATATATTGATTTTTTATTTGATCCCTTTTTATAGATAACTAGCCACACTGCATCTCTTCTTTTGCTATTTTTGTTCAACCAATTGCGCCATTCGGTAGTATCTTTCGCAGTAATGACGAGGGTACCGGAGTACATTTCTTCTACTTCCATAATTTCTTTACTCTTTTAATTGATGTCGGGTATGATAATCATCCAGCTTCTTAAGCGTACTGACAAATTGGGATTTTTCCTCAACAGACATACTCACTAAAATATTCTGAACATGGCTGAACCCTTCATATGTCTTATAAAGTAAATTACGGCCTTTATCAGAGAGGCGAACCAAGCGCTCCCTTTTATCTGAAGGATTTGGCCTGTCAATCAACAAACCTCTGTTAATAAGCCTCTTGATCATATCAATACCGGTACTCATATCAATGAGATTATCTTGCACAGCTGTTTTTTTCGTGCATTCTTTCAAATAATCTACATGCGCCAAAACTGCAAATTCATCCTGATTATTAAGTTGAAGGGTGTCAAATACTGATTTAGTATAATTTTTAAGAAATTTATTTAATCGCCAAATCAAAAATGAGGCCTCGGAATTATGATCCTGATAATTGTATTGATCAGTATTTTTATCAAAATATTCTTTTAAGGAAGGTTCAGTATCCACTACAATCGCCTCTTTTGCTGGCCTTAATAAAAAATGGGCGAAATCTTCTAAAGATCCTTCCGGTAATTCTGCAAGGAAGACCTCCCACTTTGTAATTAATTCTAAATATGATCTCATAATTCAAATATAACGAATCTGGTATATTTTAAAAATATAAATAACGAGATCGTTGTTTATAAATTGTTTTCGTTTTAATATTGCATTGATAACGTTTAAATAAAAAATTATGGAAAATTCAATAACTTCTTCTTCTAAATTCAAATCTTCCCGTCCATTCAAATGGTGGCACGCGGTTTTAATTCTGCTATTTGCCAATTTAATCAGCGCAATTCCTGCCGGCTACAATGGCGAAGAGGCATTTTATAACAATTTCACACTACCTGCGATTGCTCCTCCCGATTGGTTATTTGCCCCAGTGTGGCTCTTTAATAATATAACCTCGTTAATTGGACTTTACATTACTGCCAACTTAAGGGTGAGCCAATCTAAAAAGGTTTTCTATTGGGCAGAAGGAATATCATGGGTTCTATTTGCTGTTTTTACAATTCTCTACTTTGGGCTAAAAAGTCCAATTCTTGGTGCGCTGGATACAGCGTTAGGATTGGTAGCAACTACTATCAGCTTTATAGTGGCTTATAAGATTAATAAAAAGGCTTCTTTATTCATACTTCCAAGGCTTCT